>NZ_LIQX01000128.1:457-21027 GCF_001418475.1 Streptomyces ossamyceticus | reverse complement strand
CCGCCGCGGCGGAGGTGCCGAGGGCGAGGGCCATGGAGTACAGGCCGGTCATGGAGCCCACCCGGTCGGGGAACCAGCTCTTGACGATGACCGGCATGAGGACGTTGCTGACGGCGATGCCCATCAGGGCGAGGGCGCTCGCGGCCACGAAGCCGGCGGTGGTGCCGGTGTACGGCCGGAAGACCAGCCCGGTGGCGATCGCGGCCATGCCGGCGCACACCACGGCGGCGGGGCCGAAGCGGCGGGCGAGCCGTGGGGCGAGGCTCCCGAACAGGGCGAAGCAGAGGGGCGGTACGGAGGTGAGGAGTCCGGCGACGCTGCCGCTCATGCCGAGTCCGTCGCGCACCTCTTCGAGGAGGGCGCCAAGGCTGGTGATGGTGGGCCGGAGGTTGAGAGCGGTCAGGACGATGCCCAGGATCATCAGCCGGGTCGTCCACGCGCGCGTGCCCGGTCGCCCGCCCGCGCCGGGCGACTCGATCCGGTCGGGTACGCGGGTGGACACGGACGTCGTCCTGAGGGTTTCCTCGCTCACCATGCTTTACATCATAGAATCATAGGATGATTGGTTGTCGAGTCTCTCGACGGGGCGGCCACGCCCTTCGTCCCGGTCCGTGCGAAGGTGTGTCATGCCCTTGAGTCATCCCCGCCGTTCGGCGCTGTCCGAGCAGGTCATCGCGGCGCTGCGGAACCAGATCACCTCGGGTGAGTGGCCGGTCGGCTCCCGCATCCCGACCGAGCCGGAGCTGGTCGAGCAGCTGGGCGTCGCACGGAACACGGTCCGTGAGGCCGTCCGCGCCCTCGCGCACAACGGTCTGCTGGACATCCGCCAGGGCTCCGGCACCTTCGTCGTCGCGACGAGCGAGCTGGCGGGGGTCATGCACCGCCGCTTCGCGGACGCCGACCCCCGGCACATCGCCGAGCTGCGTTCCGCCCTCGAGTCGAGCGCCGCGAAGCTGGCGGCCGAGCGGCGCACCGAGAAGGACCTGAAGCAGTTGGAGGCGCTCCTCGCCCGGCGTGAGGAGGCTTGGGCCTCCGGCGACGCGGAGACCTTCGTGTCGGCCGACTCGACTTTCCACCTGGCCGTCGTGGCCGCGTCCCACAACGACGTCGTCACGGCCGTCTACGCGGACCTGGGCGAGGTCCTGCGGGACTGGCTGCGCGACGACGTTGGCGCGGAGCTGACGCCGGAGGCCTACATGGACCACGCCCGGCTCGTGGACGCGATCCGCGCGGGCGACGCGGAGTCCGCCGCGGCGGAGGCGGCCGGCTATCCGTTCCACTGCCGCCCCTGACGGGTCAGCCGTCCACGCGCCTGAGGGGTCAGTCGTCCGGCCGCTGGTGGCTGAACCAGACGGCGCGGACCTCCTTCCAGCAGCGCCCGGTGAACCGCACCGTCTGCGCGGGACCCGTCTCGACGGGGGCGCCGTCGCTGTCGATGTCCCACCAGCGCGCGCACTCGATGTGCAGGCGGACCCGGTCGGGGTCCGGGTAGGGGTTGAAGCAGTACCCGACGACTCGGGAGCCGACGACCGTGTGGTTGCAGGACGCCCCGAAGGGGTCGGGACGGTCGGCCGTCACACGCGCGTGCCGTGGCCCCGTCAGGTTCCGGGTCTCCACGCGCGCGTTCGGGATCGCTTCGTACGGAAGGGACAGTACGAGAGCCAGGGCGACGGCCACGGGGGCGAAGCTGCGGGACAGACGCACAAGGGAGACCTCCTCGGCCGAGCGGCTGGGCGGTGTACGTCCAGCGTGCGCGGCACCCGGCCGGGGCGGCCCGTCGTATGGGCCGAACGGGGGATGCGCGAAGGGCCCGTGTCCGGGTGGACACGGGCCCTCGACACGACCGTCAGGCCGCGAGTGGCGTCACGCGCCGATCGCGTGCAGCCCGCCGTCGACGTGGATGATCTCGCCGGTGGTCTTCGGGAACCAGTCGCTGAGCAGGGCGACGACACCGCGGCCGGCCGGCTCCGGGTCCTTGAGGTCCCACTCCAGGGGCGAACGGTCGTCCCACACGGCGGCCAGCTCGCCGAAGCCCGGGATGGACTTGGCGGCCATGGAGGCGAGGGGGCCGGCGGAGACCAGGTTGCAGCGGATGTTCTGCTTGCCCAGGTCGCGCGCGACGTAACGGCTCGTGGCCTCCAGGGCGGCCTTGGCCGGGCCCATCCAGTCGTACTGCGGCCAGGCGAACTTCGCGTCGAAGGTGAGGCCGACGACCGAGCCGCCGTTCTGCATCAGCGGCAGGCAGGCCATCGTCAGCGACTTCAGGGAGTACGCCGAGACGTGCATGGCGGTCGCGACGGACTCGAACGGCGTGTTGAGGAAGTTGCCACCGAGCGCGTCCTGCGGGGCGAAGCCGATGGAGTGCACGACGCCGTCGAGGCCGCCGAGTTCCTCACCGACGATGTCGGCCAGGCGCCCGAGGTGCTCCTCGTTGGTGACGTCGAGCTCGATGACCTTGGTGGGCTTCGGGAGCTTCTTGGCGATGCGCTCGGTCAGCGTGGGCCGGGGGAAGGCGGTGAGAATGATCTCCGCGCCCTGCTCCTGGGCCAGCTTGGCGGTGTGGAAGGCGATGGAGGACTCCATCAGCACACCGGTGATCAGGACGCGCTTGCCCTCGAGGATTCCGCTCATGGTGATCAGTGACCCATTCCCAGTCCGCCGTCTACGGGGATGACGGCTCCAGTGATGTACGAGGCGTCGTCCGAGGCGAGGAACCGCACCGTCGCGGCGATCTCCTCGGGCTGCGCGTACCGGCCGAGCGGCACCTGCGAGACGATGCCCGCGCGCTGCTCGTCGGTGAGGATCTTGGTCATGTCGGTGTCGACGAAACCGGGCGCGACGACGTTGAAGGTGATGTCGCGCGAGCCCAGTTCACGGGCGAGGGACCGCGCGAAACCGACCAGGGCGGCCTTGGAGGCGGCGTAGTTGGCCTGGCCGGGCGAGCCGTAGAGGCCCACGACCGACGAGATCAGCACGACGCGGCCCTTCTTGGCGCGCAGCATGCCGCGGTTGGCGCGCTTGACGACACGGAAGGTACCGGTGAGGTTGGTGTCGATGACCGAGGTGAAGTCCTCCTCGGACATCCGCATCAGGAGCTGGTCCTTGGTGACGCCGGCGTTGGCGACGAGGACCTGCACCGGACCGTGCTCGGCCTCGATCTCCTTGTAGGCCTGCTCCACCTGCTCGGAGTCGGTGATGTCGCACTTGACCGCGAGGCAGCCCAACTCCGCGAGGGCGGCCGGCGGCTCGCCCGAGCGGTATGTGTACGCGACCTTGTCGCCGTTCTCGGCGAACGCGCGGGCGATGGCGAGGCCGATGCCCCGGTTGCCTCCGGTGACGAGAACCGAGCGGCTCAACGGATCACCCTTTCCATAGCGGTCTGCACACCTGCCCGATTGCCTGGACGGCAGGCGCCTTCCTCGAAAACCTATCGGTCGGGCCCGTCGCGCGGGCATTCGGGCAGTGACAGTGGCGTGGGGGACTCACTGTGGGGTCCCTACAGAAAGCCGACGTGGTCGGCGCGGAAAGATGTGGTCGGGGTGCCCGCGGGCGCGACATGATCGGACCCGACAGGCCACGACAGCAGGGAGACCTCGGTGCCTCATTCCATCGACGAAGCCTTCACGGCACTGCCGCTGAGGGCCCTGGCCGACGCCGCGCTCGCACGCGCGCGTGCGCTCGGGGCCGAGCACGCGGACTTCCGGTTCGAGCGGGTGCGCAGCGCGTCCTGGCGGCTGCGGGACGCCAAGCCCGCCGGGTCGTCGGACACGACCGACCTCGGGTACGCGGTGCGCGTGGTGCACGGCGGGACCTGGGGGTTCGCCTCCGGTGTGGATCTGACGATGGACGCCGCCGCGAAGGTCGCGTCGCAGGCGGTGGCGATGGCCAAGCTGTCGGCGAAGGTCATCGAGGCGGCCGGGTCCGACGAGCGGGTCGAGCTGGCGGACGAGCCCGTGCACGCGGAGAAGACGTGGATCTCCTCGTACGAGATCGACCCGTTCACCGTCCCCGACGAGGAGAAGTCCGCGCTGCTCACGGACTGGAGCGCGCGGCTGCTGGCGGCCCCCGGGGTCAATCACGTCGACGCCTCGCTGCTCACCGTGCACGAGAACAAGTTCTACGCGGACACCGCGGGCACCGTGACCACGCAGCAGCGGGTCCGGCTGCACCCGTCGCTGACCGCCGTGTCCGTCGACGAGTCCAGCGGGGAGTTCGACTCGATGCGGACCCTGGCGCCGCCGGTCGGCCGGGGCTGGGAGTATCTGACGGGCACCGGCTGGGACTGGGACGACGAGCTGGCGCGGATCCCCGAGCTGCTCGCGGAGAAGATGCGGGCCCCGAGCGTCGAGGCGGGCCTCTACGACCTCGTCGTCGACCCGTCCAACCTGTGGCTGACCATCCACGAGTCCATCGGCCACGCCACCGAGCTGGACCGCGCGCTCGGCTACGAGGCCGCCTACGCCGGCACGTCCTTCGCCACCTTCGACAAGCTCGGCAAGCTCCGGTACGGCTCCGAGCTGATGAACGTCACCGGCGACCGCACCGCCGAGCACGGCCTCGCGACCGTCGGGTACGACGACGAGGGCGTCGCGGGCCAGTCCTGGGACCTCGTGAAGGACGGCACCCTCGTCGGCTACCAACTGGACCGCCGCATCGCCCGGTTGACGAAGCTCGGCCGCTCCAACGGCTGCGCGTACGCCGACTCCCCCCGGCACGTGCCCGTGCAGCGCATGGCCAATGTGTCGCTCCAGCCGGACCCGGCCGGGCTGGCCACGGAGGACCTGATCGGCGGTGTCGACCGCGGCATCTACGTCGTCGGGGACCGGTCCTGGTCCATCGACATGCAGCGCTACAACTTCCAGTTCACCGGTCAGCGGTTCTTCAAGATCGAGAACGGGCGGATCACCGGGCAGCTGCGGGACGTCGCGTACCAGGCGACGACAACCGACTTCTGGGGTTCCATGGCGGCCGTGGGCGGGCCGCAGACGTATGTCCTCGGCGGTGCCTTCAACTGCGGCAAGGCCCAGCCGGGCCAGGTCGCCGCGGTCTCGCACGGCTGCCCCTCCGCCCTGTTCAAGGGCGTCAACATTCTGAACACCACGCAGGAGGCAGGTCGATGAGCGCGCCCGTCAAGAAGGCACACAAGCCGCACGAGATCGTCGAGCGGGCTCTCGAACTGTCCCGGGCCGACGGGTGCGTGGTCATCGCCGACGAGTACTCGTCGGCCAACCTGCGCTGGGCGGGCAACGCGCTGACCACGAACGGGGTCACGCGGGGGCGGTCGGTGACCGTCGTCGCCACGGTCGACGGCAAGGAGGGCACCGCCTCCGGTGTCGTGTCCCGCTCGGCCGTCACCGCCGAGGAACTGGAGCCGCTGGTGCGGGCCGCGGAGGAGGCCGCGCGCGGGGCCGGGCCCGCCGAGGACGCCCAGCCGCTGGTCACGGGCGTGCAGCCGTCGCCCGACTTCACGGAGCCGCCCGCGGAGACCTCCTCCGCGGTGTTCGCCGACTTCGCCCCGGCGCTGGGCGAGTCCTTCGCACGCGCGCGTGCGGGCGGCCGCGAGCTGTACGGCTTCGCCAACCACGAGCTGGTCACCAGCTATCTGGGCACGTCGACGGGGCTGCGCCTGCGGCACGACCAGCCGAACGGCACGCTGGAGCTCAACGCCAAGTCCCCGGACCGCACGCGCTCGGCGTGGGCGGGCCGCTCCACGCGGGACTTCAAGGACGTCGACCCGGCGGCCCTGGACGCGGAGCTGGCCGTACGGCTCGGGTGGGCCGAGCGGCGGATCGGGCTGCCCGCCGGACGGTACGAGACGCTGCTGCCGCCGACGGCCGTGGCCGACCTGCTGATCTACCAGATGTGGTCGGCGTCGGCGCGGGACGCCGCCGAGGGCCGGACCGTGTTCAGCAAGCCCGGTGGCGGCACCCGGATCGGCGAGCGGCTCACCGACCTGCCGCTGTCGCTGCGCAGCGACCCCTTCGAGCCGGGGCTGGAGTCGGCGCCCTTCGTGCTCGCCCACTCCTCCGGCGGGGACAGCTCGGTGTTCGACAACGGGCTGCCGCTGAAGGCGACCGACTGGATCCGTGAGGGCGAGATCGCGCATCTGCCCACCACCCGGCACAGCGCGGGCCTGACCGGTCTGCCGGTGGTGCCCGCCATCGGCAACCTCATCCTCGACGGCGGCGAGGACCGCTCCCTGGAGGAGATGGTCGCGAACACCGAGCGCGGGCTGCTGCTGACCTGCCTGTGGTACATCCGCGAGGTCGACCCGGCGACGCTGCTGCTGACCGGGCTGACCCGCGACGGCGTCTACCTCGTGGAGAACGGCGAGGTGACGGGCGAGGTCAACAACTTCCGGTTCAACGAGTCGCCGGTGGACCTGCTCGGGCGGGCCACCGAGGCGGGCCGCACGGAGAAGACCCTGCCGAGGGAGTGGAGCGACTACTTCACCAGGGCGGCCACCCCCGCGCTGCGGGTGCCGGATTTCAATATGAGCTCTGTCAGCCAGGGCGTATAACCTCGTAGTCGTTCGTGGTCGGCCGCCCCCGGCTGCCGACCACCATCCGAAGATCATCGAGGAGACACGAGAACCGTGACGGACATCGTCGACGAGCTGAAGTGGCGGGGGCTGTTCTCCCTGTCCACCGACGAGGACGCTTTGCGCAAGGCTCTCGCGGACGGTCCCGTCACGTTCTATTGCGGTTTCGACCCGACCGCGCCGTCCCTGCACGTCGGGCACCTGGTGCAGGTGCTCACCGTGCGCCGGCTCCAGCAGGCCGGCCACCGGCCGCTGGCGCTGGTGGGCGGTGCGACGGGCCTGATCGGCGACCCCCGCCCCACGGCGGAGCGCACGCTCAACGACCCGGAGACGGTGGCCGGCTGGGTCGGCAGGCTGCGCGCCCAGATCGAGCCGTTCCTGTCCTTCGAGGGTGAGAACGCGGCCGTCATGGTCAACAACCTCGACTGGACCGAGGGTCTGTCCGCGATCGAGTTCCTGCGGGACATCGGCAAGCACTTCCGCGTCAACAAGATGCTGACGAAAGACTCCGTGGCCCGCCGCCTGGAGTCCGACCAGGGCATCAGCTACACCGAGTTCAGCTACCAGATCCTCCAGGGCATGGACTTCCTCCAGCTCTACCGGAGGTACGGCTGCACGCTCCAGCAGGGCGGCAGCGACCAGTGGGGCAACCTCACGGCCGGCCTGGACCTGATCCACCGGCTGGAGCCGGGCGCCGAGGTGCACGCGCTGGCGACGCCGCTGATGACCAAGGCGGACGGCACCAAGTTCGGCAAGACCGAGGGCGGCGCCGTCTGGCTCGACCCGGAGATGACGACGCCGTACGCGTTCTACCAGTTCTGGCTGAACGTGGACGACCGGGACGTCACCCGGTACATGCGCATCCTGTCCTTCAAGTCCCGTGCGGAGCTGGAGGAGCTGGAGAAGCAGACGGAGGAGCGGCCGCAGGCCCGCGCCGCGCAGCGCGCGCTGGCCGAGGAGCTGACGACGTTGGTGCACGGGGCCGACCAGACGGCCGCGGTGATCGCCGCGTCGAAGGCGCTGTTCGGCCAGGGTGAGCTGGCGGAGCTGGACGAGCGGACGCTGGCCGCGGCGCTGTCCGAGGTGCCGCACGCCAAGGTGGCCGAGCTGGCGCCGGTCGTGGACCTCTTCGCCGAGGTCGGGCTGGTGCCCAGCAAGTCCGCGGGGCGACGCACGGTGAAGGAGGGCGGGGCGTACGTGAACAACGTGAAGATCACCGCCGAGGACGCCGTGCCTGCTGCGGAGGACCTCATCCACGGTCGGTGGCTGGTGCTGCGGCGCGGGAAGAAGAACCTGGCCGCCGTCGAGGTGACCGGGGCGTAGAGCCGAGGGGCGTAGAGCACGAGGGACGTGGGGGCGGAGCAACCGCGGGGTCGCTCCGCTCTCACGCCCCTTCTGCGCGGCAGGCGTCTCCCAGCCCTCGGTGTCGCGCGCGTGACAGGCGTCTCCCGGTCGCGGCGGCGGCTCTCAGGCTCGGTGTTTCCTCTTGGCCACCGTCGACATGTAGAGGCTGTCGCCCAGGTAGACGATGGCCACCGCGGCGATCACCTGGAAGATGTGGCGGCTCCAGTCGATGCCCTTGGTCTCCTCGACACCGAAGCCGCGCGCGATGGCGTTGCCGACGACGGCGCCCAGCATGCCGAAGATCGTCGTCAGCCAGAGCGGGCTGTGCTGCTTGCCCGGAATGATCGCCTTGGCCAGCAGACCCAGCACGAGTCCCACGATGATCGCCCACAACCAGCCCATGGCTGCCTCCTCGTACGGCTCGACGTGAGCTGTACGGCCAGTGTCGGCCCGCCTCCTCTACGCCGCATGTCGGGCGGTGCCCTACGCGGGGCGGCGCATTTCGTCCCGTCCTGCCGGGAGGAGACCCGGTCTCCCAGGCGACGCAGGCGCGGCGTAACGTGGACAGGGACCGGCCCGCCGTGCACCGTGCGGGACCGGCAGGGGAACGGGCCGGGGAGCGTCCGATAGAGGCGGGTGGTGGAACGCGATGCGGAAGCAGAGCAATGTCGAGGTCTTCCGGATCACCGGCGCCCGGCAGGGACTCGCCGACGACGTCCGGGGCAGGCAGCGCCGCTATGTCATCTCGATGTCGGTACGCACGCTCGCGGTGATCGCCGCGGCGGTCCTCTGGAACGTCGAACGGCACGTCGCGGTCGTCGCACTGGTGCTCGGAATGGTTCTGCCGTACATCGCCGTGGTGATCGCCAACGCGGGCCGGGAGAACGCGCCCTCGCTGCCGTCGACGTTCATCGCCCCGCCGGTGCGGCCGATGATCACGCCGCCCTCCGCCGAGGGGTCCGCGGAATCCTTCTCGGAGGACGACCCGGCGGACTCCGTGGGCCGTCACCGCAGTGAGCCGCGCGAGCGGGCCTGAGCGCCGGGGGTCCGCTCGAAGCGGAATCCCTCCGACCACGAACCTCAAGAAAAGCTCAGATCAATCATGTAGTTCCTGTGCCGGGCAGAGGCTTCCCCGTGACATACTTCGTACGCGCTCCGCATCCCCCGTCGGAGCGACAGACCGACGCCGGGCAGCTCCCCCCGTGGCTGCTCGGCGTCGCCTTTTGTGCGACTAGGGTCGACGGGTGAACATCCTCAATGTCCCCGGTTCCGAACCCGCCTCCCCCGTCTGCTCGGCCAAGGGCTGTCGTGCCGACGCGGTCTGGGTGCTCGCCTGGAACAACCCCAAGCTCCATACGCCGGAACGGCGCAAGACCTGGCTCGCGTGCGAGGAACACCGGGAGCATCTGTCCCAGTTCCTCGGTGTGCGCGGGTTCCTCAAGGACGTCGTCACGCTGAAGGAGTGGGAGGACCGCGCCTCGTAGACCGCCCGCCTCGTAGACCGGCCCTCATCCTCCGATCGCGGACATCGGTCGGTCGGGCTGGACGAAGGACGGGTCGTCCAGGCCGGCGCCCGCCTTCTTGCCCCAGGTCGCCAGACGCCAGATGCGGGCGATCTCCTCGTCGGGGGCGCCCGAGCGCAGGGCCGCCCTGAGGTCGGTCTCCTCGCGGGCGAACAGACAGGTGCGGACCTGGCCGTCAGCGGTGAGGCGGGTGCGGTCGCAGGCGGAGCAGAACGGGCGGGTGACGGAGGCGATGACGCCCACCCGGTGCGGGCCGCCGTCGACGAGCCAGCGCTCCGCCGGGGCCGAGCCCCGCTCGTCCTGGCCCTCGGGGGTCAGATCGAAGCGGGTGCGCAGGGAGGTGAGGATGTCGCCGGCGGTGACCATGCCGTCGCGCTTCCAGCCGTGCTGCGCGTCCAGTGGCATCTGCTCGATGAAGCGCAGCTCGTAGTCGTGCTCGACGGCCCAGGCGAGGAGGTCCGGGGCCTCGTCGTCGTTGAGGCCGGGCATCAGGACCGAGTTGACCTTGACGGGGGTCAGTTCGGCCTCGCGGGCCGCTTCCAGGCCCTCCAGGACGTCCTTGTGACGATCGCGCCGGGTGAGGGCCTTGAAGACGTCGGGGCGCAGGGTGTCCAGGGAGACGTTCACCCGGTCCAGGCCCGCCGCCTTCAGGGCCGTCGCCGTGCGCTTCAGGCCGATGCCGTTGGTGGTGAGGGACATCTGGGGGCGGGGCTCCAGCGCCGCCACGCGCTCGACGATGCCGACCAGGCCGGGGCGCAGCAGCGGTTCACCGCCGGTGAAGCGGACCTCGGTGATGCCGAGGGTGCGGGCGGCTATGTCGATGAGGCGGACGATCTCGTCGTCCGTGAGCAGGTCGGGCTTGGCCAGCCACTGCAGGCCCTCCTCGGGCATGCAATAGGTGCAGCGCAGATTGCACCGGTCGGTCAGCGAGACCCTGAGGTCGGTGGCCACTCGGCCATAGGTGTCGATGAGCACGTGGGCCCCCTCCCGCGCCGGATCAGTCGTTCCCTGACACCTGCGAGCCTACGTGACACCGGTGGCGACATCACAGGCCCGATCCCACGAGACGCGGCGAGGGGCCGCCGTAGATCCCTACGACGACCCCTTCGCGACGCGGGCGCGCACGCGCGGTGCGGCGGCTGCCGGCGGGGCTAGTGCGCGCCGGTGCCGGTGAGGGAGCGGACCTCCAACTCGGCGTACTTGGCCTCGTCGGGCTTCTCCTTGGACAGGACGGTGCCGAGGAAGCCCATGAGGAAGCCGAACGGGATGGAGATGATGCCCGGGTTCTTCAGCGGGAACCAGTGGAAGTCGACGTCCGGGAACATCGCCTTCGGGTCGCCGGAGACGACGGGCGAGAACAGCACCAGGCCGACGGCGACGATCAGACCGCCGTAGATCGACCACAGCGCGCCCTGGGTGGTGAACCGCTTCCAGAAGAGGCTGTAGAGGATGGTCGGCAGGTTGGCGGAGGCCGCGACCGCGAAGGCGAGGGCGACCAGGCCGGCCACGTTCAGGTCGCGGGCGAGGGCGCCGAGGCCGATGGAGACGATGCCGATGAAGACGGTCGCCCAGCGGGCCGCGCGGACCTCCTCGGCGCCGGACGCCTTCCCCTTGCGGATGACGTTGGCGTAGATGTCGTGCGCGAAGGACGACGACGAGGCGAGGGTGAGGCCGGCGACCACGGCGAGGATGGTCGCGAACGCCACCGCCGAGATCGTCGCGAGCAGGATCGCACCCCAGGCCGAGTCGACGCCGCCGAGATGCAGGGCGAGCAGCGGGGCCGCCGTGTTGCCCGAGGGGTTGGAGGCGATGATCTCCTTCTGGTCGATCAGCGCGGCGGCGCCGAAACCGAGGGCGATGGTCATCAGGTAGAAGCCGCCGATGATGCCGATGGCCCAGTTGACGGACTTACGGGCGGCCTTGGCGTTGGGCACCGTGTAGAAGCGGATCAGGATGTGCGGCAGGCCGGCGGTGCCGAGGACCAGGGCGATGCCGAGGGAGATGAAGTCCAGCTTGGAAGTGCCGGTCGCGCCGTACTGGAGGCCGGGCTCCAGGAAGGCGGCGCCCTTGCCGCTGTTCTCGGCGGCGGTGCCGAGCAGATCGGAGATGTTGAAGTTGAACTTCAGCAGCACCAGGAACGTAATGAGGAGCGTGCCGCCGATCAGCAGCACGGCCTTCACCATCTGGACCCAGGTGGTGCCCTTCATTCCGCCGATGGAGACGTAGACGATCATCAGGACGCCGACGAGGGCGACGATCAGGATCTTGCCGGCGTCGGAGGTGATGCCGAGGAGCAGGGAGACGAGGACGCCCGCGCCCGCCATCTGGGCCAGCAGATAGAAGATCGACACGACGATCGTGGACGTGCCGGCGGCGGTGCGCACGGGGCGCTGGCGCATGCGGTACGCGAGGACGTCGCCCATCGTGTAGCGGCCGGAGTTCCTGAGGGGCTCGGCGACCAGGAGCAGGGCGACCAGCCAGGCGACCAGGAAGCCGATGGAGTAGAGGAAGCCGTCGTAGCCGAAGAGGGCGATCGCGCCCGCGATGCCGAGGAACGACGCGGCGGACATGTAGTCGCCGGAGACGGCGAGGCCGTTCTGGAAGGCGCTGAACTGGCGGCCGCCCGCGTAGAAGTCGGCGGCGTCCTTGGTCTGGCGGCCGGCCCAGACGGTGATGGCGAGCGTCGCGAGGACGAACAGCCCGAACAGGGTGATGATGAGCGGCCGGTGCTCGCTGGCCTCGTTGGCCGCGAGGACTGTCTGCTGAACGGGGCTCATGCGCCGCCCTCCATCCGGGACTTGATCGCCTCGGCCTTGGGGTCGAGCTTCGCGGCGGCGTGCCGCGAGTACCACCAGGCGATGAGGAACGTGGTGACGAACTGGGCGATGCCGAGGACGAAGGCGATGTTGACGTTGCCGAGGAGCTTGGTCCCCATGAAGTCGCCGGCGTAGTTGGAGAGCAGGACGTACAGCAGGTACCAGGCGATGAAGGCGACGGTCAGCGGGAAGGCGAACGACCGGTAGGAGCGGCGCAGTTCACCGAACTCGGCGCTCTCCTGGACCGCGGTGAACTCCTCGGCCGAGGGGAGATGGTGTTCTGCCTTCGCGGGGGGCGGTGCATCGGTTGCCACGGAGTCTCCTCGCGTATCCGCCGCGCTCGCGACGGTGGATGGGGACGATTTCGCCGTCGGATCGGGGGACGGGTCGATTACGGACATCTGGTCGGCTCTGTTCCTAGCGGTGAGAGGGGGCGCACGATCGTGCTCGGGCTCCCTGCACAACGTCACGGCGGCACGAGAGGACCGGTTCAACCGTCTGTCGTTCTTTCGAAAATCGATTCAGCGACGGATCGACACAGGCGGGTCGATAAGGGATACCCCTCTACTTCGCCCGGGGTCCCCTCAAGTCATTGCTGGCCAGGGACGGCGGGGGATAGCTTCGGGGCGCACCACCAAGTCATGTACCTGCCCAGGCACTCGTGTGCCCTGGGCCGGTTTCTTTGAGGATGATGTGGAGATCCCATGGCTCATCTGCGCTCCAGCCGGCGGCTCGCGCTCGCGGTACCGGTCGCTCTTTCGCTGACCGCCTCACTCGGTTTCCTGCCGGGTGTCGCCTCGGCGGCGCCGCTCGCCGCACCCGCCACCGCGACCGCCACCGCGGAGGGCCCGAACCTCTCGTACGTCGTGAACACCCGCACCGACCGGCGCACCATCGCCTCGGTGGAGAGGGCGATCGCCGCGGCGGGCGGCAAGGTCGTCGTCACGTACGACCGGATCGGTGTGATCGTCGTCCACTCGACCAACCCCGAGTTCGGCGCGACGATGCGTGCCGTGCGCGGTGTGCAGTCGGCAGGTCTCACCCGTACCGCGCCGCTGGCGCCGGCGGGGACGACGGACGAGGGCGCCGTCGACTTCCTGACGGACGCGGAGGCCGCGAAGGTGAGGGCCGCCTCGGCCGACATCCCCGACGCCGAGCCCCTCGAGGCCGACCAGTGGGACCTGCGCTCGATCGGCGCCGACAAGGCCGCGAAGATCAACGACGGCAGCCGGAGGGTCACGGTCGCCGTCATCGACACCGGCGTCGACGACACCCACCCGGACCTCGCGCCGAACTTCTCCAAGTCCCAGTCGGCGAACTGCGACGGCGGTGTCGCGGACACCAGCGAGGGCGCCTGGCGGCCGTACACCGTGGACGACTACCACGGCACGCACGTCGCCGGTGAGATCGCCGCGGCCCGCAACGGCATAGGCGTCGCCGGTGTGGCTCCTGGCGTCAAGGTCTCCGCCATCAACGTGACCGACAGGAAGAGCGGTCTGTTCTACGCGGAGAGCGTCGTCTGCGCGTTCGTGTTCGCCGCCGACCACGGCGTGGAGATCACGAACAACAGCTACTACGTCGACCCGTGGCTCTACAACTGCATGGAGGACCCGGACCAGAAGGCCATCGTCGACGCGGTCAACCGGGCCCAGCTGTACGCCCAGAAGAAGGGCACGCTGAACCTGGCGTCGGCGGGCAACTCCAACCACGACCTCGCCTCCGACGCGATCGCGGACGCCACCAGCCCCAACGACACCACTCCGGTCGAGCGCACCATCGACCCGAGTGAGTGCTTCGACGTGCCCACCCAGCTGCCGGGTGTCGTCACGGTGAGCGCGACGGGCGTGAAGAACGAGAAGTCGTACTACTCGACGTACGGCAACGGCGTCGTCGACATCGCGGCGCCGGGCGGCGACCGCCGTTACCAGCTGCCGGACACCCCGTCGAAGGACGGCCGCATCCTGTCCACGATGCCGGAGGGCAAGTACGGCTTCCTCCAGGGCACGTCGATGGCGGCGCCGCACGCCTCCGCCGTGGCCGCGCTGCTGAAGTCCACGCACCCGTGGGCGTCCCCGAAGCAGTTGCAGTGGCTGATGAAGGCCCAGGCCGACAAGCAGGCCTGCCCGACGACGTACGACCAGAACGGCGACGGCACGCCGGACGCCGTCTGTGAGGGCGGTCCCCGCGCCAACGGCTTCTACGGGCACGGCATCGTCAACGCCCTGAAGGCCGTCAAGTAACCCATAATCGGGGCGGACCGACACCCCGAGGGAGACGGCTTCCCGCACAGCTCGTACCGCTCATCACGCGAAACGAACTGGAGACAGCATGACAGCGCTCAGCAAGCGCTCGCGTCGCCTGGCGGCGCTCCCTCTGGGGATGGCCCTGGCGACGGCAGTGGTCGTCGTACCCGGCGCCACGGCCTCGGCGGCAGAGGTGACCGCCCGGGCCGCGGCCGACGCGACACAGCTCAGCTACGTGGTCAACGTTCGCCCCGGTCACGGACCGTCCGCCAAGGTGAAGAAGGCCATCACCGAGGCGGGCGGCACGATCGTGACGTCGTACGACAGGATCGGCGTCATCGTCGTCCACTCGGCGAACGCCGACTTCGCGCCCGCGATCCGCCGGGTGCACGGCGTGGAGTCGGCCGGTGCCACGCGCACCGCGCCGCTGCCCGCGCAGTCCACCACCGATGTCGGCACCCCCAAGGTGCTGACCGCCGAGGAGATCGCGGCCGCCGACGCCGCGGAGGGCCAGGACCCGCTGGAGTCGTTGCAGTGGGACCTGCCGGCCATCAAGGCGGACAAGGCCCACGAGGTGTCCCTGGGCAGCCCGGACGTCACGGTCGCCGTGATCGACACCGGTGTCGACGACACCCACCCGGACATCGCGCCGAACTTCGACCGCAAGGCGTCGGTCAACTGTGTCTCGGGCAAGCCCGACACGACCGACGGCGCCTGGCGGCCGGGGCCCACGGAGAGCCCCCACGGCACGCATGTGGCCGGGGAGATCGCCGCCGCCAAGAACGGCGTCGGCGTCACGGGTGTGGCACCGGGCGTGAAGGTGTCCGGCATCAAGGTGTCCACGACGGCCGGTTTCTTCTACACGGAGGCCGTGGTCTGCGGCTTCATGTGGGCCGCCGAGCACGGTGTGGACGTCACGAACAACAGCTATTACACCGACCCCTGGTACTTCAACTGCAAGAACGACCCGGACCAGAAGGCGCTCGTCGAGGCCATCACCCGGGCGTCGCGGTACGCGGAGAAGAAGGGCACGGTCAACGTCGCGGCGGCCGGCAACGAGAACTACGACCTCGCGGCCGACGAGATCACCGACCCCACGTCGCCGAACGACACGACGCCGGCGGACCGGGTCATCGACCCGTCGAAGTGCCTGGACATCCCGACCCAGCTGCCCGGTGTCGTCACCGTCGCCGCGACCGGCGCGAAGGGCGTCAAGTCGTCGTTCTCCAACCACGGTCTGGGCGTCATCGACATCGCCGCGCCCGGCGGCGACTCGACCCGTCTGCAGACCCCGGCCCCGCCCGCGACCAGCGGCCTCATCCTGGGCCCGCTGCCCGGCGGCCGGTGGGGGTACATGGCGGGCACGTCGATGGCGTCCCCGCACGTCGCGGGTGTCGCCGCCCTCATCAAGTCGACGCACCCGTACGCGCCGGCACCGCTCGTGAAGGCGCTGCTGTACGCGCAGGCCGACGCGACACCGTGCACGGACCCGTACGACCTCGACGGTGACGGCAAGGCCGACGCGGTGTGCGAGGGACCGAAGAACTACAACGGCTTCTACGGCTTCGGCACGGCGGACGCGCTGGACGCGGTCACCAAGTAGAAGCTCACCAAGCAGAGAGGCAGGGTCAGCGAGCAGAAGCTCTCCTCCGGGGAGCGTCAGGGCCGGGCGGTCGGGTACCGCCCGGCCCTTCCGCTGCCCCGACGCCCGTGTTGATCCCGTCCACACCGCACAGTGGGCCCATGACGGACATGGGCGCGGACACGGGCGCGGACAGGTACGCGGACAAGGGTGCGGGCGTGAGGGGCAGGGATGCGGGCGTGAGCGGGAGCAGGGGCGCAGGAATGGATGTGAGCCTGGCGTCGGCGTGGGCGGCGCTGGGCGGCGAACCCGGCCTGCTGTCACGGGTGTCGACGGTCGTACGGGAAGGGACGCTGCCCGCTCGCCTCCCCGTACGGGAGCTGGCGCGGGCCTGTGTGGGCGTGTGCGCGCTGGCCGCCGCCGAGCTGGGCGCGCGGCGGGCCGGGCTCACGGAGGTGCCCCGCGTACGGGTGGACGACGGGGCGGTGGCCACGGCCTTCGTCAGCGAGCGGCATCTGCTGATCGACGGGCGGGCGCCGGTCGCCTTCGCACCGCTGTCGCGTTTCTGGCGCACGGCGGACGGCTGGGTGCGGACGCACGCCAACTACCCGCATCACCGGGAGCGGTTGCTGTCCGCGCTGGGGCTGCCCGAGGGCGACGCGACCGCCGTCGAGGCGGCGCTCGCCGAACGGTCGTCGCCGGAGGTCGAGGAGACGGTGTACGCGGCCGGGGGTCTCGCGGTCGCGCTGCGTACTCCGGAGCAGTGGGCGGCGCACGACCAGGCCGCGGCGGTGGCGGCCGGACCGCTCGTCGAACACGACCGGACGGACACCGCGCACGCGCGCGTGAGGCCGCATGCGGACGCGCCGGAGACCGCGTCGGAGGCCACGGCGGTGGCCGCGGTTTCGGCCTCGTCGGGCGGGGTCCCGCTGCTGCCCGCCGCCGGAGTCCGGGTCCTGGACCTGACCCGGGTGATCGCGGGCCCGGTGGCCACCCGCACGCTCGCCCTGCTGGGCGCGGACGTGCTGCGCGTCGACCCGCCGGGAACGCCCGAACTCCCCGACCAGCACATCGACACCGGCTTCGGGAAGCGGTCGACGGCACTGGATCTGACCCGCGCCGCAGACCGGCGCCACTTCGAGGAACTGCTGGCCGGCGCGGACGTCGTCGTCACCGGGTACCGGCCGGGCGCGCTGGACCGGTTCGGCCTCTCCCCTCAGGCCCTGCTCGCCCGGCGCCCCGGCCTCGTCGTGGCGCAACTGTCGGCGTGGGGCCCGTACGGGCCGTGGGCGGGGCGGCGGGGCTTCGACAGCCTCGTCCAGGTGGCGACCGGGATCGCCGTGGTCGAGGGTTCGGCGGAGCTGCCGGGCGCGCTGCCCGCGCAGGCCCTCGACCACGGAACGGGGTATCTGCTGGCGGCGGCCGTGCTGCGGTCGCTCACCGAGGGGTCGGCGGACGGTCACGGGCGGGTCGTAAGGCTGTCGTTGGCGCGGACGGCGACGTGGCTCCTGGAGAGTGCCGCGCGGCGTGGGGAGGCGCGGCTCGGGGAAGCGCGGCTCGGGGAAGCGCACCGCGCCGGTGGCGGCGGGGGCGGGGCGTTCGACGCGGCGGAGGGCCGGCTCGCCGAGCGGGACAGTCCCGTCGGACGGCTGCGGTACGCGCTACCGCCGGTGTCCTTCGAGGGCGGACCGGGTGACTGGGCTCGGCCGCCGGGGCCCTGGGGAGCGGACGAGGCGAGGTGGGGGTGAGGCGCCCGGTGCGGACAGCGGTGGTGCGAGGGCGCGAGGGGACGGCGCGCGCCTGAGGCGGGCGCCGCCCTGCCGCTTCCGTGCGCGTGCGCCGTCCTGAGAGAGCGGGCGCCTCGGGCCGTACGGATGGGTGGAATGTCGAACTGCCGGAGTTTTTCCGGCACTTGCCCATTTCGGATGCGACCGGGGACTTTTCGGGGGTGAGCCTGACGAGACGGAGGGCGGAGGAGAGCGGGGCGCAGGAGACCGGGCGGCTGCCCTCCCGCGGCGCCGGGGAACGGCCCTCCGAAGGCGCCGGGGAACGGCCCTCGATCGGTGCCGGGGAACGGCCTTCCGGGCCGCGGCCCGTGGGGTGGGTGCCGACGGGCGCCGGTCGGGCGGTCGGGCTGCTCCTGCTGGTGGCCGTGGGCGCGCTGATACCGCTGTTCGGGCCACGAGTCGCGCTGGACGGCACCGGTGAGGCGGCGGCTCCCGGGGCGGGCGGGATCGCTCTCCTGCGGACCGTGCTGCTGGCCGCGCTGTGCGTACCGGTGGGCGAGCTGTTCGTCGTGCGGCTGGCCCGGCGGGTGCCGGGCGGCCCCCGGCAGACGCCCCGCGGCTGGGCGGCGGGGGCGGCGGCCGCCGGTTGCGTGGCCGCGCTGGGGCTGGCCTCGGTGGTGGCGACCGGCAACCTCCTGCCGGACTCCCCCGCCGACATCGACGTCGGCGGTCTCTACGCGACGCGGGACGGCCGACTCGCCCTGCTGGAGGTCAACGCGTTCGCGGCGGTGGCCCTGTGCGCCCGGTCACGCCGCACGCTCACCCAGGTGGTGCCCCTGACGGCGATCGTCGTCGCGGAGGCGTTGCGGGCGCACCCCACCGTCGAGGACAGCGCGCTCGTCGGCACGGCCCTGACGTTCGTCCACCTGCTGTGTGCGGTCCTGTGGGTGGGAGGACTGCTCTGCGTCCTGCGCACCCTGGGCACGCGCGCGTGGCGCGCGACGCCGGGGGCGGGCGCGGCGCTGCTGGGCCTGTACGCGCGCGTGGCCGCCGTTCTGCTGGCCGCCGTGACCGCCACCGGGTTGTGGAGCACGCTCCGGCGAATGCCGCCGGGCACGTTCCTCGACCAACTGACGGAGACGGCGTACGGGCGGGCCCTGCTCGCCAAGGTGCTCCTCATGGCGGCCGTCGCCGCGCTCGCCCTGTGGGCCCGGCTACGGCTGCGCCATGTGACCGACCCGCTGGACGCCTGCGCCCCCGCCCGCGCGGAACTGGTGGTCCTGGGGGTCGTCGTGGCGGTGTCGGGCCTGCTCACCGCGCTGCCGGTACCGATCCGTTGGTGAGTGCCGACGGCGGCGGCAGAGGGTGAGCACCGGCGGTGGGCGACAACGGGCGAGTCCAGGCGACAGGCCACAGCGGGTGCGCACCGGCGGCGGGCGAGCGGGTTCAGGCTGCGGGCGAGCGGGCGGCATCGGGTGCGTACCGCCCGCGGAGCCCCGACGTCGCTCAGGGCGTCGCCGGAACCGGTCCGCCGCCGGTGGGCGCGGGCAGCTCGGCCTCCAGGGTCCGCAGGACACCCCGGGCCAGCAGGTACTGGGCGGCGATGTAGGTGAGCATGATCCACAGGTCGGGCCGTGGGAGCTGCGGCCACTCCGCTACCCCGGTCGCGATGAGCATGTCCGACAGCACGAAGAGCGCGCCGCCCGCCCCGGCGACGACCCCCAGCCGGGCGGCGGAGCACGCCATCGCGGTCAGCAGCGCGCTGTACCCGGCGACGGGCACGCGCAGGTCCGCCGGCAGACCGGGCCACAGACCGGCCACGGCGACGACGAGGGCGAGCGCGTAAACGGCGGGCAACCGGAGGGCACGCGCGCGTGCCCCCCGCTCCCCCACCACGGGCGAACCCCTGTCCGTGGCGCCGTGCGAGGCGCTCGCCTGCCGTGCCCGCTTCCCGAAGAGGACGAGATAGCAGACGTGGCCCGCCGCGAAGCAGCCCATCCCGGCGAGGAAGGCAGGCTCGGCGTCGGAGAGGAGGAGGACGTCCCCGCCCCAGCCGCAGAGCAGGGCGGCGATCAGCAGCCGCGGGCCGCCGCGCGCGTGGACGTACGCGGCGAGCAACGGCATCAGCAGCGGCTTGGCGACCGTGTGCCCGGGGGTGAACCCGGCGGCAAGGGAGCCGAGGTCGACGGCGGCGGCGAGCCCGAAACCGACGAGGAGGGGCTGTCCGCCCGGCCCTCTCACGCGGCCGTCTCCGTGACGGCGGGCTTCTCCTCGGCCGCCGACTTCTCCCCGACCGCCGACTTCTCCTCGGCCGCCGCGCGCCGCGACGCCGGCCCCCAGCCGGGCCCCCGGAAGACCCGCCCGGCCCGCTCGCTCCAACTCCGCGCCGCCCTCAGGTCCTTGGCGATGGCGACGTACTCGTGGGTGGCGACCCGCAGCGGGTTGTAGGTGCCGATGTTCTTGGTCAGGCCGTAGACGGGCCGCTCGGTCTCCGCGACGAAGGAACCGAACAGCCGGTCCCAGACGATGAGGATGCCGCCGAAGTTGCGGTCGAGGTAGCCGCCCTGGGAGGCGTGGTGGACCCGGTGGTGCGACGGCGTGTTGAACACGAACTCGAACGCCGGGTGCAGCTTGCCGATCCGCTCGGTGTGGATCCAGAACTGGTACACGAGGTTGGCCGACGAGCAGAACGCGAGCGCCGCCGGGTGCACGCCGAGGGCGATGAGGGGGACGTAGAAGGGCCACACGGTCCAGGTGGTCCAGGGCTGGCGCAGCGCGGTGGTGAGGTTGAACT
>NZ_LIQX01000128.1:0-399 GCF_001418475.1 Streptomyces ossamyceticus | reverse complement strand
GCGAGCAGCATCAGCGGGACCGTCCACCACAGCACGGGCACACGCAGCGGGGTCAGCTCGTAGATCGCCGTGTAGAGGGCGACGATCGGGATCTTCCACAGGAAGTCGAACACGAGACTCCCGAGTCCCATGCCGACGCTCGTCGCGGCGTCCTTCGCCTCGTACCCGGCGGCATCCTCGTCCGGATGGAGCCGGTAGCTGATCACCTCGATCACGGTGAGCAGCACAAACGCGGGTATCGACCACAGCACGACATCGGGCAGGTTCGGCATGTGGGCACCGTAGAACCGCTGGTGAGCTGGGGCTAGACGTTGTTACTGACAAGTATTTCCGGTGGTACGCGCTTGCTTCTTGGCGTCCTCCACCAATCCGGCGGGCAGGGTCAGGGCGACGGCTCCC
>NZ_LIQX01000127.1 GCF_001418475.1 Streptomyces ossamyceticus | reverse complement strand
TCGGACGAGACCCCGTCCGCGAAGTCGTGGACGTGCGCGGACGGGGTCTCGTCCGAGGCCTTCGCGAGGGCCGACGGGCCTTGCAGGTGGACCCATTCCGCGACCGACGGGACGCCGTTCGCGTCGACCGCGAAGAGCATGTACCAGCCCGGCGGGGCCAGGTTCGGGTTGCTCGTCACGTTCAGGTCGACGTTGTCGCCGTCGACCGACAGCGGCAGGTCCACATAGCGCTGGTTCGGGTCGGAGGAGTGCGTCACCGCCGCGGGGCGGATCAGTTCCGCCTTCGCGATCGGACGGTCCACCGTGATGCGCTGCGTGTCCCCGTACACCCACTCCTTGTCGATCACCGACGTGATCTTCGGGCGGGCGCCCTTCAGGAGATACGGGGGTGTGTAGATCGACACGTTGTGGTTCCAGGAGCCGTTGCCGGGGTTGTCGCCCGTGGCCATGACGCGGCCGTCGGGGAGCAGGAACGCCGAGGAGTGGTAGCCGCGGGCCTCGGGGTCCGCGGCGACCGGGTCGAACGTGTTCGTCGCCGGGTCGTAGAGCGACGCCTCGAAGACCGGGTTGGCGCGGTTGTGGAGGCCGCCGCCCGTCTCCAGGACCTTGCCGTCGGGCAGGAGGACCGCGGAGACGTACATCTTGCCCTGGTTGCCCGTCTGGGCGACCTTGCCGGCGCCGAGGTCCACCGTGCCCTGCGGGATCGGCGGGCCGGCGACGTACGCCGGGTTCGGGGCCTTCAGGTCGATGATGTCCGTCAGACGGTTCGCCACCGGGTTCGACTCGATGTTGCCCCCGCCGAGGGTGAGGACCCTCTGGTCCTGGGCAGGGGGCAGCAGGACGCTCGCGGACTGGTCGCGTTCGTCCTTCCTCTGGAGCCCGGACACGGACGTGACCGTGTTCGCGCCGTAGTCGTAGATCGCCGAACCCGTGCCGGGGATGTTGTTGCCGAAGACATGGCTGCCCGAGTAGAAGAGGCGGCCGTCCTGCATGAGGATCATCGACGGGTACAGGCCCCAGTACGACCAGGTCTGGTTGACCTTCCAGAGTTCGAGCCACTTCTGCTCGGCGTCCGACCACAGTTCGGCCGTCACCGAACCCGTGGAGTCCTCGCGCAGCCCGCCGAACGAGATGACGTCACCGTTGCCGAGGATCGTCGCCGACGGGTACCAGTGGCCGTCGTTCATGTCGTTGGTCTTGCTGTACGTCTCGGTGACCGGGTCGAAGACGTACGAGTCCTTGTAGCCCTCGTAGCCGTGCGAGCCGTTGGCCGCCGGGTACGCCTTGTTGCCGCTCATCACCAGGACACGGCCGTCGTCGAGTTGGACGTGGCCCGCGCAGAACATGTCGTCGGGCGTCGGGATCTGCTTGTACGTACCCTTCTTCGGGTCGTAGACGGCCGAGGTGAACGTGCCCGCCTGGAACATCTCCTCGCTGTTGCCGGAGCCGGCGATCAGCAGCACCTTGCCGTTGTTGAGGACGACGGAGTGCATGGAGCGTACGGGGTTCCGGGTGGGCAGGACGTCCCAGCGCCCGTTCGCGCACTCCGCCGGTGTGCCAGTGCACTCGGGTTCCGGGACGGGGTCGGCGACCTGGTCCATCGTGTAGTCGTCGGTGGTGACCGAGCCGGTGCCGTAGACGGAGACACCCCAGGTGATGCGGTCGGTGCCGGCGGGCACCTCGGGGGTGCGGACCGACGCCCGGGTCCAGCCGGCCGCCAGGTCCAGCGTCTTCAGGTCGGTCCAGTACTGCCAGCCCGCGGTGGTGTCGTGCCGGAAGAGGGTGAGGGACGTGTCCGGCGTCGTCGACTTGTACCAGAGGCCCAGGTCGTACTGCTTGCCCACCGAGACCGACGGGGCGCAGGCCGCCGACTCGGTGATCAGGGCCTTGCGGTCGCCCGAGACCCGGCGGGTCAGCTCGACCTTCATGGCCTTGGTGCCGGAGTGGGCGTCCGCGACCGTGGTGAAGCTGAAGTCGTTGTCGCCCCAGCCGGACTTCTCCCAGCAGTACGGCATGTCGGCCGCGCCCGGCGGGCCCGCCGTCTCGAAGCCGGGGTTCTGGACGAGGTTGGCGGCGGACGCCGACTGGGGCGAGACGAGGAGGAGTCCCGCGGCGAGGGCGCCCACGGCCAGCAGGGCCGTCCTGCGTCTGGGGCCGTGCCCTGTCCGGGTTCCCGTACGGCTCTTGCCCGTCCGGCTCTTTCCCGTACGGCTCTTGAGACGGATCGTCATCGTGTTCTCCTTGCGGACTCGGCCGACCCCGACCGCTGCTCGGCCTTGGAGCTCCGGGCCGAACCGGGCCCCCCGCCGGCCTTCTGCTCCCCGCCGCGCTCCCCACGGCGAGGCTTCCTGCGGGGCAGGTAGACGAGCGCTTCCGTGCCCGCGAAGCGCAGGACGAACGTCGTCACCAGAGCGAGCGCCGTGGCGGGCAGCGCCCCCATGCCGAACTGGCCGACGAACAGGGCGATCAGCGGCATCCGCAGCACCAGGTCGGCGTTGGCGAGGACCGCGAACCGGCCGAGGCGGTCCCAGCCCCTGCGGTGCGCCCGCCGCTCACGGAAGCACAGGTGCTCGATGAGGAAGAAGTTCCAGACCACCCCGAGCTGGTTGGCGAGGATCTCGGCGGGGAGGTAGTGCATCCCCGCCGAGGTCAGCGCGTACAGGCCGGCCAGGTTAGGCAGGAAGCCGGTGATCCCGATCAGACCGAAGACGATCATGCGGGCCAGCGGGGATGCGGTGCGCAGGCCCGCCAGATGGCGCAGGAACCGGAAGCCCTCCTTGGCGGTCGACTTGGACTCGCCGGCGAAGCGGTCCTGGAAGACGAAGGGCACCTCGGTGACCCGGCGGGGACGGCTGCGCACGGCCAGTTCAAGGAGGATCTTGTAGCCGAGGGGCTGGAGGGTGTCCGCGGTGACGACGCTGCGGCGGATCGCGAAGAAGCCGCTCATCGGGTCGCTGATGCCGTGCAGCCGACGCGGGAACAGGGACTTGGTGAGCCAGGTGGCGCCACGGGAGACGGCGACGCGGTAGCTGCCGGCGAGTCCGGCGCGGCTGCCGCCCTTGATGTAGCGGGAGGCGACGACGAGGCCCGCCGACGAGCGCTCCCCCGTCGCGACCAGCTCGGGCACCAGGGACGGCGGATGCTGAAGGTCGCCGTCCATGACGACGATCCAGTCGGAGGTCGCGGCCTTCATGCCCTCGACGACGGCCCCGCCGAGCCCGCCCGTCGGGCGGTCGCGGTGCAGGACGGTCACCGGGAACGGGCAGTCCTGCGCGGCCTCGTTGATGACGTCGGGGGTGTCGTCGGTGGAGTCGTCGACGAAGACGACCTCGCAGGGCAGGCGGGAGGGCACCGTCTCGGTGATCCGGTGGAGCAGCTCCCGGACGTTGGCGGACTCGTTGAAGGTGGGGACGACGATGGTGACGGCCCCGGGCTCGGGCACCTCGGCGCCGCGCACCGCCGGATCGCCCAGCTCCCCCGGGACGACGGACTCGTAACCGCTGCTCATCGGTCGCCTCCCGCGGCCTGGATCCTGCGGATCTCGATGCGGTCCTCGCCGGTGCCGAAGGTGGCGACCGGTGTCGAGTTCTCCATCGCGGCCCTCACGTTGGGCAGGTCGACCGCGTCGCGCCGTACCGTCGGGGAGGCGACCACGTAGTCGAGGTCGCGCCAGCCGCGCGGCATCGTCTTCGTGACCGCGGGGTCGAGGTCCGCCTTGTAGAACCAGATGACGCCGAGACCGGGCCTGTAGCCCTCGTGGACGAGGTCGAGCCAGAGGGCGTCGTCGACGAGGACCCGGGTGCGGCCGGGGTCCTCGACCTCGCTGCCGAGCCACTTCGCGGCCTGCTGGTAGGGGGCGTTGGCGTCGAACGTCATGGCGGTGCGGTTGCCGTCGTACCAGCGGGGGACGACGTACAGGGCGGCCGCGGCGGCGAGGGCGACGGCCACCCCGTACCGCGTCCAGGTCAGCGGGCGCCTCTCCGTCGCGCTCCGTCGGCGGCGGAGGACCCCGTGGGTGACGCTCGCGGCGCCACCCGCGAGGACGAGGGCGAGGAAGGGCAGCGCCTGGATGACGTACATCGCGGGCAGATAGCCGGGGCGCAGGGCCATCCCGGCGAGGATCGCGACGGCGAGGGCGGGTCCGGCGAGGGCGCGGGCCGTCACCGACCAGCGCCAGGTGACCAGGAGCAGCAGGGCGCCTGCGAGTCCGCCGAGGGGCAGGACGCGGTCGTAGTAGAGCCAGGACTGGAGGACGCCGTACGAGCCGGTGCCCTCGGAGAGGATGAAGCCGGAGCCGGGTCGGCTCATCTGGTAGACGATGCCGTCCCAGAGGGAGACGTGGCCGGCGCCGGGGAACAGCTCGCCCTTGAGGAGGGCGAACAGAGGGTACGAGACGCCGATCAGGGTGCAGGCTGTGATGGCGCCGGTGAGGGCGAACTTGCGGGTGTCCCGGTGGCTGTGCCGCCACATGGTGAGCAGCACGGCGGGCAGGACGAGGAGCATCGTCTCCTTGGTGAGGACGGCCGCGGCGGCGGCGATGCCCGCGCCGAAGTGGTGCCAGAGGTGACGGCTCGGGGAGGCGGCGAGGCAGAACGCGAGCAGCGTCCACATGACCGCGATGTTGTCGAGGAAGATCTCCCGCTGGAGGACGACGGACAGCGGGGAGAGCCCGAAGAGGGCCATGCCGAGGCCGGCGGCCCAGCGGGGCAGCGACAGGCGGCGGCCGAGGACGTAGACAAGGATCGCGCTGACGGCGCTGACCACCAGCATCACCGCGCGCATCGAGCCGACGGTCATCGACTCGGGGGCGAGCTGGGCGGGGATCCAGGTCAGGACGGCGATCTGGATCCAGCCGAGGGGCGGGTGGTCGTACCAGTAGGTGTAGTGGGCGAGTCCTCTGCCTTCCTGCACCGCCCAGGCCTGGGCGAGGTAGGTGCCCTCGTCGTCGCTGAGGGTCGGGTAGTCGGCGATGTTCCAGCCCTGCACGATCATGATCCCCACGAGGAGGAGTCCGCACAGGAGCAGGTCGGGGCGCGCATCGCGCAGGCGGCCGGGCGAAGCGGAAGGAGTCGTTCGACCGGTCGAACGGGCTGTGGGCGCAGCTGTCCGCTGCGCGGGGACCGTGACTTCCGTCCTGGTCCCCGCGGGAAGTGTGGAGGTCACGCAGGAACGTCCTCTCGGTTCACGTTCGCGAGATGTGCGCCGACATGGCTGGTCAACTCCCAGTCGTTGCGGCCGCGTTGTTCGCGCCAGACGGCGCGGACGGCGGCGAGGGCGAGGAGCACCTGGTAGAAGGGGCCGCCCACGATGAGCTTGACGTAGTGGGAGAACCGGACGCGGAGGCCGTACTGCTTGCCGAAGTCGTGCAGTCCGACGACCTCGAACACGAAGGTCACGAGCGCGGTGACGGCCGGCAGGAAAGTGATGAAGGCGATGCCGACGGGCACGTCGAGGAAGAGCGCGACGGCCACGTTCAGCGGGATGATCACGCCGGAGACGGCCTGGAGGTACGGCGTCATGAGGGTGTAGCGGGCGAGCAACCGCTGCCGGAATCCTGGAAGTTGCTTCCAGTCCCGCTTGCGGTAGACCTGCAGGAAGCCCTGGTTCCAGCGGGTGCGCTGCTTCATCAGCGACATCAGGCTGCCGGGGGTCTCCTCGCGGGTGACCATGTCGGAGTCGTAGGCGACGACGACCTTCTTGCCGACGCTGGAGAGGCGTACACCGAGGTCGCAGTCCTCGGCGAGGCAGTCGGGGTCCCAGCCGCCGGCGTCGCGCAGCACTCCGGTGCGGACGAAGACGGTGTTGCCCCCGAGCGGGATGAACCCTTTCTGCGCGTGCAGGTGCAGTCGGGAGCGGAACCAGAAGAAGTACTCCAGGCAGTTACGCAGGCTGTACCAGCTGGAGTGGAAGTTGATCAGCTGCACCCCGCCCTGGACGACGTCCGCGCCGGTGGTGCGGAAGGCGTGGTCGACGTGGGAGAGCAGCTCCGGGTGGACCTGGTCCTCGGCGTCGAAAACACCGACGACGTCACCGCGGCAGTGCGGTAACGCCGTGTTCATCGCTTTCGGCTTGTTCTTCTTCTCATGGTGGTCGACGACGACGCGGACGCGCGGGTCGCGGGCCTCGGCCGCTCGGGCGACCGCCGTGGTCTCCGGATCGTCGTGGCCGACGATCACGATGATCTCGAAGTCGTCGTGGCCGGATTCCAGTAGTCGTTGGATGGTGTGGTCGAGCACGGCCTGTTCATGGCGTGCGGGCAGCAGCAGCGAGAAGGACACATGTTCGTCCCCGTCGGGTCTGCTGAACCGGGTGGAGGCGAGCACCTCGGGCGTGCGCCACGCGTGCATCTGCCACCACAGGGTGAAGGCCGCCATCCAGAACAAGGCCAGCGAGACGACGGCAATGAAGACTGACGTCAGCAAGAAAGATCCCCCCAGATCCCAAATCCCCCTGTCACGACCGGAGTTGCCGCCCCTGACGGAGTGTCACTCCGGCCGTGTACCAGTGCAGAAGACTAGGGGGAAACTGTGAATCCCGTGGACCCTTCCGATAAATAGCGTGTTTCCGAACGACAGACACCACAAACGGACGAGTCCGAACACTCACCCAATTCCAGCCAGTTGTTCGACCTCGCCTCCGCACGTCAGGGGCGCTTTTCAGCCGTTCAGCGCTGTTCGAAGGGCCGTACGAAGACGGTCGGTGTCCGTCGTGGGCGCGTCACAGGTGAAGTCACGGCAGACGTACGCCGCCGGTGCACCGCCGACGAGCGGACGGTCGGCGAGCAGCGGCAACTCGTCACTGCCCTCGGCCCCCACGGCGACGACCGCGCCCGGCGCCGTGGCGAGCAGGGCCGTACGGTGCAGTTCCCTCGTCCGCGGGTCACCGTCCGGTCCGACGATCGCGACCTCCCGGGGCCCGTCGAGCAGGGCCTCCGCGGTGGCGAGCCCCCAGCCGGTGAACCTGGGTGCCCGCGGCCCGAGCGCCTTCACCACGCCCAACGCCCGCTCGGCGGCGGTCCGATGGGGCTCGGACCCGGTGTGCGCGGCATACCCGAGCAGCGCCCCGGCCGCCGCGCTCCACCCCGAGGGGACGGCGTTGTCGGTGGGGTCCTGGGGCCGCCGGATGAGCTTCTCCGCGTCGGCCGCCGTGTCGTACAGCGCGCCCGACTCCTCGTCGACGAACCGGACGAGCACATGGTCGAGCAGGAACCCCGCGAACTCCAGCCACACGCCCTCACCGGTCACGGAGGCGAGCGCCAGGAACCCCTCGGCGACGTCCGCGTAGTCCTCCAGCACCCCCGCGTGGGCCCCGGCCTGCCCGTCCCTGCTGGTGCGGGCGAGCCGTGCCTTCTCGTCCAGGTGCAGCCGTACGAGAAGGTCGGCTGCGGTGATGGCGGCGTCCACGAGGTCGGGCCGGTCGAAGTAGGCGCCGGTCTCGGACAGCGCGGCGACGGCGAGCCCGTTCCAGGCGGCGACGACCTTGTCGTCCCGGCCGGGGGCTGGGCGCTCCGCGCGGGCGCTCAGCAGCCGCTCCTTGACCGACGCGATGCGCTCCGCGTCGAACACGCCCTCGTGCTGGGGGAGTTGCAGGACGGAGGCGCCGTGTTCGAAGGTGCCCTCCTCGGTGACGCCGAAGTACTGGGCGGCGAGCCTCCCGTCCTCCTCCCCCAGCACCTCGGTCAGCTGCTCCGGGGTCCACACGTAGAAGGCGCCCTCGACGTGACGGCCGGTGCCGTCGTCACTGTCGGCGTCCAGCGCGGAGGCGAACCCGCCCTCGGCGGTGCGCAGTTCGCGGACCATGAAGTCGGCGGTCTCCAACGCGACCCGCCGGGCCAGCTCGGAGCCGGTGGCCCGCCACAGGTGGGCGTAGACCCGGCAGAGCAGGGCGTTGTCGTACAGCATCTTCTCGAAGTGCGGCACGACCCACTCGCGGTCCACGGAGTAGCGGGCGAAGCCGCCGCCGAGCTGGTCGTAGATGCCGCCGCGGGCCATGCGTTCACAGGTGTCCCGCGCCATCTCCAGGGCGCCCTCGGAGCCGGTGCGGGCGGCGTGCCGCAGCAGGAACTCGACCACCATGGACGGCGGGAACTTCGGCGCCCCGCCGAAACCGCCGTGGGAGGCGTCGTACTCGCGGGTGAGGCCGAGCAGCGCCTGGGAGAGGTCCTGCTCGCCGGGGACCTCCACGGCGGCGAACTTCAGCTCCCGGCCGGCCAGGTCCCGGACGATCTTCCCGGCCACCTCGGCGACCTCGTCCCGCCGGTCCGCCCAGGCCGCCCGCACGCCCTCCAGCACCTGCCGGAAGGAGGGCATGCCGTGGCGGGGCGCCGGCGGGAAGTACGTACCGAAGTAGAAGGGCTCCGCGTCCGGCGTGAGGAACACGGTCATGGGCCAGCCGCCGTGCCCGGTGGCAGCCTGCACCGCCTCCATGTACACGGCGTCGACGTCGGGCCGCTCCTCGCGGTCGACCTTGACGTTGACGAAGTGGGCGTTGAGGTAGGCGGCGGTCTCGTCGTCCTCGAAGGACTCGTGGGCCATGACGTGGCACCAGTGGCAGGAGCTGTAGCCCACGCTCAGCAGGATGGGGACGCCGCGCCGCCGGGCCTCCTCGAACGCCGCCGGCTCCCAGGGCCACCAGTCGACAGGGTTGTCCGCGTGCTGAAGGAGGTACGGGGACGTGGACTGCGCGAGTCGATTGGACATACCTCCATCCTTGCGCACCCACCGGACCGCTGCCCGTGCGGCACGGGGGTGAGTGCCGGGTCACCCGGCCATCAGGGCCGCGACCTCCTCGCGGAGGGACGGCATGGCGGTGTACAGCGAGCCGGGGCAGTCGGTGTTCGCCCAGTGACGGTGCCCGCCGATCGCGGGCGCGACCCGGCTGACGCCGCTGAC
This sequence comes from Streptomyces ossamyceticus, assembly GCF_001418475.1. Lineage (GTDB taxonomy): Bacteria > Actinomycetota > Actinomycetes > Streptomycetales > Streptomycetaceae > Streptomyces > Streptomyces ossamyceticus. Next base: position 7,224 of record NZ_LIQX01000127.1, on the reverse strand, counting down.
GGGGTTGCGGTAGGCCACCTTGCCCAGGGGATCGATCCGGTGGCGCTCGGCGAGTTCGGCGAGGAGCCGGACCAGCGTGGCGCGGGCGGCGGCGGACGCGGGCCGGTCGGTCAGCGTGCCCAGCAGCGCGATGCCGACGTTCCCGGAGTTGTAGCCCTGCACGTGTGCCCCGGTGACGAGCCGCCCCCCGGCGTCATGGGCGGGCGTGCCGTCGGTGCCGGACCAGCGCCCCTCGTACACCCTGCCGTTCTCGTCGATCAGGTAGTTGTAGCCGATGTCGCCGTAGTCGTCGGCGCCGACCGCCTCCTCGCGGTAGATCGCGCGCACCCGGGCGGCCGGGTCCGGGTCGGTGCTGCCGTCGGCGGTGTGGTGGACGGTGAGCGTCTGGACCGGGTGGTACTCGGGCGGCCAGAGTTCCCTGCCGTCGGCGGCGAAGCGCAGCGTTTCGTCCGCGCCCCAGTCCCTGCGGGTCAGCAGCGTGTACGGCGCCGCCGGGGCGGCTGCCGCCGGCGACGGGCCGATGACCACGGCCGAGGCGGCGGCTCCGAGGGCCGTCAGGAGCACCCGCCGGGGCAAGGGGGAGGCCGGGAAGGCCGGGAAGGCCCCCTGCCGTCCGCTTCGGGAGCCTGTGGAGTCCGAGTGCCTCATCGTGCGCTTCTCCCTGTCCGTCTCAAGCGTCGTGTCCTGCCTGGCCCGCCCGTTCCGCGGGTTCCGTGTGTTCCGCGTGTTCCGCGTGTTCCTCTATTCCGCCTGCTCAGCGCCTTCGGCTGCGGGGTGCTGGAAGGCGCACTCCGGCTTGGGGGTGTAGAGCCGGGACCAGGTGCTGGGGCCGACGATGCCGTCGGGACCGCCCGTGGTCCCGTTGCAGTTCTGTACCCAGCGGACGGCGTCCTGGGTCTTCGGACCGTAGGTCCCGTCCTCCTCCAGCCAACGGGTGTAGCCGCTGTACTGGTTGACGAGGCACTGCACCTGACGCACCGCGGGGCTCACGTCGCCCGGGCGGACCGTGGGCCGGGCGGAGTCGTCGATGTGATTGCAGTGGGGCTCGGACGGCGCGGCGCTCGCCGCGGGCGCCCCGGTCAGGAGCGTTCCGGCGGCCAGTACGACGATCGCGGCGATACGGAGGCGCTCTGAGCGGTGGATGCGTAGGCGCATGGCTTCCCCCCTGGGTCGGGTGACTGCCCAGGGTGGACGTTGCCCCCTGAGAGCGGATGTTGGCCTGTGAGCGGATGTTCCCCTGAGAACAGGTGGCTGTCGTCTGCCGGGGCAGGCCGAGGCCGGCCGTCGGCCCGTTGTCGGCCCCACCGAGCGGCGCGCGGCCCGGCGAGGCCGGGGTGCGCCGCTCGGCTCGGGACCAGGGCACTAGTAGTTGTTCACGCACCAGTTGGCGAAGGTCTTGAACGCCGCCTGGGTCTGGGGTCCGGCCTGGCCGTCGATCTCACCGGCGTAACCCCAGCCGTTGTTCTTCAGGAAGCGCTGCAGCGCGCTCACCGTGCCGCTGCCGACGATCCCGTCGATGGACCCCCCGTAGCCGTGGTGCGCCTTGAGGTGACGCTGGAAGGCCTTCCAGCTGTCGGTGCCCAACTGCCCGTCGATCGAGTCGTTGTAGTCCCACTCGGCCCTCAGCCAGCGCTGGACGCCCTTGGCCTGGTTGGTGCTCAGGCCGAGGTTGACCACCGCGAGAACCGAGGCGTCGGCGGTCACCGCCTGCCGCGGAGCAGACTCGGACGCCGCGAAGCTGGTGCTCGCACCGGCCAGGGCCCCGGCGGCAATTCCGACGACGGCGGTGAGGCTGACAAGCGTCCGGGCCATGACATTCGGTCGCATTCGTTCCCCCTTGGGGTCGTAGGGCGGCACCCGAAGCTATTGCCGTACGGGATGCCACGGTCCCTTCCGGATTGGTTTTCGGCCGATCCGTATCGGGCTCTGTGCGCACCTTGTCAGCCGCCCCGCCGCATCGAAATAATTTTGCGTCTGAGCGCAAAAGCCCAGTTCCACGACGGGAATTGAATGCTCCGCATACACTTCACGGACGCCGATCTCGCACGCGTCCAGGTCGCGCCCCGACCTGATCCGCTCTGGGAGATCTTTTTCAGCCTCCTCCGCTTCCAAAGCCGTCGGGGCCTGTGGTCCTACGCGGACTGGCATCGGACCGCCCGCGCGGATCTGCACGAGAAAGGGATCGCACCCGCCGTCCGTAAGGTATTGCTGCCCCTTTACCCGCGTGGCGCCTATTTCCCGGATTTCCTGACACCGGGCGAATCATCCGAGGGCCTGGAGGCGGGTCTTGACGCGGTCCTGGGCGTTCCCCGCCGCCGCGTCCTGCGGGAACTGGCCGTTCTGGACCGGGTGAGCGGTGCGCCCACGTGGTCCCGGGGGCTGGCCGACAGCCGGGAGCGCAAGGAGTTCGTCCACACGATGCGGACCTACTACGACGTCGCCATCCACCCCCACGGCGAGCGCATCCAGGCGCACGTCGACGCCGACCGCTCGGTCCGTGCCCGCGCCCTGCTGGAGGGCGGCGTCCACGGTCTCCTGGCCGGGCTGGGACCGTACATGCGCTGGCAACCCCCCACGCTGTCGGTGGAGTACGCCGCCGAGGACCGTGATCTGTACTTACGGGGGCGGGGCCTCACGCTCGTGCCGTCGTACTTCTGCTGGGGTGGCCCGGTGTCGCTGGCCGATTCCGATCTTCCGCCCGTCCTCGCCTATCCGCTGCGTCATCGGGCTCCCCGCACCGACGACGCCGAGGCCCGGCAGGCACGGGCTCCGCTCTCCGCGTTGCTCGGCACGACCCGCGCCGTCATCCTCCAGGCGACCGTGACCGGCGCCACGACCGGTGAACTCGCCCGAGCCGCAGGGGTCTCGGCGGCCGCCGCCACCCGCCACACCACGGTCCTGCGCGACGCGGGCCTCATCATCAGTCACCGCCAGGGCCAGTCCGTCCTGCACACCCTGGCCCCCGCCGGCGCCGCCCTGCTGCGGACCGGCACCCGAAGCCCTCGTACGGAACCGATCTGACCCTCCGTCCGCCACGACCGCCGTCGTGGCGCGCGCGGAACGCGGTGTGCGCGTAAGGCGGCACATGGGAACGCCGTCCATGCGTCCGCACGAACGCCTGTGCGCCCGCGCATGCGACCCCGGGCTGATCCATGCCCTCTCGCCAGTGCGCCCCATCCGCTCCACACTGGCCTGGGAAAGCCGTTTCGGCGAAGGGGGACGTGTGATGCGGGACAGCCACCGGGGGGAGGCCGAACGGCTGTTGGTCCGGGCGGTCGAGGAGGAGGTCCGCAGGTCGGGTGGCCGTACCGACGGAGTCGTCCTGCTGGGGCGCGCACGGGCCGCCCTGGACACGATGGCGCAGAACGCGGCGGAGGAGTACGAGGCGTACACCCGCGCACTGGACGAGTCGGAGGCGGGCCGGCCGACCTTCGGCCAGCGCTACGCACGGGAGGGCTCCGGAACTCCCCTGCTGGTGGCGGCCGTCGCCGCCGGCACCGCCGTGGTGACGGACCTGGCGTTCGGCGTCGACGCGGGCACCGCCGTCAGCACCGGTCTGATCGTCGGTGTCGCGAGCGCCGTCGCGACGGTCCTGAAGGTGACCGCCTCGCATCTGCCGGCCGCGCACCACCACGCGGGAGCCCTGGGCCAGCCCGGCGGCCCGGAGCAGCTGCGGTTGCAGTGGCTGACGGCGCTGGAGGTGCGCGGCATACGCCCGTTCCTGGACCAGCAGCGGGTCCTGACCGCCTCCACCGCGAAGAAGAACGCGCCGCGGCTGCGGGGCGCCGACAAGAGCGCGGCGGCCCGCCGGCGCAATGTACTGGAGCAGTCCTTCGCCCAACTACCGGAGAGGGACGACCGGTTCGCGGGCCGGCGGGCGGAGATGGCGAAGATCCGCCAGTGGGTGCAGGCGGCCCGCGCCGAGACCGAGACCCGGCCGACGGTGGTCGTCCTGCACGGTGTGCCCGGCTCCGGCCGTACCACGCTCGCCGTCCACGCCTCCCACGATCTGCGGGACCACTTCCGCGGTGCCTGCGTCGTCGATCTGCGCGCCGACAGCCCCGAGGAGACCCCGCTGTCGACACGGGACGCGCTGATGCATCTGCTGAACCGGCTCGGCGCGCCCCGCGAGCAGTTGCTGTTCCGTGAGCGCACCTCGCAGGACCAGCAGGTCAAGCGGTTGAGCGAGCTGTACCACCAGCATCTGACGGCGCTGCCGGTCACGATCGTCCTGGACGACGCCTCCGACCCCGAGCAGGTCCGCACCCTCGTCCCCGAACGCTCCGACAGCCTCGTCCTCGTCACCGCCCGCGCCCCGCTGGCGCTGCCCGCCGGCCTCCCCGCCTGGGTGCACCAGCTGCCCGTCGAGGCGCTGGACGGCGACGACACGCGGGAACTGCTGGGCACGGCGGCCCAGGACGCCTCCGCCCTGTCGGCCGGGGCGCACGAGGGCTCGGCCCCGACGGGCTCCGCGCCCGCGCACGACATCGAATCCCTCTCCCGTATCCGGCAGTTGTGCGGCGGACTGCCGCTCGCGCTGCGCGTCGCCGGTTCGTCCCTCGGCCCGCGCACACCACGCCGGCTCGCCACGGACCTGGGCGCGTACGGTCCGGTCGAGCCGGTCGAGCGCGCCCTGTGGCTGCGGTACACCGACCAGTCGGAGCCGTCCCGCCGACTGCTGCGCAGGCTGGCGCTGGCGGGCCGGGCCTCCCTGGGCGCGGCGGCGGCCGCGTCGCTGCTCGCCACGGACGAGACGGAGGCGACCCGCCATCTCACCGCGCTGGCCCGCGCCGGGCTGATCGACCATGTGCACGGCAACCGGTACCGGCTGCACGACCTGGTGCGCGCGTTCGCGCAGGCCCGGCTGGTGGACGAGGAGGAGCCGAGCGAGCGCACGGCCGCGCAGGAGCGGCTGATCGTCACGTACGCGGACCTCGCCGACTCGGTGCTCCGCCTGGTCGACGGCAACATGTCGACCCGCTCGGACCGCTTCGGCTCGCACGGCTTCGTGTCGCTGGACGAGGCGCTGCGCTGGCTGGACGACGAGACGAGCTTCATCACCTCCACGCTGCGGCACGCGGAGGGCGTGAACCAGGCCGCCGTCCTCAGCCTGCTGGGCGCGCTGTGCGACTACTGCCTGCTGCGCGGCGACCTCTACCGCCTCGGTGAGCTGAGCGAGCTGGCCCAGTCGGTGGACCAGGGGCTGCTGACCCGCTCGGTGCAGTGGCGTACGGGTATCGCGGCCCGTCAGCTGGGCGAGCTGGACAAGGCCCGTACGACACTGGCGTCGGTGGTCGACCTGTACATGGAGACCAACCACGACGCGGGCGCCGCCCGAGCCCTGTGCTCCCTCGGCATCACCCTGCACCACCAGGGCAATCTGACCGAGGCGGCGGCCAAGCTGCACGAGGCCCTGGACATGCAGGCGGTCCCCCAGCTGGCCGCCGACCGCGCCTGGACGATGCACGCGCTGGCGGCGGTGGAACGCGACCGCTCCCGGCTCGCCGACTCGCTGGACCTGCTGACCCGCGCCCTCGTCGTCCACCGTCAGCAGGAGTCCCTGCACGGCGAGGGCTGGGCGCACTTCCAGCTCGGCCAGCTGCTGCTGCGCATGGGCGACGTCCCGCGCGCGGAGGGCGAGCTGCGCACCGCGCTGGACCTGTTCGGCCGCACCCGTGACCCGCGGGGCCAGGCATGGAGCATGACGCAGCTCGCGCGGGCCCGTCTCGTCGCCGGCGACCCCTCCGCCGCCGTCGACGGCCTGCGTCAGGCACTCACCCACCACCGCGACAACGAGGACGCCCGCGGCGAGGCGTGGACCGGCTACTACCTGGGCCAGTCGCTGGAGGAGACCGGCAACCTCGACCAGGCGGTCAGGGAGCTGGAGCGGTCACGGACGATGTTCTCGCGGATGCGTGACGTGTACGGCCTGGCCTGCGCCCGGCACCACTCGGCACGCGTCACCCGGGACCAGCGGGCCGTGCAGACGGGGTCGCTGCGCAACTCGGGCTTCGCCCGTCAGCTGCTGGTGGACGCCCGCGCCGACTTCCAGCGCATCGGCGTCGCCCATGGCGAGGCGTGGACGTGTCTGGAACTTGCGGTCGTGGACGCCGGCAACGCCCGCATCCCGCAGTCGCTCGCCCTGTGCGACGAGGCCACGCGCCTCTTCGCCTCCTACGGCGACCGCCGCGGCGAGGACTGGGCGCGCTTCCTGCGCTGCACGATGCTGCCGTACGGCGCACCGGGCGGCGTCGAGATCGGCACGGCCGTGGCGCAGGAGGAACTCGCCCAGCTGTCCCGCACGCCCCACCCGCTGCGTGACGAGAAGCTCACCGAGTACATCGAGGCGTACGAGCTGCTCCTCGAACGCGGGGTGAACCTGGAGGCCGGCTGGCGCGCCTGGACCCTGGGCATGGTCCCGAACCGGCACGCCCGCGAGGTGATGGGGGTGGCGGTGACGGCGGGCCAGTGACGACGTGACCGCGCGGGCCGACGGTGGCGGGCCGATGGCGGGCCGGTGACCGCGGGCGGGCGGGCGGCAGCACAGCATGACTCCATGACCCGGTGCCGGTTCCGACGTCGGTGTCGGTGTCTGCCGATGTCGGTGCGGTCGCGGTGTCACGGAATCATGCCGTGGGACCGGCGCGGGAGGCTCAGCCCTTCGCGAGGGCGGTCAGCCCTTCGCCGGAGACGCCTTCCCGGACGCCGGGGATGTGCCGACCGTGCCGGCCCCCTTGCCGGAGGCGGCCGGGTCGGGCGTCTCCTCGAAGTCGACCTTGCCCATGTGCTTGCTCATGGACTTCATCAGGCCCCAGACGGCCAGGGCCATCACCGCGAAGACGATGAAGCCGAGGACGCCGGGGGTGACCTTGTCCTTGTCCAGCTCCTTGGCGAGGGGGAGGACGTGCGTGGTGACTGCCAGGCTGAAGCTCATGTCTGGCATTGTCCCCCAGGGCTAGCGGATGCCCGCAAAGAGGTCGTCCTCCGGGAGCGAGGTGTCCACGAGGGACTTCGCGAGCTCGTACTCCTCGGTGGGCCAGACCTCCTTCTGGATCTCCATCGGGACGCGGAACCAGCCGCCGTCGGGGTCGATCTGCGTGGCGTGGGCGATGAGGGCCTTGTCACGGATCTCGAAGAACTCGGCGCACGGGATGTGCGTGGTCAGCGTGCGGTTCCTGTGGTCCGACTCGTCCCACCGCTTGAGCCAGTCCCCGTACGGGGACT
>NZ_LIQX01000126.1 GCF_001418475.1 Streptomyces ossamyceticus | reverse complement strand
GCTACTGGACGCCGTACCCGGAGACGCCCAGCACCGCCGCCGACGGAGCCGAGGCGCCCCAGCAGCGCGAGGCCGCCTTCCGCGCCCTCCTCGGCAACCCCTTCCCCCTCGACGGTCACCCCACCGCCGGCACCGTCCCCGCCACCGAGTTCTCGCCCTACGGCTTCCCCCTCGACGTCAGCTACCCCTACCTCGCCCCCGGCACAGCCGTCGCCACGGCCAAGGCCGCCGCCGCACCGTGGCGCGCCGCGAGCCCCGACACCCGGGCCGGGGTCGCGGCCGAGATCCTGACCCGGCTGAACGCGGCGAGCTTCGAGATCGCGCACGCCGTCCAGCACACCNNTTCCAGGCCGGCGGCCCGCACGCCCAGGACCGCGGGCTGGAAGCGGTGGCGTACGCCTGGTACGAGCAGAAGCGCCACCCGGCCACCGCCCGCTGGAGCAAGCCACAGCGCAAGGGCGGCCCGCTCGTCATGGACAAGACGTACACCCCGGTCGGACGCGGCGTCGCCGTGCTGATCGCCTGCAACACCTTCCCCACCTGGAACGGCTACCCGGGCCTGTTCGCGAGCCTGGTCACCGGCAACCCGGTGATCGTCAAGCCGCATCGGCGGGCCGTGCTGCCGCTGGCCATCACGGTGCGCGTCGCCCGTGAGGTCCTGGCGGAAGCCGGATTCGACCCGGACGTGGTACTGCTCGCCGCCCAGCGCCCCGGCGAGCGCACCGCCACCGCCCTGGCCACCCACCCCGATGTGCGCATCGTGGACTTCACCGGGTCCAGCGAGTTCGGCGACTGGCTGGAGACCAACGCCCGCCAGGCCGCCGTGCACACGGAGAAGGCCGGACTGAACACCGTCCTCGTCGACTCCACCGACGACTACGCGGGACTGCTGCGCAACCTGGCCTTCTCGCTGGCCCTCTACAGCGGCCAGATGTGCACCACACCGCAGAACATCCTGGTCCCGCGCGAGGGCTTCACCACCGACCAGGGGCCGCGTACGGCCGACGAGTTCGCCACCGACCTCGGTGCGGCGCTGGACAAGCTGCTCGGCGACCCCGTGCGTGCCGCCGGCACCCTGGGCGCGATCGTGAACGAGGGCGTCCTGAACCGGCTGGAGGAGGCGGCGACGGTCCTCGGCGGCCGTGTCGCGCACCCCTCCCGGGAGTTGGCGCACCCCGAACACCCCGACGCTGTCGTCCGCACCCCGCTGGTGGCCCGCCTCGACGCCGGGAGCGACGAGAAGACCTACAGCAGCGAGTGGTTCGGACCGGTCTCGTTCGTCATCGGCACCGACTCCACCCCGCACGGCCTGCGGCTCCTGCACGAAACGGTCCGCCGGTACGGCGCACTGACCGCCTCCGTGTACACCACCGACGACGACGTGCTGGAGGCGGCCCGCCAGACCGCTCTGGACGCGGGCGTGCACCTGTCGGAGAACCTGACCGGCGCCGTCTTCGTCAACCAGTCCGCCGCCTTCAGCGACTTCCACGGCACGGCGGCCAACCCCGCCGCCAACGCGGCACTCACCGACCCGGCCTTCGTCACCGGCCGCTTCTCCGTGGTCCAGTCCCGCCGTCACGCCCCCGATGAGGAGAGCGACCGTGTCTGATACCGGGTCCGCCTGACCGGCGGGGCCCGCACTCCGCGGAGCCGTCACGGCGGCACCCTGGCCCCGATGGGCCCCGACGAGCCGGCCGCCGTCGTCCTCAGTGAGGCCGTACGGCGCTCGGCGATCTCGGCCGACGCCCCGGGGGCAGGGTGCGCCTCGACGCGGCCGACCAAGCCGGTGACGACGACGGGGACGCGGCTCGTACGGCGGGGCTGTGGGCCGGGCTGCCGCACGGAAACGTCGGCGGCTCCCGCCCGTGCCGCCCGTCCCACCTGCTCCGCCCGTTCCGCTCCTCGCGACGACCCGGGCGCGGACGTTCACGACCTCAAGGCCGGAGGCCGGCGGTCAACGCCCCCACGAGCTGGGCGAATTCGGCGCGTTGCCGGTCGGTCAGGGTGGCGTAGAGCGGCGCCTGCAGTTCGTCGGTGACGTTCTCCGCCCGCCTCAATCGGGGCACCAGGGCCGCGGCGACCGGCTGTGGCTCCGGCCAGCCGTAGTGGTCTGCCTGCTCGACGCCCAGGTTGATGATCATCGCTTCTCGGGCACTCAGCCCGCTCAGGCGCACCGCCGCCAGATGGCAGGCGCCACGGTGTTCCCGCAGGACGTGTATGCGCTGCATGGCCGCTCCGACCGGGTCGTCGGCGGGGCAGGGCTGCGCGCGCCAACCGGAGAACAGGGGCAGCGCGTCGGTGTCGGCCGCATCGATCAGCTGCCGCGCCAGGCGGTTGAAGTGCTCGACGTCGACATCGCGAGGGATGTGGGCGCGCCCCCACTCCCGGACCGCCGAGGCATAGCAGGCGGCGGCTTCCCCGGCCGGCATCACGGGCCGGCCTGCCAGCCAACCCGGGGTGACCAGGCCAGGGCCGAGGAAGCCCTGAACCGCTTGGACCACCGGGACCGGCGCCTCGCCGAGCACCCCGAACCGGCCGCGGCAGTAGAAGCCGCGGCCCGGGGGGAACCCGGCACGCAGACCCACGGCGGCGGTCGTCTCGTCGGACATGAACTCGTCACCGAAGTCGTGGAGGGGGCGGGCAACAGCGGCGATGCAGTCGAAGATCTCCATACGCCGAAGATCGCTCCTCGGGAATCAATAGGTCAAGGGGATCTTTTCTGACGAAACCCTTTAGCTAATCTATCGAGTCATGCTGGATATCCGTCGTCTGCACATGCTCAAGACCGTTGCCGCCCGAGGCTCCATCGCGGCGGCCGCCCAGTCACTGGCGCTGTCCGCCGGTGCCGTGTCCCAGCAACTGGCCGCGCTTCGGCGTGAGGTGGGGGTGGATCTCCTGCGTCCCGACGGGCGAACCGTTGCCCTGACGGAAGCGGGCCGGGTGCTCCTTCAGCACGCCGACCGGATCCTCGCTGCCGTACACGAGGCCGAGAGCGCCGTCGCGGCGGTCAGGGGTGCGGTCGGCGCCACCGCCACCCTCGCCGCGTTGCCGTCGACCGTCGCCCGGATCGTGGCCCCCGCACTGACCGCGCTGGGCTCGGACCACCCGCAGCTCGCCGTGACCTGTCTCGTCACCGACCAGGCGCAACTGAGGGAACTCACGCTGGGCACGGTCGATGTGGTGCTGGGACAGCGGTATCACCACCTGCCCGATGCCACACCCCGCGGCATCGAGCTCTCACCGCTGCTCGATGATCCGCTGCTCGTCGTCACCGCCGAGGACCGGGCCGAGGGGCGGCCCGTCGCCCTGCGGGAACTGGCCACCCACGACCTCGCCGTGCCACCGCCGACCACGGAATGCGGACAGGCCATCCTCCAGGCCTGCCACCAGGCCGGCTTCACGCCCACGGCACGTTACGTCACCGCCGACATCGCCGCCCAGCTCACCCTCGCACGGGCAGGTCTTGCCACCGCGCTGGTTCCCCGGACGGCCATCGACCCGGCCGCACCGGGCATCCGCACAGCGCCCATCGGGGATCGCCCGATCCAGCGCCTGCTGTTCGCCGCGACGCGTCACTCGGAGGCCGCGAACCCGACGACCGCGGCCGTCGTCGCAGCTCTGCGCACAGCCACGCGGCAGGACCGCGCCCAGCGCCTCCGGCCGGCCTAGGACACGTCCTCCAAGGGGCGCAGGAAGCGGCGCTCGTACCGCTTGATGCAGCGGGTCGCACGGGCCAGTTCGAATGCTTCCTGGCACTCCGGGTCGGAGGCGCTGTCCGTGCGGTACTGCTCGTACGCGGCCAGGCTGGGAAAGGAGAACAAGGCGTAGGCGATGTCGCTGTCGCCCTCGCTCGGCAGGAAGTAGCCGTGGTGGGTCCCGCCGAAACGGTCGACGAGGCGGACCCAGCGGCGACCGTACTCCTCGAAGTCCTCCAGCTTGTCGGGGTCGATCTCGTACTTCAGATGAACAGTGATCATGCCTGTGATCATGCCGGGTGGCCGGTCCGCGTTCGACGGCGGCCTGTCGCTTGTGTCGGGTGACGTGCGCTGGGGGAGGCGGGGGAGAGAGGGGAGG
>NZ_LIQX01000125.1 GCF_001418475.1 Streptomyces ossamyceticus | reverse complement strand
CGGGCACTCACCCGTACGCGGGAGAACGTGCTTGTGCGCAGTCAACCCTGAGCAGTTCACAACCCCTCCTCCAGCCCCTCCGTGTCCTCGCCCTCCTCCTCCAACGCCTGTCGGACGACCCGGAGGGCCATCCCCTCGGGGTAGCCCTTGCGGGCGAGCATGCCCGCCAGGCGGCGGAGGCGTTTGTCACGGTCGAGGCCTCGGGTGGAGCGCAGCTTGCGGGCCACGAGCTCACGCGCGGTCGCCTCCTCCTGGTCGGAGTCGAGCTGGGCGACGGCCTCGTCGATGAGGGCGGAGTCGACGCCCTTGGTGCGCAGCTCCCGGGCAAGGGCACGCCGGGCCAGGCCCCGGCCGTGGTGGCGGGACTCCACCCACGCGTCCGCGAACGCGCTGTCGTTGATCAGCCCGACCTCCTCGAACCGTGACAGCACCTCGTCCGCCACGTCGTCGGGAATCTCGCGCTTGCGCAGGGCGTCGGCGAGCTGCTTGCGGGTCCGCGGGGTCCCGGTGAGCAGGCGCAGGCAGATCGCCCGTGCCCGCTCAGCCGGGTCCCCTGAGGACTCCCCTTTCTCGGCCCTCGACGAGAAAGACGAACCCCCGTCCTGTGGCCCCCCGTCGTCATACGGATCGCCGGCCGACTCCCCGAAGCCGCGCCGTCGCCCCCCGCGGCCTCGTAGGCCGCGTGTCTCGTCGGCCGCGCCCGGTGAGACGCCGCCACGCCCGCCGCCGCCACGGCCACGGCCACCGCGCGGCGCGCCGCCACCGGAGGGTCCGCCCTCCTCCGGCGGGCCGGCGACATGTTCCTCGTCGGCGCCGCCGGCGTACGGTCCGAACTCCTCAGCGGCGGATCCCCCTGTACCCCCGCGCCCCCGGCTCTCGGGGGCACTGGGGTATGCGTGCTCGCCCCAGTCCGTTCTGCGTGTCACGGACTAGCTCTTGGCCGCCGCGGCCTTGGTCTTGGCGGTCTTGGCAGCGGGGGCCGGCACCGCCTTCGCGTCGTCGGCGGGTGCGGCGGAGGCCGCGGCGTCCGCAGCCGGTTCGGCGGTGGGCTCCTCGGGCCGTACGCCGACGCCCAGCTTCTGCTTGATCTTCCTCTCGATCTCGTTGGCGAGGTCGGGGTTGTCCTTGAGGAAGTTGCGGGCGTTCTCCTTGCCCTGGCCGAGCTGGTCGCCCTCGTACGTGTACCAAGCGCCGGCCTTGCGGACGAAGCCGTGCTCCACACCCATGTCGATCAGACCGCCCTCGCGGCTGATGCCCTGGCCGTAGAGGATGTCGAACTCGGCCTGCTTGAAGGGCGGTGCGACCTTGTTCTTGACGACCTTGCAGCGGGTGCGGTTGCCGACCGCCTCCGTGCCGTCCTTCAGGGTCTCGATGCGGCGGATGTCGATACGCACCGAGGCGTAGAACTTCAGCGCGCGGCCACCGGTGGTCGTCTCCGGGGAGCCGAACATCACGCCGATCTTCTCGCGGAGCTGGTTGATGAAGATGGCGGTGGTCTTGGACTGGTTGAGGGCGCTGGTGATCTTCCGCAGGGCCTGGCTCATCAGTCGGGCCTGCAGACCCACGTGGCTGTCACCCATCTCGCCCTCGATCTCCGCGCGCGGGACGAGCGCGGCGACGGAGTCGATGACGATGAGGTCGAGGGCACCGGAGCGGACCAGCATGTCCACGATCTCCAGCGCCTGCTCGCCGTTGTCCGGCTGCGACAGGATCAGGTTGTCGATGTCGACACCGAGCTTCTTCGCGTACTCCGGGTCGAGGGCGTGCTCGGCGTCCACGAACGCGACCTGGCCGCCGGCCTTCTGCGCGTTCGCCACCGCGTGCAGGGTCAGGGTCGTCTTACCGGAGGACTCGGGGCCGTAGATCTCCACCACTCGGCCACGCGGCAGGCCGCCGACACCGAGGGCCACGTCCAGCGCGGTCGACCCGGTCGGGATGACCTCGATGGGCTCGTTCGACCGCTCGCCCATGCGCATGACCGCGCCCTTGCCGAATTGTCGTTCAATCTGTGCGAGCGCGGCGTCGAGCGCCTTCTCGCGGTCGGTTCCTGCCATGGGTTCCACCCGATTTGCTTGAGTCGATCGCTTCACGTGAAAGACGCTAACGCCTGCCACTGACAATGGGCCCCGACGCCCGCCCGGCCTGTGGATAACTCGGGTACTTCTCCACACAAACCCTGTCGAACTCCCCGTCGAGAGGCTCGCCGGAGCCTCCATAAGAACGGATGTTCGATTTTAGTGTCAAGCGCACCACGCGGTCCCCCGGGGACTTCCGGAAGGGGGGATTCAGTTCGTCGGCGATGGCGATGGCCGGGCACCGGAGCTGGTCGCCGCGCCCGCGAAGGGGGGCGGCGTCGCGCGGCCGGGCGTCAGTCCCCCGGAGTGCCGCCTCCGGACCCGGAGCTGCCCTCGGGGCCGGTGTCCCGGCGCGGCCCCTGCGAACCGTCCTCTTCCCGGGGACCGCCCTCATCCTGGGGACGGTCTCTCTCCTGGGGCCCGGTCTCCTCCTGAGTGGCGTCGTCCGACGGCCGCTTCGTGCCCCACTTGTGTTCCAGCCGCTCACGCACGCGCGTGAGGACATCGCTTCCGGAACCGTCTTCGTCCCGCTCCGCGGGCGGCCGGTTCCGGAGACGGGCGAGGAGGTTTCCGGAGCCGCGTCTGCGGTGGCCGTGGACGCGTGGGTCGTCCGTGACTGCGTACCGCTTCACGTAGGCCCCGAGGAACGCCTGGAGGGTGGCGATGGCGGGGATGGCGATGAGCGCGCCGACGGCGCCGAGGAGCGCGGTCCCCGCGATGACCGATCCGAAGGCGACGGCCGGGTGGATGTCCACGGTCTTGGCGGTCAGCTTGGGCTGCAGCACGTAGTTCTCGAACTGCTGGTAGATGACCACGAAGACCAGGACCCACAGCGCGTACCAGGGGTTGACCGTGAAGGCGATCAGCATCGGCAGGGCGCCCGCGAGGTAGGTGCCGATCGTGGGGATGAACTGGGAGACCAGGCCGACCCAGACCGCGAGGGCGGGGGCGTACGGCACGTTCAGGTACTCCAGCAGGACGTAATGGGCTATGCCGGAGATCATGGCCATCAGGCCGCGGGAGTACAGGTAGCCGCCGGTCTTGTCGACGGCGATCTCCCACGCGCGCAGCACCTCGGCCTGCTTGGCGGGCGGCAGCACGGAGCACAGCGCGCGCCGCAGCCGGGGTCCGTCGGCCGCGAAGTAGAACGAGAACAGGCCGATCGTCAGCAGCTGGAAGAGGCCGCCGAGGACCTGCGCCGAGACGTCCAGGACGCCGGTGGCGCTGTTCTGGACGTACCGCTTCAGCCAGTCGGAGCGGAGCAGCCCCTCCTGGATGTCGACGCGCCTCAGCTCGGTGTGGAAGGTGGTGTTGATCCAGCTGATGACCGAGTCGAGGTAGGCCGGGAAGTCCTCGACCATCTTGATGATCTGGCCGGCGAGCATCGAGCCGAGGAGGGTGACGAAGCCCGCGACCGCGATCAGGGTGAACAGGAAGACAAGGAAGGTGGCGAAGCCCCTGCGCAGCCCCTTCGAGGCCATCCAGCTGACTGCGGGCTCGATCGCGAGGGCCAGGAAGAACGCGATGAGGATGTTGACCAGCAGCCCGATGAGCTGGTGGAACGCCCAACTGCCCAGTTGGAAGACGGCGACCAGCGACAGCGCGAGCACCATGGCACGCGGCAGCCAGCGCGGCATGCCCGAACTCGGCCTGGTGCCGACCGGGGGCCCGGTGGGCGGCGCCGTACCGGAGGGGGATGCCTGGGGCTCGACCTGCGCGGTCTCGTCTGAGGGGGCCACGGACCAAGTCTCGCCCACACCACCGACAATCGGCCCCTGCCCCCTACACCTTCCGGCCCCGAGGCGACGGCCGCGCGACCGATACGGCAGCTTTTCAGCGGTTCTCGGCGGGAACGCCCATCGTCGTGCACACCACGCGCCAGACGTCCTTGGCCTCCCAGCCGGCGTCCAGCGCCTCGTGCACCGTCCGTCCACCGAGTTGGGACATCACATGATCGCGCGCGAAGGTTTCGGCGTACCCCTCGCCGAAGTGTTCCGCCATCCGCTGCCAGAAGACCGTCAACCGCATGACTCCAGTATCCCGCCCCAGGGGGTGGGCCTGGCCAGGACCGCCTGCCGATACCGCTTTCCGCCCTACGGTCTGAGGCATGGCCGAAACCGGAGCATCCCCACGCCCCTCATCGCCCCCGGCGCACACCCCGCTCGCCCGCGCCGAGCAGTTCGTCTGGCTGACCGCGCGGGTACTGGAGCAGCGCCGCTTCGCGTACCACTTCCTGGACGGGAGCGCCGACGCGGTGGAGACCGCGCTGGCCGCCTACCGCACGGCCGACGAGGGGTACGGGCACGCGCTCGAACCGGATCTGCGCGGGCCGGTGAGCCAGCCCCTGCACACCGGGCACGCGTTGCGGGTCCTGGACTCGATCGGGCGGTGTGCCGGACAGCGGGTGGAGCGCGTGTGCCGCTATCTGACGTCGGTGTCGAACCCGGACGGCGCCCTGCCTGCCGTACATCCCGGTCAGCGCGGATATCCGGCGGCCCCGTTCGTGCCGATCGTCGACGACCCGCCCAGTGAGCTGCTGGCCACCGGGCCCGTGGTGGGCTTGTTGCACCGCAACCAGGTGTGGCACGCGTGGCTGTTCCGGGCGACCGACTTCTGCTGGCACGCGGTCGAGACGCTGGAGAAGTCGCACCCGTACGAGGTCCAGGCCGCCGTGGCGTTCCTGGACTCCGTGCCCGACCGTCCGCGCGCGCTGGCGGCCGCCGACCGGCTCGGCCGACTGGTGCGCGAACAGCGGCTGTCCGTGCTGGATCCCGGGCGGCTGGAGGAGTGTCCCGTGGCGTCCGGTTACGCGCCGGGTGAGCATCACTTCCCGTTCGACTTCGCGCGTACGCCGGAGTCGCTCGCGCGCGCGTGGTTCACCGACGAGGAGATGTCCCGTTCGCTCGACTTCCTGGAGAGCGAGCAGCGCGACGACGGCGGATGGCCGATCCGCTGGCGCCAGTGGGCCCCGGGGACCGCCCTGGAGAGCCGCCCGATCGTGACGATCGAGGCACTGCGCACACTGCACGCGTACGGGCGGTCGATCGGCTGAGGAGATGACAGCCACAGTGCTGGGGATTCGACAGACCTGAGCGAGCCACCGGCAGGCGGGATGCCCTGGTGTACGCGTGCGCGCATGAACGGGCGCACGCGTACGCGTGCCGCTGTCTCAGCCAGTGATCGCCCGCACTCCCGCCGTCATGATCACCGCCGCTGCCACGACCAGCAGGAAGGGCGCGCGCAGGAGGAGGGCGACGGCGGCCGCGGCGACTCCCGCTGCCCTCGCGTCCAGCACGAGCGCACGTCCGTCGGCGAAGGTCTGCTGCGCCGTGAGGGCGGCGAGCAGCGCGACGGGGAGGAGTGCGGCCAGGCGTTGGACGAGCGGGCGTTCCAGGACGCCCTCGGGGACCAGCAGACCGATGAGCTTGACGGCGTAGCAGCCGACGACGGTCACGGCGATCGCGATCCAGACGTTCATCGGTCCTCTTCCCGCGGGCCGTACTGGTCGCGCTGTGAGTCGTGGGAGTCGTGGGAGTCACTCACCGCGCGGTCGCCGGTCTCCCGGTCGCCGGTCTTGCGGCGCCCCTCCGCCCAGAGGACGAGGGGAGCGGCTGCCGCGGCCACGAGTACCGGCACTCCTGCGGGCAGGACGGGCAGGAGGCCGAGCCCCAGGAGGACCGCGACGCCGGCCACGGCCCGTTCCCTGGTGGTCTTGAGCATGGGCGCGAGGAGTGCCAGGAAGACAGCGGGCCCGGCCGCGTCGAGTCCCCATGCCTCAGTGTCGCCGATGGCCTCCGCGCCGAGCGCGCCGAGGAGCGTGGTGAGGTTCCACAGCAGATAGAGGCTCAGCCCGGTGACCGTGAAGCCGATCCGGGCGGCCCGGCGCGTGGGCTGGGCGAGCGCGACGACCGTGGTCTCGTCGATCACCCACTGGGCGGCGAACGGCCGCACCGCGCGCGGGAGGGCCAGCAGCTGTGACAGACGCAGCCCGTAGAACGCGTTGCGCACCCCCAGGAAGAAGGCCCCGGCCGCCGCCGTGAACGGATTGCCGCCGGCCGCAAGCGCGCCCACCAGGGCGAACTGGGAGGCACCGGTGAACACCAGCAGGCTCAACGCACAGGTCTGCGGCAGGCTGAGCCCGCTGCCGGCCGAGGTCACCCCGAAGGCGAACCCGGACAGCCCGACGGCGACCCCGACCGCCAGGGCGTCCCGGACGACGGCCCGATCGGGCTTGGCGCCCCCTGTGTCGTGCGTGCCTGCGAAAGCTGTCTGTTCTGCCACACCTCGGACGGTAGGACCATCAGCACTTAGGAATCTTGTACGTTCTTGCGCCCGCGTCCGCCGCGCTGGGTTTCGCTGTCGCGCCCGGTGCCCCTGTCACCCTCGCGTGCCCTACCGCCGTCGTGTGCCCTACCGCCGTCGCATTCCCTACCGCCGTCGCGTCCCCGCAGTTCGTCGGGGCCGCCTCTGCGTTCCCGCTGGTACGCGCCCGGGGGGACGCCCACGATCCGGCTGAAGTGGCGGTTGAGGTGCGGCTGGTCCGTGAAGCCGACGGCGACGGCGGCCTCGGCAGGGGCCGTACCCGCATCGAGCAGGGCCCTGGCCCGACGGACGCGGGCGTCGGTCAGCCAGGCGTGCGGGGGCATGCCGTAGGCGGTGCGGAAGGCCCGCAGGAGGGCGAAGGGGCTGGTGCCGAGGTCCGCGGCGAGTCGCTCCAGGGTGGGCGGGTCGGCCATCCGCTCCTGGAGCACCGCACGCGCGCGTGCCGCCG
>NZ_LIQX01000124.1 GCF_001418475.1 Streptomyces ossamyceticus | reverse complement strand
GGCCAGGGGGCCGCTGCCCTTCAGGGTGCGAAGGGGCCCTCGGCGGTGAAGGCGCGGGCGGCGAAGCGGCGGCCCATGAGCCGGTGGGTGGGCGCGTCCGGGTGGAGGTCGTCGGGGAGGGGGTGGGCCTCGGCGTCCTTCTCGCCGTACAGGTCGCGGCCGTCCAGGTGGTGGAGGTTCGGGTCGCTCTTCGCCCGGTACGCGACCAGGCGGGCGAGTTCGGCCCGGATCACCTCCAGGTTGAGCTTGCCCAGGGGCACCTCCGCGGGGTCGCCCATGGCGCGGAAACGCAGGTGGCCCTCCCCGATGCCGGAGAAGTCGGGGGCGCAGGGGCCGGGGGTCGTCTCGTGGATGGGGCACAGGATGGGCGAGACGACGAGGAGGGGCGTCGTGGGGTGGCCGTCGCGGACGGTGTCGAGGAAGCCGTGGACGGCGGGGGCGAAGGCCCTCTGGCGCATGAGGTCGTGGTTGACGATGTTGATGCCGATCTTGAGGCTGATCAGGTCGGCGGGGGTGTCACGGATGGTGCGGGCGGTGAACGGGTCGAGGAGCGCGCCGCCGCTGAAGCCCAGGTTGATGAGTTCGACACCGCCGAGGGACGCGGCGACGGCGGGCCAGATCCCGGTGGGGCCGGTGGCGTCGGAGCCGTGGCTGATCGAGCTGCCGTGGTGCACCCAGGTCCGGCGGCCGGGGTCCGGGGCGGGCTCCACGGGGGCGTCGGTGCGCAGCGCGACCAGTTCGGTGGTCTCGTTGTGCGGGAGCCAGATCTCGACGGTCTTGTCGGTGTCCGGGAGGTCCGTGAAGCGGACGGTGCCCGGAGCGCCCGGTTCGCGCTCGGTGGTTCCGGCCGTCATGTCGATGGTGAGGGTGTGGCCCGAGGTGACGCTCCCCCGGCCCGTCGGGACGCCGTCCACGAGCAGCTCGTAGACGCCGTCCGGGCGGGGCGGGGCGCCGACGTAGTTCCGCTTGGTGGGCAGGGTGTCGAGTTCGACGGTGGTCGCGCGGGTGCGCAGCACCAGGCGTACGCCGGAGGGCTGGGCCTCCGCCATGGCGAGTTGGGGGTCGGAGCACTGGGCGCGGGCGCGTGCGGGGAGCCGGTGCGGGAGCAGACCGTGCTCGGTGCGCTCCAGGTCGAGGGCGCCGCGCAGCAGGTCGGCCGTGAGGGGGGTGCTGATCCAGTGGTCGTCGGTGTGCATGCCTCACCTGGGGTCAAGGAGCGGAGGGTGCGGGCCAGTTGCGCAGCAGCGCGTCGAGGGCGTCGAGCAGCCGGGTCCAGGTCTCCTCGGAGTCGGGGAGGCTGTGGCTGAACCCGCCGCCGAGTTCGAGGCTGACGTAGCCGTGGAAGAAGCTGCCGAGCAGCCGGACGGCGTGGGTCTGGTCCGGTTCCTCCAGGTCGTAGCCGCGCAGGATCGCCCGAGTCATCCGGGCGTGTCGGACGCCCGCGCTGGCGGCGGCCGTCTCGGGGTCGAGCCGCATACGGGCGGCGGTGGCGCGGCCGGGGTGTTCGCGGGCGTAGTCGCGGTACACGTTCGCCATGGCGGCCAGGGCGTCCTTCCCGGCGCGTCCGGCGAGCGCGGCGGCGCCACGGTCGGCGAGTTCCTCCAGGGCGAGCAGGGCGATACGGGTCCGTAGGTCGTGGGAGTTCCGCACGTGCGAGTACAGGCTGGCCACCTTGACGTCGAACCGCCGGGCCAGCGCCGAGACGGTCACCTCGTCGAACCCGACCTCGTCGGCCAGCTCCGCGCCCGCCCGGACGAGACGTTCCGGGGTGAGCCCCACCCGCGCCATGGTCTTCCTCCCATCGAGTGGGATCGATTATGGAGTTTCCTAAAGGTATTAGGCAATCAGGCATGGGATTTAGGTTCGAGCAGCCATGGGCTTTAGGTCGCGTACCGGATCCCTCGGACGGTCACGCCACCCCTTCCTCCTGCCCCGGTCTGCCGCGCCGCACCGCGAGCACGACCGCGGTCGCGATCAGGACGAGGAGGGCCGCGGCGGGGCCGGCCACGGTGAGCAGGTACTGGAGGGAGGAGGCGGCCGCGTATCCGACCGAGGCCTCCGCGGTCGCCCAGGCGCAGGCCGCGGTGACGCTGTACGGGGCGATGCGGTGGTAGGGCACATGCGCGGCGCCCGCGCAGTGGGGGGCGAGGGTGCGGACCACGGGAATGAAACGGGCGAGGAGGACGGCGCGGCCACCGTGGCGGTCCATCAGCGTCTCCGCCCGCGCCCAGACGGCGGGCGGAACGCGACGGCCCGCCGCGCCGGTGCGCAGCCGGTCGGCGAGGAACCGGCCGGTGCGATGGGCGAGGAAGTCACCGGCCACGACGGTGCCGGCCGCCGCGACGATGATCAGGAGCAGGCTGACGTGCCCGGTCCGGGCGAGCGCGCCCGCGGTCAGGAGCAGGGTCAGGGTGGGGATGAACGCGCCCACCAGCAGAACCGACTCGGCCAGCACCGCCGCGGCCACGACCGCGTAGACCGCGACCGGCGGGAGGTGGCCCAGGATGTCGGCGACGGCGTTCACCGACGCGCCTCGGCGAGACGCCGCTCGGAGGATTGCGCGGACACGCGGGGCCGACGCAGGTGCCAGACATGGGCGGGGGGCAGGTTGGCCCAGACCGTCCAGCGGCCGGTGGCGTGGGCGCGCTGGTAGGCAGCCATGACCTCGTCCACCGCTGCGTGACGGCGTGCTTCGGCCCGGGAGGCGGTCAGGGCGCGTGCCCTGCGGGTGCCGAGGTAGGCGAAGTAGGTGAGTGTGCCGCCGGGATGCAGCAGGTCCAGGTAGCGGGCCATGATCCGCTCGACCTGGTCGGGGGCGAAGTTGGTCAGCGGCAGGCCGGAGACGATCACGTCGTAGCGCTGGTCGGTGTCCAGCTCCTCGACGAAGGTCTCGTGCACGCGCACCCGTCCGGACGTCGGGACCAGGTCCGGGTGCCCGGCGACCAGACGGCGCAGCTGGGCGGCGAAGCGGGGGTTCGCCTCCACGATGTCCAGGCGGCTGCCCCGGGAGAGTTGGGGGATCAGGGCCCGGGTGACCGGGCCGGTGCCGGCGCCGACCTCCAGGACGGCGAGCGGACGGGACCCCTGGGCCCGGACGGGATCGGTCAGGGCACGGGCCAGGGCCCTGCCGCTGGGGGCTATCGCGCCGGTGGTACGCAGATCACGGGCCGCTTCGATCAGGAACATCCAGCGGTCGGCCTGCCGTTGCGCCGGAACGCGTTCGGGGGAGGTGCACCAGTCATCCATGCGGACGACGCTAGAAATCGCCGCGCGGCGGCGAATCCGCCGTTCTCCCACGGCTTCCCCCTACGAAAGTGGGGGGTACGCGTCGCCGGTCGTCGAAGGACGCCCGGCGGATGCCTGCCTAGGATTCCGACGGTGAACAGCAGCAAGATTCAGGCGGGGGTGGTGGCCGTCGGGCGCGGCGCGACCGTGACATTCTTCGCCGCCGTCGCCGCGTTGAACGCCGTGCGGTTTGTCAGCGACGGCCGGTATGTGGTCCCCATCAGTGCCTCGGCCGTGGTGTGCGCGGTGGTGCTGCTCGTGCCGCGGCTGCGGTGGCCCGTCGCACCCCTCGTGGTTGCCGCGGTCACCGCGTGGTGGGGGTGGATCGGCACACTGCTGATGGCTGTCGTCCTGTACGACCTGGCCGCGGCCCGCCGGACGCGAGCGGCGGGCCTCTGTGTCGTCGCGGTGCTGGGCGCCAACCTCGTCGGCTATCCGCCGACCCGGTTGTGGCACCAGCAGCAGTACATCACCGCACTGTTCATATGGGCTTTCGCGTATGTCGTCGGCCTGTGGATCGGTAGCCGCCGACGTCTGGTGCGGGCACTGGCGGCCGACGTGGAGCACCTGCGTGTCGAGGCACAGCTGCGCGAGGAGGCGGCGCGGGTCGCGGAGCGGTCCCGGATCGCGGCGGAGATGCACGACGTCCTCGCCCACCGGCTCAGCCTGATCGCCCTGCACACGGGCGTGTTGGCCACCCGTGGTGACACCCTGCCCGAGCCGGTCGCCGAACGACTGGCCCTGCTGCGGGGCGCCTCCACGGAAGCGCTCACCGATCTGCGGGGTGTGCTCGGTGTGCTGCGTGCTCCCGGCGCCGCGCCGCACGGCGCCGCACCCAACCGTGCCGGTGCCGTGCCCGCGCCGGTGCCCGGCGATGTCCGGCAGCTGGTGGACGACGCCCGTGCCGCCTCCCAGTCGGTGGTCCTGACGGTCCACGGTCGGCCGGAGGACGCGCCCACCACCCACCGTCTGGCCGTGTACCGCATCGCGCAGGAAGCCCTGACCAACGCCCGCAAGCACGCCGACGGCGCCCCGGTGACCATGACGGTCGACTACCGGGCGCCGGCCACCCTGGTGGAGGTCACCAACCCCGCCGGTCGCCCCGGACCGACGGCGACCGTCGGCTCCGGCTACGGGCTCGTCGGCCTGCGCGAACGCGTCAGCGCCCTCGGCGGCCATCTGACCGTGGGGCCGGCCGGCGGGGGCTCCTGGCGCCTGGCCGCCCGCCTCCCCCACCCGGCCGACAGGGAAGAGAACGGCACGGAAGAGAACAGCACCGAAGAGAACGGCACTCCCGCATGAGCATGATCCGCGCGATGATCGTCGACGACGACGCCCTGGTCCGCCTCGGCCTGGCCGACCTGCTCGACAGCGACCCGGAGATCGACCTCGTCGCCCAGGCGGCCGACGGCCTCCAGGCCATCGAGCAGGCCGGCGCCCACCGCATCGACGTCGCCCTGGTCGACGTGCGCATGCCCCGCATGGACGGCATCACCGCCACCGCCCGGCTGAGGGCACTGCCCCACCCGCCGAAGGTCATCACCCTGACCACCTTCGACCTCGACCAATACGTCTACGACGCGCTCGGCGCCGGAGCCGACGGCTTCCTCCTCAAGGACACCGACCCCGCCGAGATCCTGCGCGCCGTCCATCTGGTGGCCGCCGGATCCGCGATGCTCCACCCCACAGCGGCCCGCCGCCTCATCGACCGCTACCACGCCACCACCCGGCCCCAGGCGGTCCAGGCCCAGGCCCGCGTCGACCGGCTCACCCCCCGCGAACGCGACGTACTCGCCCTCCTCGCCCGGGGCGACACCAACGCCGAGATCGCCACCCGCCTCACCATGCGCGAGAGCACCGTCAAGGCCCACGTCAGCCGCATCCTGACCGCACTGGACGTCAGCAACCGCGTCCAGGCCGCGCTCATGGCCCGCGACGCGGACGTCACCCCCTGAGTCGGCCGCGCGGTGGCCGGCGGTCAGGCCGTCAGCGGCTGCACGGGGCCGGCCGAGCAGTCCGTGAAGCGCCTTGGCCCTAGTAGTGGTTGGTCAGGT
>NZ_LIQX01000123.1 GCF_001418475.1 Streptomyces ossamyceticus | reverse complement strand
TCCTCGGCGTCCTCGTCGTCCTTGGACTTCCCGGACTCCGAGGCGGACGGCGAGGGCGAGTCGTCCGGCGACGTGCCGTCCACCCCGTCCACCCCGTCCACGCCGGAGTCGCCGCCCGGCCTGCCCTCCGCCGAGTCCGCCGGCGACGGGGTGACCGCGTCGTCCACGGACGCCGCGTTCGGGTGCGACGGCGGTGCCTCCATGCCGAGTTCGGCGAGGCTCAGCCCGCCCGCGGCGAGCACCAGCCCCGCCCCGACCAGCAGCAGGCGCTTGCGCCGACGGCGGTGCGCGGCCGCCCGCCGGTCCCGACGGGCGGCACGGTCGCCGCGCTCGCGGCCCTTGGACCGGGAGGAGGCGGCGCGGACGGCCCGGCGCCCGCCGACGTTCACCTCACCGTCGCCCTCACGCGCCTCACCGGCAGCTTCGCGCACTTCGCCGTACTCATCCGTTTCGCCGTAATCACGCGTTTCATCACGCTCATACGCTTCTTCGTATTCATACGCTTCGCCGGGCTCGCTCGCTCCGTCGCGCTCATACGTTGCGTCGCGCTCGTACGCTTCGCCGCTTTTCTCCGCGGTGAAGGCGTCCGATTCGGGCGATGCGCCCATGTACGACCGGCTCTCTTCGGCCGGTGCGCCGCACCCGGGACAGGCCAGGGCGCCGTTGAGGTGCCGTTGGCACGGGTGGCAGTAGTCCATGACGCCGGAAGATTATTTGGCGCGCCGGTGACGTTCCCAGGCGCCCTCGTGAAAGTTGTGTAGGAACCTCGTGTACTGGCGGGTCAGGACGGCTCAAGCCCTGATCATCGCCCACCTTCGGGACCTTCGCGACGAGACCGTTGTGCGCTCGACCCATTGACACTCGGAGCGGGTCGTCCTTACTGTCGCGCCAGCATTTCGAACGAGCTTCGAAATTTCGAACAGACCGAAAAGGACAGGGAGCACCGTGCGCATCACGGGAATCAGCACACACGTGGTCGGAACGCCGTGGCGGAACCTGACCTACGTCCAGGTGCACACCGACGAGGGACTCACCGGAGTCGGCGAGACCCGCATGCTGGGCCACACCGACGCCTTGCTGGGCTACTTGCGCGAGGCGGAGGCCAACCACATTCTCGGGTCCGACCCGTTCGCTGTCGAGGATCTCGTCAAGCGGATGAAGTACGGCGACTACGGTCGGGCCGGCGAGATCGTGATGTCCGGCATCGCCGTCATCGAGATGGCCTGCTGGGACATCAAGGGCAAGGCCCTCGGCGTCCCGGTGTGGCAGTTGCTCGGCGGCAAGGTCACCGACAAGGTCAAGGCATACGCGAACGGTTGGTACACCACCGAGCGCACGCCGGAGGCGTACCACAAGGCGGCGCGGGGCGTCATGGAGCGCGGCTACCGGGCGCTCAAGATCGACCCCTTCGGCACCGGCCACTTCGAACTCGACCACCAGCAGAGCCTGTACGCCGTCTCGCTGATCGAGGCCGTGCGGGACGCCATCGGGCCGGACGCCGAGCTGATGCTGGAGATGCACGGCCGGTTCTCCCCGTCCACCGCGGTCCGACTGGCCAAGGAACTGGCCCCCTTCAAGCCCGCGTGGCTGGAGGAGCCGGTGCCGCCGGAGAACCTGAAGGCGCTGGAGAAGGTCGCCGCCAAGGTGGACATGCCGATCGCCACGGGCGAGCGCATCCACGACCGGATCGAGTTCCGGGAGCTCTTCGAGAGCCAGGCCGTGGACATCATCCAGCCGGACGTCGGCCACATCGGCGGCATCTGGGAGACCCGCAAGCTGGCCGCGACCGCCGAGACCCACTACATGCTGGTCGCGCCGCACAACGTGGGCGGCCCGGTGCTGACCGCCGCCTCGCTCCAGGTCGGCTTCACCGCACCGAACTTCAAGATCCTTGAGCACTTCAACGACTTCGCGGACGCGGACATCAAGAAGGTCATCAAGGGCGCCCCGCAGGTCAATCCCGAGGACGGCTGCTTCCACCTGTCCCACGAGCCCGGCCTCGGTGTCGAGCTGGACGTGGACGCGGCGGCGGAGTTCCCGCAGCAGCAGGCCCGGTTCGACCTGTGGGCCGACGGCTGGGAGCAGCGCAAGCCCAAGGGGACCCAGTGACGACCTCGCCCGACGCGGCCACCGCCGTCGTCATCGAGGCTCCGGGCGAGCACCGGCTCGTGCCGCACGAGCCCCGGCAGCCTTCGGCGGGCGAGGCACTGGTCCGTGTCCACGCCTCCGGGATCTGCGGCAGCGACCGCGAGGTCTACCAGGGCAACAGGCCCGAGGGATACGTCCGTTACCCCCTCGTGCCGGGTCATGAGTGGTCCGGGACGGTGGTCTCCGTCGGCGACGGTGTTCCTTCAAGTCTTGTAGGTCGCAAGGTCGTCGGCGAGGGCTTCCGGAACTGCCAGGTCTGCGACCGCTGCCACGCGGGCGAGACCACGCTGTGTTCGGCGGGGTACGAGGAGACCGGCTTCACCCAGCCGGGCGCCATGGCCACCACGTTGACGCTTCCGGCTCGCTTGCTGCACGTTCTTCCGGACGACTGCGATCTGACGGCGGCGGCGCTGCTGGAGCCGGCGGCGTGCATCGCGGCGGCCGCACTCAAGGCCAACGCGGTGCCCGGGGAGCGGGTGGCCGTCGTGGGCACCGGCACCCTCGGAATGTTCGCCGTTCAGTTCTTGAAGGCGGCCTCGCCGGCCGAACTGCTCGTCGTGGGCACCCGTCCGGACCGCGCGGAACTGTCCCGACGGTTCGGTGCCTCGGACTTCCGTACGAAGGATGAGGAGCTGCCCGGCGACTTCGACGTCGTCATCGAGACCGCCGGTTCCGCGGACGCCGCGGTCACCGCCGCCGCGCTGCTGCGGCGTGGCGGACGGCTGGTCCTGACGGGCATCCCGGCGTCGGGCGCTGACGGCCTCGACCCGACGGACCTCGTCGTGCGGCAGCTGGAGGTGCACACCGTGTTCGGAGCACCGCCGGACGCCTGGGCGCACACCGTCCGGGTCTTCGGGGCCGGACTCCTCGACCCGCTGCCGCTCGTCACGCACGAGCTGCCGCTGCACGAGTTCCCGGAGGCCATCGAACTGGTGGGGTCCGGCGACCCGAAGGTCGGAAAGGTCCTCCTGCGGCCGTGACACACCCCTGAGCCGTACGCCGGTACGGATGTACCTGACTACTCCGTACCGGCGTACACCCCAAGATCTCTGTGCGATGAGCCGCGAACCTCGTCCGAAATATCGAACCTGAAGGACAGCTAGTGACCGACACCAACGCTTCGGCGCCCCGTCGGCCCGGCGAGCAGGCGCTCGCCGCGCTCGGCCTGGACGCGCCCGCTCTCGACCCCGCCGACGCCTCTCCGCA
Source organism: Streptomyces ossamyceticus (assembly GCF_001418475.1). Taxonomy (GTDB): domain Bacteria; phylum Actinomycetota; class Actinomycetes; order Streptomycetales; family Streptomycetaceae; genus Streptomyces; species Streptomyces ossamyceticus. The sequence continues at coordinate 7,514 of NZ_LIQX01000123.1, read as the reverse complement.
CACCTTCCCGGGCGGTGGCCGCTGGCGCACCGAGGTTCCCTCCGTGGAGGGGCCGGAGGCGCTCGCCGTGGTCCTCAAGGAGGCCTCGCGGCTCGACGTGCCGATCCACCGGATCAGCCAGGGCAGCGGTGTCTGGATGCTCACCGACGCCGAGATCACCGAGATGGTGGAGGCGACGGCCGAGCGCGACATCGAGCTCTGCCTGTTCACCGGCCCGCGCGGCACGTGGGACATCGGCGGCTCCACCCGTACCGACTCACGGGGCGGCGGGCTGCGCGCCCGCGGCCACGACGCGGTCGCCGGCTGCGTGGAGGACGCCGTGCGCGCGACCGAGCTGGGCGTGAAGTGCCTGCTCGTCGCCGACGAGGGCGTGCTCTGGACGCTGCACCGCGCCCGTGAGGCGGGCATCCTGCCGGCCGACACCACCTTCAAGGTCTCGGCGCTCATCGGCCCGGTGAACCCGACCGCGTACGCGGTGTACGAGAACCTCGGCGGCGACTCGATCAACGTGCCGAGCGATCTGACGCTGGATCACCTCACCGAGATCCGGCGGGTGTCGGCCGCTCCGATGGACATGTACATCGAGGCGCCCGACGACCTCGGCGGCTACGTGCGGATGTACGAGGTCGCCGAGCTGATCCGGCGCGGCGCACCGATCTACCTGAAGTTCGGCCTGTCGAAGGCGCCCGGGATCTACCCCTACGGGCACCACATGCGCGACCTGACGCTGTCCACCGCCAAGGAGCGGGTGCGGCGCGGTCGGCTCGCTCTGGACCTTCTGGCACGGCACGGGGCGGACGGCGACATGGCGCCGCTCGGCACGCGCCTGCCGGGGGACCTGAAGCGATTTAGTAATCCCGCATAACGAACCGGCCAACTGTCTTCACAGAAGAAGACGCGGTCACACAGAATCCCCCACATCTTCTTCTGGCGTCCCTCGGCTCCTCCCTCGCTCGCGAAAGCGCCGTCCTCATCGCCAGAACGTTCCAGGCACCGAAAACATCAAGGATGATGATCATGCGCACTCGTCGAGCCGCTCTCACCGCCATAGCCTCCGCCGCCTCCCTCGCCCTGACCCTGTCCGCCTGTGGTCAGAGCGGTGAGGGCGGCAGCAAGGAGGAGGGTGGCAGCACCAAGGGCGCCACCATCGGCATCGCGATGCCGACCAAGTCCTCCGAGCGGTGGATCGCCGACGGCAACAACGTCGTCTCCAACCTGGAGAAGATGGGCTACAAGACCAAGCTGGTCTACGGCGAGGACGACCCCGACCAGCAGGTCGGCCAGATCGAGAACCTGATCACCCAGGGTGTGAAGGCCCTCATCGTCGCCGCCATCGACAACAAGTCGATGAACAACGTGCTCCAGCAGGCCAAGGACGCGAACATCCCGGTCATCTCCTACGACCGTCTGATCCTCGGCACGCCCAACGTCGACTACTACGCCTCCTTCGACAACGAGAAGGTCGGCGAGCTCCAGGGCGGCTACATCGTCGACAAGCTCGGCCTGAAGGACGGCTCGAAGAAGGGCCCGTTCAACGTCGAGCTGTTCGCCGGCTCCAACGACGACAACAACACCCGCTACTTCTTCCAGGGCGCGATGAACGTCCTGCAGCCCTACATCGACAAGAAGCAGCTCGTCGTCAAGTCCGGACAGACCAAGCTCACCCAGGTCACCACCCTGCGCTGGGACGGCGGCACCGCCCAGAAGCGCATGGACGACATCCTGACCTCGTCGTACAAGAGCGACCGGGTCGACGCGGTCCTCTCCCCCTACGACGGCATCTCCATCGGCATCCTCTCGGCGCTGAAGTCGGACGACTACGGCTCCAAGAGCAAGCCGCTGCCGATCGTCACCGGCCAGGACGCCGAGGTCGCCTCGGTGAAGTCGATCATCGCCGACGAGCAGTCGATGACCGTCTACAAGGACACCCGTGAGCTCGCCAAGGTCGCCTCGAACATGGTCGACGCGCTGCTGAACAAGAAGAAGCCCGAGGTCAACGACACCAAGACCTACGACAACGGCGCCAAGGTCGTCCCGGCGTACCTGCTGGAGCCGGTCAGCGTGGACAAGGCCAACTACAAGGAGGCCGTCGTCGACTCCGGCTACATCAAGGAGAGCGACCTCAAGTAATCCGGCGGAACCCGAACCACTGATTGGAAGGCACGACCATGGCGGGACCCGTCCTGGAAATGCGCTCGATCGTCAAGACCTTTCCCGGCGTCAAAGCGCTGTCGGACGTCACCCTGACCGTCCAGCAGGGCGAGGTCCATGCCATCTGCGGTGAGAACGGCGCCGGCAAGTCGACCCTCATGAAGGTCCTCTCCGGCGTCCACCCGCACGGCAGCTACGAGGGGGACATCCTCTTCGAGGGCGAGACCTGCGAGTTCAAGGACATCAGGGCCAGCGAGCAGCACGGCATCGTTATCATCCACCAGGAGCTGGCCCTGGTGCCCTACCTCTCCATCGCGGAGAACATCTTCCTCGGCAACGAGCACGCCACGCGTGGGTTCATCAGCTGGACCGAGACGCTGCGGCACGCGACCGAGCTGCTGCGCCGCGTCGGCCTCGACGAGCACCCGGACACCCGGGTCGCCGACATCGGGGTGGGCAAGCAGCAGCTCGTCGAGATCGCCAAGGCGCTGTCGAAGAAGGTGAAGCTGCTCATCCTGGATGAGCCGACCGCCGCCCTGAACGACGAGGACAGCGGCAAGCTCCTGGATCTGATCCTGGAGCTGAAGAAGCAGGGCATGACCTCGATCATCATCTCGCACAAGCTGAACGAGATCCGTAAGGTCGCCGACTCGGTGACGATCATCCGCGACGGGCAGACCATCGAGACCCTCGATGTGAAGTCCGCGGAGACCACCGAGGACCGGATCATCAGCGGGATGGTCGGCCGGGACCTGGAGCACCGCTTCCCGGAGCGCACGCCGCACGAGCCCGAGGAGGGCGCGGCCCCCGCGCTGGAGATCCGCAACTGGACCGTGCACCACCCGATCGACCAGCAGCGCAAGGTGGTCGACGACGTGTCCCTCCAGGTGCGGCGCGGCGAGATCGTCGGTATCGCCGGGCTCATGGGCGCCGGCCGCACCGAACTCGCGATGAGCGTCTTCGGGCGGACGTACGGCCGGTACGCGGCCGGCACGGTCCTCAAGGACGGCCGGGAGATCCGGACGAAGACCGTCCCCGAGGCGGTGAAGAACGGCATCGCCTACGTCACCGAGGACCGCAAACACTTCGGCCTCAACCTCATCGACACCATCAACCGGAACATCTCGCTCAGCGCGCTGGGCAAGGTCGCCAAGCGGGGTGTGGTCGACGAACACGGGGAGCGGCAGGTCGCCGAGGGCTTCCGCAAGTCCATGAACATCAAGGCGCCGACCGTCTTCGAGCCGGTGGGCAAGCTGTCCGGCGGCAACCAGCAGAAGGTCGTCCTCAGCAAGTGGATCTTCGCGGGGCCGGATGTGCTGATTCTGGACGAGCCGACGCGCGGTATCGACGTCGGCGCCAAGTACGAGATCTACACGGTCATCGACAAACTGGCCGCCGAGGGCAAAGCGGTCGTCTTCATCTCCTCCGAGCTGCCGGAACTGCTCGGGATGTGCGACCGCATCTACACCATGGCCGCGGGGCGGCTGACAGGTGAGTTCCCGCGTGCCGAGGCCACGCAGGAGTCGCTGATGCGTCAGATGACGAAGGACAAAGAGGTAACCCGATGAGCACGGAAGTGACCGCCAAGAGCCCGGCCCCCGCGCCGCCCGGCAAGAGCGGGGCAGCGGCGGGCGGGGGTCTGCTCCAGCTGATGCTGGACGGCCTGCGGCGCAACATGCGCCAGTACGGCATGCTGATCGCCCTCGGCCTGATCGTGGCGCTGTTCGCGGTGTGGACCGACGGCGACCTGCTGCTGCCGCGCAACGTCTCGAACCTGGTCCTGCAGAACAGCTACATCCTGATCCTCGCGATCGGCATGATGCTGGTCATCATCTCCGGGCACATCGATCTCTCCGTGGGTTCGCTGACCGCGTTCATCGGGTCGATCGCCGCGGTGTTCATGGTCAACAACGACATACCGTGGCCGCTGGCCGTGGTGCTCTGTCTGGCCGTGGGCGCCGTCGCGGGTGCCGCACAAGGGTTCTTCATCGCGTATCTCGGGATACCGTCGTTCATCGTGACCCTGGCGGGCATGCTCGTCTTCCGCGGTCTCACCGAGATCTTCCTGGAGGGCCAGACCCTCGGCCCGTTCCCCGAGGGCCTGCAGAAGGTCGCCAACGGCTTCCTGCCCGAGGTCGGCCCGCAGACGAACTACCACAACCTGACGCTGCTGCTGGGCTTCGCCGTCATCGCGTTCGTGGTGATCCAGGAGTTCCGGGACCGGCGCCGGCAGCAGGAGTTCGCCCTCGACGTGCCGCCGATGAACCTGTTCGTCCTCAAGCTCGTCGCGATCTCCGCCGCCCTGCTGGTCGTCACCATGCTGCTCGCCAGCTACAAGGGCGCCCCGATCGTGCTGCTGATCCTCGGCGCGCTGGTCGTCGGCTTCGGCTACGTGATGCGCAACGCGATCATCGGCCGGCACATCTACGCCATCGGCGGCAACCTGCCCGCGGCGAAGCTGTCCGGTGTGAAGGACAAGAAGGTCGTCTTCCTGATCTTCCTCAACATGGGCATGCTCGCGGCCCTCGCGGGTCTGGTCTTCGCCGCCCGCTTCAACGCGGCCTCGCCGAAGGCGGGCCTCAACTTCGAGCTGGAGGCGATCGCGGCCTCGTTCATCGGCGGCGCGTCGATGAGCGGCGGTGTCGGCACCGTCCTCGGCGCGATCATCGGTGGCGTCGTCCTCGGTGTGCTCAACAACGGCATGAACCTGGTCGGCATCGGCACCGACTGGCAGCAGGTCATCAAGGGCATGGTGCTGCTGGCGGCGGTCGGCTTCGACGTGTGGAACAAGCGCAAGGGCGGTTCCTGACGGAACCCGCAAAGGGGGCCTCGCCTGCGGGCGGGGCCCCCTTTCCCATGAGAGGAGCAATCCGTGAAGGAAGTCTTCGGCAAGCTCGCCGACGGCACCGAGATCCACCGCTGGTCGCTGGAGAACGGCGGCACACGGCTGCGGGTCCTGTCGTACGGCGGGATCGTGCAGTCCCTGGAGGTCCCGGACCGCGAGGGCCGCTACGCGAACGTCTCCCTCGGTTTCGACTCCGTCGAGGAGTACGTCGCCGGCTCCCCCTACTTCGGCGCCCTGATCGGCCGGTACGGCAACCGCGTCGGCGGGGGCCGGTTCACTCTCGACGACACGGCGTACGAGCTCGACGTGAACGACGGGGGCAACAGCCTGCACGGCGGTGCCGGCGGCTTCGACAAGGCGGTGTGGGACGTCGAGCCGTTCGTTCAGGACTCGAACGTGGGTCTGCGTCTCACCCGCACCAGCCCCGACGGCGAGATGGGCTACCCCGGCACCCTGCGGACCGCGGTCACCTACACCCTCACCGAGGAGGGCGACTGGCGCATCGACTACGAGGCCACCACCGACCGGCCGACCGTCGTCAACCTCACCAACCACGTCTACTGGAACCTCGCCGGCGAGGGCAGCGGCTCCGCCCACGACCACGAGCTGGAGATCGCCGCCTCCCGCTACACGCCCGTCGACGCCGGACTCATCCCCACCGGTGAACCTGCCGAGGTGGCGGGCACGCCCTTCGACTTCCGCCGGGCCAAGCCGATCGGCGCGGACGTCCGCACGCGTGACCAGCAGCTTCTGTACGCCAAGGGGTTCGACCACAACTGGGTGCTCGACAAGGGGCGGACGGATCTCCCGGAGCGGGCCGCGACACTGCGCGACCCGTCCTCGGGCCGCACCCTGACGATCTCCACCACCGAGCCGGGGCTCCAGTTCTACTCGGGGAACTTTCTCGACGGCACGCTCGCCGGACCGTCGGGGCGGATCTACCGCCAGGGCGACGCCGTGTGCCTGGAGACCCAGCACTTCCCGGACTCGCCCAACAAGCCGTCGTACCCGTCGACGGTGCTCCGGCCGGGGCAGACGTACCGCTCGACCACGGTCCACTCGTTCGGAGCATGAACACGGCAGCGCACAGGTTCTTCACAATTTCCGGCCAACTTCCCAGTGGTTGAACAGCGTCACGCCGTCCTCCGTATGTAAGGGCGGCCCGTGCTCCCCCGCACGGGCCGCCCTTAGTCGTCGGACCCGGTTCGTCCCCACGGGTCCGCCCCCTACGGAGGTTCCATGGCCGACAACGTCACCTCGTTGTTCCGCAGCACGACGGCGCACAGCCCCTCGATGGCGGCGCTGACGCGTGAGGGCGGCGACGGGGTCGGCCCGGTGGACTTCTGCATACCGTGCAACCCGTACTTCCCCACCCCGGCCATGTTCGACGAGATGGCGAGCCGGCTGAAGGACATCATCACGTACTACCCGAGCAGCGCCGACACCATCACCGCGGAGCTGTGCAACCTGCTGCAACTGCCGCCGCAGTGCGTGGCGATGGGCAACGGCTCGACCGAACTCATCACCTGGATCGACCATCTGCTGGTCCGGGAGTCACTCGCCGTCCCCGTCCCCACCTTCGGCCGCTGGACCGACCAGCCGATGGAGACCGGCAAGCGCGTCGACATGTTCCCGCTCCAGGAGTCCAGCGGCTTCGCCCTGGACCTCGCCCAGTACGCCGAGTTCATCCGGGCGCGCGGCACGCGGGTCGCCGTCATCTGCAACCCGAACAACCCCGACGGCGGCTTCCTGCACCGGCACGCGCTGGTGCAGTTCATGGACGCGATGGCCGACCTGGACCTGATCGTCATCGACGAGTCGTTCCTGGAGTTCGCCGACGCCGAGTCGGAGCCGAGCACGGTGCAGGACGCGGTGATGCGGCCCAACGTCGTCGTGCTGCGTTCGCTCGGCAAGAACTTCGGGCTGCACGGCATCCGGTTCGGCTATCTGGTCGCCAACCCGGCGCTCGCCGGGAAGATCCGCTCGATGCTGCCGAAGTGGAACCTCAACTCCTTCGCGGAGCATGTGGTGTTCATGCTGAAGAACCACGGCCCCGAGTACATGGAGAGCCTGCACCAGGTGCGGCGCGACCGCCTGGACATGGCCCGTCAGCTCTCCGCCCTCCCCGGTCTGACGGTGTATCCGTCGCAGGGGAACTTCCTCTTCGTGCGCCTGCCCGTGGGCGCCGAGGGCACCGTGGTCCGTGACCGGCTTCTCACCGAGCACCGGATCCTGGTCCGCGAGTGCGGCAACAAGGTCGGCTCGTCCAGTCGCTTCCTGCGACTCGTGGTCCGGCCCCAGGTGGACGTGCGTCGCCTGGTGTCCGGCCTGGAGTCGGTTCTCTACGGGTCCAGGAGGGGAGCCGCCGTACCCGAGCTGGGCACCGGGACCAGCTACAGCTCTGGTACGGCGGCCGTGGACCGGCTGATGAGCGAGACCAACGGCGCCGGTATGGCGGGGCTCGCCGCGCAGGCCACCGGCCCGGTCGGCATGCCGGGCATGAACCCGTGCCCCGGCC
>NZ_LIQX01000122.1 GCF_001418475.1 Streptomyces ossamyceticus | reverse complement strand
GGGTGGCAACGGCGGGGGTGGCACCGGAGGGCGCGGATGGGCCGCGGCCGAGCTGCGACGGCGCATCACCGACGGCACCTATCCCTTCGGGTACCTGCTTCCACCGCAGCGTGCGCTGGCGGACGAGTTGGGAGTCTCGCGTCTCACCGTGCAGCGGGCGCTCCGGGGGATGCAGGAGGAGGGCTGGATCAGCTCGCGGCAGGGCAGCGGGTCCCGTGTCGTCAGGCAAGGTCCGACCGCGTCGGAGTCGGGCCCCGGGCGATACCGTCGCCCCTTCGCGCTGGGCCCGTACATCAGCGAGGCCTTCGAGCAGGACGACGTGAGCCTCGACGTCTTCACCCTGACGTCGGAGTCCCTGACCCCTCACATCCAGTTGCAGGCGGAGCGCATCCACGCCGGGCAGATCAGCCCCCGGAGCATCACCGTGAGGCTGATGGTGCCCGACATGTCCCTCGCGTTCCCCTACTGGCGCTCGGGGCACAGCGCGCAGGACGACGCCCTCAAGGAGCGGGCCGTGGGCAACGCACGACGCCAACACACCGTGCTGCACAACACGCTGAGCAATGTGTACACCTCGATGCTCGTCCCCTCCGTGCTGTTCACGTGCCACCCCGTCCCCCTGGTGCCACCCTTCAAGCTGTACCTGCTCAACGGGACGGCGGCCCTGCATGGCTTCTACGAAGTCATCGAGCGAGTCGTCGACCTCGACGGTGAGTGGGTCCAGACCCTCGACGTCCACGGTCTCGGCGCCACGCTCACGCACCACGTGAAGGACGACGACCCCCACTCACCGGGATCGGTGTTCGTGGACAACGCCCGCGACTGGTTCGAGTCCGTCTGGCATCGGCTCGCCGATCAGGAGGGGCACGGCTGACGTCGACCGCGAGTCCCTCAGAGCCGTGCCCCCTTCAGGGCCATGTGCAGCAGCAGGCGGTCCTCGCCGTCGTCCAGGTCCAGGCCCGTCAGTTGTTCGACGCGGGAGAGGCGGTAGTAGAGGGTCTGGCGGTGGATGCCCAGCTCCGCCGCCGTGCGGCCCGCCTGGCCCGCGCAGTCGAGGAACGTCTCGGCGGTGCGGGCCAGTTCGTGGTGGGCGGGGGACAGGAGCGCCCTGACGGCAGGGTCCTGCGGGATCTCCGGGGGCAAGGACGTCAGGAGCCGGTACGGGCCGATGGAACGCCACTCGGCGACCGGGCCCAGGCGGGGCTCCGCCAGCACCGCACGGGCCGCCGCCGACGCCTCCCGCCACGCGGTGCCCAGTTCGCCGAGGCCCGTACGGGCGCCCGCCACCCCGGCCGCCGCCCGCGCGCCCGCCCGCTCCAGCAGCCGGCCGGCCGCCGTGAGCGCGGGCGCCGGGACGCCCGCCGAGCGCAACCGCACCAGCAGGGCGAGGCTCTGCCCGGCCGCCCCCCAGGGCACCGTGCACAGCGCGGTCGCCCCCGGCACCGTACGGAAGGACGGGGCGTCGTCCGGGTCCGCCGACGGCCACGGGGCCACACAGACCACCGTGTGGACGCCGTCGCCGCGCGGGCCGAGGGCGGCGCGCAGTTCCGCCACCGCCATGTCCCGCTCCCAGCCGGGCCCGGCCGTGAGCACCGCCCGCAGCTCACGGGTGAGGTCGGCGCCCGCCTGCGCCTCGTCCGCGAGGAGCGCGCCGATGCGGGACGCGACCGCCATGGCGGCCGACAGTTGGGCGTCCGTGGGCCCCGGATCGCCGTCCAGCAGCCAGACGTAGCCGAGGACGACACCCCGGTGGCGCACGGGGAGGCAGACGCGGCCCCGCAGCACGCCCGCCTCGGGGGTCGGCGGGATGCGGACGGGGGCGGTCGCCCGGGTGATGCCGAAGCCCTCGAACCACTCCCGCACGGCCGCCGTCGAGCGGCGGGTCAGGATCGAGCGGGTCCGGACCGGGTCCAGCGCCGACGGGTCGAGGTCGCCCTCGCTGTCGTACGCGCCGAACGCGATCAGCTCGAAGTCACGGTTCTCCAGCGTCGCCGGGGCGCCGAGCAGCGCCGAGATCTCGTCGACGAGCTCCTGGTAGTCACCCACGTGGTGGAACGATGCGGCGTCCGGCGTCACGAGGGCATTCTCCCCCATCCCACGGCACCCTTCATACATCTGTCTGAGATCTGCGGCACGGATGCGTGACAGCTGTCGATGGTCGGCGAACGGGGGGATCCTTAGGTTTCACGGTGGTTCTATCTGCTGGTTTGTGGAGGTGCCCCGTGCTGGGTCCCGTGATTCTCGCCGCGTCGCGCAGCGACCGGATGCGACGCCTGATCTCGGCCGCGCCCGTGACCAAGCAGGTCGTCGACCGCTTCATCCCCGGGGAGGGCGTCGACGACATCGTCCCCGTCGTCGAGGTCCTCACCGCCGCGGGTCTCGAAGTGACGATGGACGTCGTCGGCGAGGACATCACCCGGCCCGAGCAGGCCGCCGCCGCCCGTGACGCCTACCTGGAGCTGATCGACCGGCTCGGGGCGCTGGAGCTGGGCGAGCGAGCCGAGATGTCGGTGAAGCTGTCTTTGTTCGGCCAAGCGCTGGAGGGCGGCCACGAGCTGGCCCTCGCCAACGTCCGCCCCGTCGTCGAGGCCGCCGCCGCGATCGGCACTACCGTCACCCTCGACGCGGAGGACCACACCACCCTCGACTCGATGTTCGCCATCCACGAGGAGCTGCGCCGGGACTTCCCGCAGACCGGCTGCGTCATCCAGGCCTACCTCTTCCGCACCGAGGCCGACGCCCGCCGGCTCGCCGCGAACGGCAGCCGGGTACGTCTGGTGAAGGGCGCCTACAAGGAGCCCGCCTCCGTCGCCCACCAGCAGAAGTCCGAGATCGACAAGGCGTATGTCCGCACCCTGAAGATCCTCATGGACGGCGAGGGGTACCCGATGATCGGGTCCCACGACCCCCGCCTCATCTCCATCGCCCAGGAACTCGCCCACCGCGCCGGACGCAAGCTCGACGAGTACGAGTTCCAGATGCTGTACGGCATCCGCACCGACGAGCACCACCGGCTCGCCGCCGAGGGTCACCGCATGCGGGTCTACACCGCCTACGGCACCGACTGGTACGGCTACTTCATGCGTCGCCTGGCGGAGAAGCCGGCCAACCTGCGCTTCTTCCTCCGCTCGATGATCAGCAAGGGCTGAGCCCGAAAACCGCCCGCTCAGTAAGGAGTTACGGAACCCATGGACGCTGTGACCCAGGTCCCCACCCCCGTCAACGAGCCGGTGCACGGCTACGCCCCCGGCTCACCCGAGCGGGCCCGGCTGGAGGCCAAGCTGAAGGAGCTGGCCGAGAACCCGATCGACCTGCCCTGCACCATCGGCGGCGAGCGGCGGATGGGCGGCGGCGACCGCTTCGACGTCGTGCAGCCGCACAACCACAAGGCCCGCCTCGGCACCTATGCCAACGCCACCCGGCAGGACGCCCAGGACGCCATCGACGCGGCCCTCGCCGCCGCACCGGCCTGGCGCGCGATGTCCTTCGACGACCGCGCCGCGATCATCCTGCGCGCCGCCGACCTGCTCGCCGGCCCCTGGCGCGAGACCATGGCCGCCTCCACCATGCTCGGCCAGTCCAAGACCGCCCAGCAGGCCGAGATCGACACCCCCTGCGAGCTGGTCGACTTCTGGCGCTTCAACGTCAAGTACGCCCGTGACCTGCTCGCCGAGCAGCCCCCGGCGAACTCCCCGGGCGTCTGGAACCGCCTCGACCACCGCCCGCTGGAGGGCTTCGTCTACGCGATCACCCCGTTCAACTTCACGGCGATCGCCGGCAACCTGCCGACCGCGCCCGCCCTCATGGGCAACGTGGTCGTGTGGAAGCCGAGCCCGACCCAGACGCACGCCGCCGTGCTGCTCATGCGGCTGCTGGAGGAGGCCGGGCTGCCGAAGGGCGTCATCAACCTCGTCACCGGGGACGGCATCGAGGTCTCGAAGGTCGCCCTGGTCCACCGCGACCTCGCCGGCATCCACTTCACCGGCTCCACCAGGACCTTCCAGTACCTGTGGAAGACGGTCGGCGCCAACATCGAGAAGTACCGCTCCTACCCGCGTCTGGTGGGCGAGACCGGCGGCAAGGACTTCGTCGTCGCCCACCCGAGCGCCGACCGCGCGGTGCTGAAGACGGCCCTCACCCGGGGCGCCTTCGAGTACCAGGGCCAGAAGTGCTCGGCGACCTCCCGCGCCTACATCCCGGCGTCCATCTGGAACGACGGCTTCAAGGAGGAGTTCGCCGCCGAGGTCGACTACCTCACCATGGGTGACGTCACCGACCTGTCGAACTTCATCGGCGCCGTCATCGACGAGCGCACCTTCGCCAAGGTCAAGGCCGCCATCGACGGCGCGAAGGCCGACCCGGCGTGCACGATCGTCGCGGGCGGCTCCTACGACGACTCCGTCGGCTGGTTCGTCCGCCCGACCGTCGTCGAGTGCGCCGACCCCGAGCACGACGTGTTCACCACCGAGTACTTCGGGCCGTTCCTCGCGGTGTACGTCTACGAGGACGAGAAGTACGAGGAGATGCTGACCCAGATGGAGTCGGTGTCCGACTACGCCCTCACGGGCGCGGTCATCGCCGGTGACCGCGCGGCCGCCGCGTACACGATGGACAAGCTCCGCTACGCCGCCGGCAACTTCTACATCAACGACAAGTCCACCGGCGCGGTCGTCGGCCAGCAGCCGTTCGGCGGCGGTCGCGCCTCCGGCACCAACGACAAGGCGGGCGCCCCGCAGAACCTGATGCGCTGGACCCTGACCCGCGCGATCAAGGAGACGCTGGTCCCGCCGACGGACTACGCGTACCCGCACATGGGCTGACCCCGCGATACCGACAGCGGGCCGGATCCTCCTCGATCCGGCCCGCTGTCGTGTCCCCGTGCCCCCGTGTTCCCGTCCCCGTGTTCCCGGCCGCCGCGACAATGGGGTGATGACCGCACCCGGACTCCGCACCGCGCACACCGCCGACCTCGCCCCCGCCGAACTCGGCGCCGTGCGCGGGCTGTTGTACGACGCCTTCGACGCCGACTTCTCGCCCGAGGACTGGGACCACACCCTGGGCGGCGTGCACGCGCTCGTCCACGACGAGCGGGGACTCGCCGGACACGGGGCGGTCGTCATGCGGCGGGTCCGGTACGGGGCGCGGTGGCTGCGCGTCGGCTACGTCGAGGGGGTCGCCGTACGCCGGGACGCGCGGCGGGCGGGGATCGGCGCCCGGATCATGGCCGCCCTGGAAGGCGTCGTCACCCGCGCCTACGACCTCGGCGCGCTCTCCGCGAGCGACGAGGGCGCCCATCTGTACACCGGGCGCGGCTGGCGGGTGTGGGCGGGACGGATCAGCGCGCTCGGCCCCGAAGGGGTGGTCCGGCTGCCCGAGGAGGAGGGCTCCGTGTACGTGTGGCCCGCGCCCGCCGCCGTGGACGATCCCGAGGCCGAGCTGGTCTTCGACTGGCGGGATGGCGACGTGCTCTGATCCGCGCCGTCCGGGGATCGGGGCGCAGGAAGAAAACGCAGGTCAGAGGGGTGTGACCCAATCCACCGTCTCAGATAGTAGGAAGTCCGACTAATTGTGGAGACAGATGCCCCGGCCTCGCTTAGCTTTGTAGGAGCCGAACGCCTCGCTCGACCCAGCGAATGGCGGTCGTGAACCGGCGGCCCTGGCAGGCAACCCCTGCGGCCCCGCTCCCCGGCCCGTCCGGGGGCACCTCCCACGCCCTTTAGCACGCCCTTTAGGCAGTGGGGGAGTCTCACAGCCCTCCGCTTCTGTACTCCGGAATGCCTCGAAGGAGTCGATTCCCCATGGCCGAGACGACTGTCCGCCGCCGAGTCCGCCACGTTTCCCGGACCACCGAGTCCGACCGCAAGAACGCCGCCGCCGCTCTCCAGCGCGCCCTCGACCGCAGGGACAACGGCGGCTCCACCGGGCACTGAGCCGCCCCACCAGCCGGGAGCCGCACCCGTTCGGGGTGCGGCACGGCCGTCGGGCATCGGCTCACGCGCCGCGCCGCACCTCGAAGTGGTCGATGCGCCTGCCGTCCTGGGCGAGCGCCGACACCTTGAGCCGGGGCCTCGGCCCCGTCTCCGCCTCCACCGACAGGAACGAGAAGCCGGTGTAGCGGACGCGGGACCACTGGACGAGCTCCGTCCTGCGGTCCTTGGACTTCGTCCACCGGAAGGACTCGATCGAGTCGAGGTCGCGGACCTTGCCCTCGTAGCTGTCCTGCACGCCCGCAGGGAAGGCGTACAGCTCCTTGCCGCCCCCGCCCGCCGTGACGTACACGATGCCGTCCCGTGTCGGGTCGGTCGACCCGCCGATCGGTACCGGCCTGCCGACCTCGCCGTTCTTGATGGCGTCGGTCCGCTCGTACGCGTGGTTGTGCCCGTTGATCACCAGGTCCACCTGGTGCTTGGCGAACAGCGGAACCCACTCGGCGCGCACACCCCCGTCGGACGCGTGGCGTGAGGTGGAGTACGCGCAGTGGTGGAAATAGACCACGACGAAGTCCACCGACTTGTCGGCCCGCAGCTCGCCGAGTCGCATGTCGAGCCACTTGGTCTGCCTGCCGTCCGTGTAACCCAGGTTGGCCGGGATCTCGTACGACACGTCGTTCGCGTCGAGCGCGACCACGCCGACGTTGCCGTAGACGAACGAGTACACGCCCGGCGCCCCGCGCGGGTCGAAGCCGCTGTCCGGGAGCGACCAGCGGGCCACCTGGCCGCCGTAGCCGTCCGGCGAGTACCAGGCCTCCATGTCGTGGTTGCCGGTCGTCACCATCCAGGGCACCGACTTCGCCACCAGCTCGTTCTGCTTGAGGAACAGGTCCCAGAAGCCGGGGTCGTAGGAGTCCGACTTCTCGCCGTGGCCGGTGGTGTCCGCGTAGCAGATGTCGCCCGCGTGGAGATGGAATGCGGGGGCCTCCCGCAGCAACACATGGTCGTTGGCGAGCGCGTCCTTGCTGACGCCCTGGTCGCCGAAGGCGGTGAACACGAACCGTTCCGGACGCGCGGGCGCCGTACGGAAGGCGGTGATCGTCCCGCGGTGGGCCGGCGCGGCCGGGTCGAAGCCCTCGTGGCCCACGCCGTAGTAGTACGTCGTGCCGGGCTTCAGGCCGTCCAGGGCCGCGTGCACGTAGTACTGCTCGAACGCCGGGCGCACGCCCTGGAGTTCCGGGGTGTACAGGTCGCGGATCTCGGCGTCGACGCGCCGGCTCAGGTCCTCGGGGCGCAGCCCCACCCGCACGAAGGGCTTCTTGACGGCCGCCGGCAGCTGCCAGGAGATCCGCATCTGCGTCTTCGGGTCGGCGCCGAAGGCGAGATGGCGGCCGAAGGGCACGACGGCCGAGCCGGGCACCTGCTCCGTGGCCGTGACCGAGGGCGAGGGGGACCGCCGCCCGGTCGCCGTACCGGACCCGGAGCAGCCGGTCAGCAGCCCGCCCGCCACCGCCCCGGCAGTCACCAGCGTGCGCCGCCGCGTCAGCTTGGCGCGCAGGTACTCGTACTGTTCCGGCATGCTGAGACGGCGGGCCAGCTGCTCGGGGATGCCGACGTCGGGGACGGGGAGTCCGGGGGGCGTCCCCCTGGATGGCGCAGTCATGAGGGGCAACTTCCCAGCAGATGCCAACTCCCGGCAAACACACGGGTGAACGCCGGTCAACGGCTCGGTGCCGACGTCACCCCGGTGCGTCCATATCGCGGACAGCCCGTGTCATCCCGTGGGACAAGGAGTACGGTGCCGCACATGTCTCGCAGCCTCAATCTCGCAGTGATCCCCGGTGACGGCATCGGTCAGGAAGTCGTGGCCCAGGGTCTCAAGGTCCTCTCCGCCGTCCTTCCGCAGGATGTGAAGCTGGAGACCAAGGAGTACGACTTCGGCGCCCAGCGCTACCACGCCACCGGTGAGACCCTCACCGAGGCCGACCTCGACGCGCTGAAGCAGCACGACGCGATCCTGCTGGGCGCGATCGGCGACCCGAGCGTCCCCTCCGGCGTCCTGGAGCGCGGCTTCCTGCTCAAGCTCCGCTTCGCCTTCGACCACCACGTGAACCTGCGTCCGTCGAAGCTGCTGCCGGGTGTCGCCACCCCGCTCGCCGGTCAGCCGGAGATCGACTTCGTCGTGGTCCGCGAGGGCACCGAGGGCCCGTACACCGGCAACGGCGGCACCATCCGCAAGGGCACCCCGCAGGAGGTCGCCACCGAGGTCTCCGTGAACACGGCCTTCGGTGTCGAGCGCGTCGTCCGCGACGCCTTCGCCCGCGCCCAGGCCCGCCCCCGCAAGAAGCTCACGCTGGTCCACAAGAACAACGTGCTGACCTTCGCGGGCCACCTGTGGACCAACATCTTCACCAAGGTGGCCGAGGAGTTCCCCGACGTCACCACCGACTACATCCACGTCGACGCCGCGACCATCTATCTGGTCACCGACCCCGGCCGCTTCGACGTGATCGTCACCGACAACCTCTTCGGCGACATCATCACCGACCTCGCCGCGGCCGTCTCCGGCGGCATCGGCGTCGCCGCCTCCGGGAACATCAACCCGTCCGGCGAGTTCCCGTCCATGTTCGAGCCCGTCCACGGCTCGGCCCCGGACATCGCCGGCCAGGGCAAGGCCGACCCGTCCGCCACGGTCCTGTCCGTCGCCCTGCTCCTGCGCCACCTCGGCTACGAGGCCGAGGCCGCGCGGATCGAGGAGGCCGTCTCCGCCGACCTCGCGGAGCGCGTCGGCAAGCCCGCCCGTTCGACGAACGAGATCGGCGACGCCCTCGCCGTACGAGTAGCCGGCTGACCCGCCGAGCACTCGAAACCTCCCTCGGACCCGGAGCCCCGCCGCCCCGGTCCACCGAGGGGGAGCCCTTCGAAAGCCGCCGGGTCGCATCGCACCCGGCGGCTTCCGCATGCTCCCGCCGGGTGTCACCATCATCCCCTGGGCCGCATCGCACCGTTTTCGTCCACGGTCATCCACGTTTCGTCCACGCCCCCCGCCGGGCGATAATCGAACGAGGTGCCGCGGAATGAGGGAATGCTCGGACGTCCTAACACTGGCCACTGGCAGTACGGGACGTGAGCGCGGCCCGTCACACACAACCGGTGAAGGACATCACTCATGACGACGCCCACGATCGAGCTGAAGCCGTCCGCCCATCCGCTCTCGGATGCCGAGCGCGAGGCGATCCTGGCCAACCCCGGCTTCGGCCGCCACTTCACCGACCACATGGTGACGATCAAGTGGACCGAGGGTCGTGGCTGGCACGACGGGCAGCTCGTGCCGTACGGCCCGCTCTCCCTCGATCCCGCGAACATGACCCTGCACTACGCGCAGGAGATCTTCGAGGGCCTCAAGGCGTACCGCCGGCCCGACGGCTCCGTGGCCACTTTCCGCCCGGAGATGAACGCCCTGCGCTTCCAGAAGTCCGCCCGGCGCCTCGCGATGCCAGAGCTGCCGGTGGAGACCTTCATCGAGGCGTGTGACCTGCTGGTCCAGCAGGACCAGGCATGGGTGCCCGCGCACGGCGGTGAGGAGTCCCTCTATCTGCGCCCCTTCATGATCGCCACCGAGGTCGGGCTGGGCGTGAAGCCGGCCAACGAGTACCTCTTCCTGGTCATCGCCTCCCCGGCCGGCGCCTACTTCCCCGGCGGCGTCAAGCCCGTCTCCATCTGGGTCTCCGAGGACCACGTCCGCGCCGTCCCCGGCGGTATGGGCGACGCCAAGACCGGCGGCAACTACGCCGCGTCCCTGCTGGCCCAGGCCGAGGCCGCCGCCGAGGGCTGCGCCCAGGTCTGCTACCTCGACGCGGTCGAGCGGAAGTGGGTCGAGGAACTCGGCGGCATGAACCTGTACTTCGTGTACGGCGACCGCATCGTCACCCCGTCCCTCACCGGCTCGATCCTGGAGGGCGTCACCCGTGACTCCCTGCTGACCGTCGCCGCCGACCTCGGTCACCCCGCCGAGGAGGGCCGTATCTCCATCGACCAGTGGCAGGCCGACGCCGAGAGCGGCGCCCTCACCGAGGTCTTCGCCTGCGGCACCGCCGCGGTCATCACGCCCGTCGGCACGGTCAAGCGCACCGGCGCCGCCTGGCAGCAGTCCGGCGGCGAGCCCGGCCCCGTCACCCTCAAGCTCCGTGAGGCCCTG
This sequence comes from Streptomyces ossamyceticus, assembly GCF_001418475.1. Lineage (GTDB taxonomy): Bacteria > Actinomycetota > Actinomycetes > Streptomycetales > Streptomycetaceae > Streptomyces > Streptomyces ossamyceticus. Next base: position 27,933 of record NZ_LIQX01000122.1, on the reverse strand, counting down.
CTGGACATCCAGCGCGGCACGGTCGAGGACAAGCACGGCTGGATGCACGTCCTGGCCTGACATCCCCACCGGCTCGGCCCAGGGGCCGCCGCGGACCACTCGTCCGCGGCGGCCCCTTCCGCGTGCCGGCCCTGCTTTTGAATGACGCTCAAATAGTCGCAGTGAGTCACGCTGCGGCCTTCCCTCCTGCCGTGTTCTGAGTTTAGAGTGACGCTCTAATCCTTCCGGCCCCAGGAGGTGCCGCCCATGCGACTCACCCCCACCGAGCGCGACCGCCTGCTGCTGTTCGGCGCCGCGGAACTGGCGCGGGCCCGGCGGGCGCGCGGCCTGCGGCTGAACGTGCCCGAGGCGACCGCCCTCGTCGCGGACGCCGTCTGCGAGGCCGCGCGGGACGGGGCGAGGCTCGACGAGGCGATCGCACGGGCGCGGTCGGTGCTCGGGCCGGACGACGTCCTGCCCGGCGTCGCGGATGTCGTCACGGAGGTGCAGGTCGAGGCCGTCTTCGACGACGGCTCCCGGCTCGCCGTGATCGAGAACCCGATCGGCGGCGGCCTCGGCGAGCGGGCGCCGGGCGCGCTGCTGCCCGGGCCCGCGCACCGGGACCCCGAGGCCGTCGTACGGCTGACGGTGACCAACACGGCCACCGTGCCCGTCTCCGTCACCTCCCACTTCCACTTCTTCGAGGCCAACCCGCGCCTGGACTTCGCGCGGGCCGAGGCGTACGGGATGCGGTTGGCCGTGCCCGCCGGGTCCTCGGTGCGGTTCGGGCCGGGGGAGAGCGTGGACGTGGGGTTGCTGCCCATAGGGGGCGAGCGGACCGCGATCGGCTTCGCGGGGCTGGTCGACGGGCCCCTCGACGCCCCCGGAGCGAAGGAAGAGGCCCTGCGCAGGGCCGCCGCCTGCGGATATCTGGGAGCCGCGCGATGAACCCCTCCACCGGCGCCCCGGCGAACCGCCCGGCGGCCACCCCGATCGACCCGTACGCGTACGCCGCCACCCACGGCCCCCGCGCCGGGGACCGGCTCCGGCTCGGCGACTCGGGCCTCGTGATCCGGGTCGAGTCCGACGCCCAGCGGTACGGCGACGAGTTCCTCGCCGGCTTCGGCAAGACCGCGCGGGACGGACTGCACCTCAAGGCGGCGGCCGTCCGCGAGACCTGCGACGTGGTCGTCAGCAACGTCGTGGTGATCGACGCGGTGCTGGGTATCCGGAAGGTGTCGATCGGCATCCGGGAAGGGCGCATCCACGCCGTCGGGCGGGCCGGGAACCCGGACACCCTCGACGGGGTCGACGTCGTGGTCGGCACGGGCACGTCCATCGTGTCCGGTGAGGGCCTCATCGCCACCGCGGGAGCCGTGGACACACATGTCCATCTGCTGTCGCCGCGGATCATGGAGGCCTCACTGGCCTCCGGGGTGACCACGATCATCGGGCAGGAGTTCGGCCCGGTGTGGGGCGTCGGGGTCAACTCGCCGTGGGCGCTGCGGCACGCGTTCGCCGCGTTCGACGCCTGGCCGGTCAACATCGGCTTCCTCGGCCGGGGTTCGTCGTCGCACGAGGCCCCGCTGGTCGAGGCCCTCGCCGAGGGCGGCGCCTGCGGTTTCAAGGTGCACGAGGACATGGGCGCCCACACCCGGGCGCTGGACACGGCGTTGCGGGTCGCCGAGGAGCACGACGTCCAGGTGGCCCTGCACAGCGACGGGTTGAACGAGTGCCTGTCGGTCGAGGACACCCTGCGCGTGCTGGAGGGCCGTACGATCCACGCCTTCCACATCGAGGGCTGCGGCGGCGGCCATGTGCCCAACGTGCTGAAGATGGCCGGGGTGCCGAACGTCATCGGCTCCTCCACCAACCCGACCCTGCCCTTCGGCCGGGACGCCGTCGCCGAGCACTTCGGGATGATCGTCTCCGCCCACGGCCTCAAGACGGACCTGCCCGGCGACGCAGCCCTGGCCCGTGAGCGCATCCGTGCCGGGACGATGGGCGCCGAGGACGTGCTGCACGACCTGGGCGCCATCGGCATCACCTCGTCCGACGCACAGGGCATGGGACGCGCGGGGGAGACCGTGCGCCGGACCTTCGCCATGGCCGGGAAGATGAAGGCCGAGTCGGGCGCCCCCGACGACCACGACAACGAGCGCGTCCTGCGCTACATCGCCAAGCTCACCGTCAATCCGGCCGTCGCGCACGGCCTCGCCCACGAGGTCGGCTCCCTGGAGGTCGGCAAGCTCGCCGACATCGTGCTCTGGCGCCCCGAGTACTTCGGCGCCAAACCCCAGCTGGTGCTCAAGTCCGGCTTCCCGGCCTACGGTGTCGTCGGCGATCCCAACGCGGCCACCGACGCCTGCGAACCCCTCGTGTTGGGACCGCAGTTCGGGGCGCACGGGGCGACGGCCGCCGACCTCTCCGTCGCGTTCGTGGCGCGCGCCGCGCTCGACGCGGGCGCCGACCGGCTGCCGACCCGCCGCCGCAGGGTCGCCGTGCGCGGCACCCGGGGCATCGGCCCCGCCGACCTGGTCCGCAACTCCCGTACCGGCTCGGTCGACGTGGACCCGCGCACCGGCCTGGTCACCCTCGACGGGGAGCCGCTCCGCTCCGAGCCGGCCGACTCCGTCTCCCTCAACCGGCTGTACTTCCTCTGAGAGGCCCTTCGATGTCCGCTGCCGCCGACGGCTTCCGCATGCCCGCCGAATGGACCCCGCACGAGCGCACCTGGATGGCGTGGCCCGGCCCCAACCCCACCTTCGACGGCCCCGACGACGTCGCCGCCGCCCGCGCCGCCTGGGCGTCCGTCGCCCACGCCGTCCGCCGCTTCGAACCGGTGACCGTGGTGTGCGGACCGGGACAGGCCGCCGAGGCCGCCTCCCTCCTCGGCCCCGGCATCGACACCGTCGAACGCGACCTGGACGACGCCTGGATGCGCGACATCGGCCCCACCTTCCTCACGGACGGCCGGGGCCGACTGGCCGCCGTCGACTGGCGGTTCAACGGCTGGGGCGCGCAGCCCTGGGCCCGCTGGGAGCACGACGCGAGGATCGCCGCTTCCGTTGCGGACCTCGCCGGGGCGCGGACGTACGCCTCGACGCTCGTCAACGAGGGTGGCGCGATCCACGTCGACGGCGAGGGCACCGTCCTGCTCACCGAGACCGTGCAGCTCGGGCCCGAACGCAACCCCGGCTGGACCCGCGACGAGGTCGAGGCGGAGATCCACGCCCAGCTCGGCACCCGCAAGGCGATCTGGCTGCCGCGCGGCCTCACCGGCGACTACCCGCCCGGCGGCTTCGGCACCCTCGGCCACGTCGACATCGTCGCCGCGTTCGCCCGCCCCGGCGTGGTCGTCGCCCACTCCCAGCCCGACCCGGCCCACCCCGACCACGAGATCACCGAGGAGATCATCGGATTGCTGCGGGCCCAGACCGATGCCCACGGGCGGCCCCTGGAGGTCGTCGAGGTCCTCGCCCCGACCGAGCTGGAGGCCGACGGCCGCTGGGCCGACCACTCCTACATCAACCACTACCTGTGCAACGGCGGAGTCGTCCTCTGCGCCTTCGACGACCCCCGCGACGAGGAGGCCGCCGCGATCTTCCGCCGGCTGTTCCCCGACCGCACGGTCACCCTCGTCGACGCCCGCACGATCTTCGCCGGCGGGGGCGGCATCCACTGCATCACCCAGCAGCAGCCCAGGGCCGGCGTCCGGTAGAAACGTAGGGATGACCACACCACCGAGCGCACCCGTGCGCGTCCTGCGCTGCGCCGCCTGCGACCGGCCCCTCACCGGGCCGCTGCGCCTGCTGCCCGAGGTGCCCGCATGCCCGCCGTACGACGGGCGGAAGAACGCCGACGGCTCGCGGGGCGCCCCGTCGACGATGCCGCTCGGGACGTACGCGGTGGATCCGCTGCCGTGCGGGGCACCGTACGTTCCGCACCCCGATCCCGAGTGGATGGACGTCGCCCATCCCGGCAACGCCGTGCAGTTGGACCCCGACGGGCCGGGATGCCTGATGTCCGCCGGGCCCCGCGGCACCCTGGTCGTGCACCCCGGGGACACCCGGCGGTACCTGTCCCCGGACCCGGCCGTCCGTGAGTCCGGATGCTGTGAGGTGGGGCGCGGGGGGCCCAACGAACTGTGCGGAGGGTGCGGCGCGGTGGTCGCGACGTTGTTCGCCGGCTGCGCCGGCCCCTACGAGACCCACTTCCTGCCCGACGCCGTCCGTGTGGCCGCCCCATGACCCGCCGCCGCAACACCGCCCCGCCCCGCGAGGAGGTCCTCGGCGCCGCCATGGCCATGATCGCCGAGCGGGGTCTGGAGAAGCTCACCATGGCCGCGCTCGGCCGCGAGGTCGGCATGAGCAGCGGCCATCTCCTCTACTACTTCCACTCCAAGGACGAGCTGCTGCTGCGGACCCTGGAGTGGAGCGAGGGCCGGCTCGGCGCCGAGCGCGCCCGGCTCCTCACCCGGACCGCCCCGGCCCGCGACCGCCTGGACGCGTACGTCGACCTGTACGTCCCCGACGGCCACCGCGACCCCCACTGGACGCTCTGGCTGGAGGTCTGGAACCGCTCGCAGAACGCCGACGACGAGGCCCGCGACCGTCAGGCCGCCATCGAGGGCGCCTGGCACCGCGACCTGGTGGCGCTGCTCGCCGAGGGCATGTCCCGCGGCGAGTTCCGGACCCTCGACCCCGACCGGTTCGCCACCCGGCTGCGCGCCCTGCTCGACGGCTTCTCCATCAACGTGGCCATCGGGCTGCGCGGGGCCGACCGCGACCGGATCCTGTCCCACGTACGGGAGTTCCTGGACGAATCCCTGGGGTGAGCCCGGCACATGCGCCCGCGCACAGCGCGCTGTTCGCATCCTGAGACGGACGGTGAGCACGGGGACGGTCTGTGCCAGACTGCCCCCGTGCTCTCGTTCGCCATGATTATTGGCAGCAGGCGCGCCGGTCCGCAGTGACCGCCACGTACGACCACGTACGGGCGGACACCGTCGTCCTCGACCCGCGCGCAGACCTCTCGCACCCGCGAGAGGTTTTTCGCTTTTCTGGCCCACCCCCAGCCGGGAACGCAGCGCGCGGGATGATGGGAGGACGGTGGAGCCGGTCATTCCGGTACAGACCGAGATCCGACATCAGGAGCCGAACACCATGACGGAAACCAGCGAGCTCGACGACTCGTTCCACGTCTTCGACACCACCCTTCGAGACGGCGCCCAGCGTGAGGGCATCAACCTCACCGTCGCCGACAAGCTGGCCATCGCTCGGCACCTGGACGACTTCGGAGTGGGCTTCATCGAGGGCGGCTGGCCGGGCGCCAACCCGAGGGACACCGAGTTCTTCGCCCGCGCCCTGAAGGAGATCGACTTCAAGCACGCCCAGCTCGTCGCCTTCGGCGCCACCCGCCGCGCCGGCGGCAGAGCGAGCGAGGACCCGCAGGTCAAGGCGCTCCTCGACTCCGGTGCCCCGGTGATCACCCTCGTCGCCAAGTCCCACGACCGCCATGTGGAGCTGGCGCTGCGCACCACCCTGGAGGAGAACCTGGAGATGGTCCGCGACACCGTCTCCCACCTCCGGGAGCAGGGCCGCCGGGTCTTCGTCGACTGCGAGCACTTCTTCGACGGGTACCGCGCCAACCCCGAGTACGCCAAGTCCGTCGTCCGCACGGCCGCCGAGGCCGGCGCCGACGTCGTCATCCTCTGCGACACCAACGGCGGGATGCTCCCCGCCCAGGTCCAGGCCGTCGTCTCCACCGTCCTCGCCGACACCGGCGCCCGGCTCGGCATCCACGCCCAGGACGACACCGGCTGCGCGGTCGCCAACACCCTGGCCGCCGTCGACGCGGGCGCCACCCACGTCCAGTGCACAGCCAACGGTTACGGCGAACGCGTCGGCAACTCCAACCTCTTCCCGGTCGTCGCGGCCCTGGAGCTGAAGTACGGCAAGAAGGTCCTCCCCGACGGCGCCCTGCGTGAGATGACCCGCATCTCCCACGCGATCGCCGAGGTCGTCAACCTGACGCCGTCCACGCATCAGCCGTACGTGGGTGTCTCCGCCTTCGCGCACAAGGCGGGCCTGCACGCCTCCGCCATCAAGGTCGACCCCGACCTGTACCAGCACATCGACCCCGAGCAGGTCGGCAACACGATGCGGATGCTGGTCTCCGACATGGCGGGTCGCGCCTCCATCGAGCTCAAGGGCAAGGAGCTGGGTGTCGACCTCGGCGGTGACCGGGAGCTGATCGGCCGGGTCGTCGAGCGGGTCAAGGAGCGCGAACTCAAGGGCTACACCTACGAGGCGGCGGACGCGTCCTTCGAGCTGCTGCTCCGCGAGGAGGTGGCCGGCAAGCCGCTGCGGTACTTCAGCACCGAGTCCTGGCGCGCGATCGTCGAGGACCGCCCCGACGGCAGCCACGCCAACGAGGCCACCGTGAAGCTGTGGGCCAAGAGCGAGCGCATCGTCGCCACCGCCGAGGGCAACGGCCCGGTCAACGCCCTCGACCGCGCCCTGCGCGTCGCCCTGGAGCGGATCTACCCCCAGCTCGCCAAGATGGAGCTGGTCGACTACAAGGTCCGCATCCTGGAGGGCAAGCACGGTACCAACTCCACGACCCGCGTGCTGATCTCCACCACCGACGGCGCCGGCGAGTGGTCCACGGTGGGCGTCGCCGAGAACGTCATCGCCGCCTCCTGGCAGGCCCTGGAGGACGCCTACACGTACGGCCTGCTCCGGGCCGGGGTCGAACCCGCGGAGTGACCACCCCGTAGGCCGAGGGGCCGCGCGCCGGAGGGACCGGGGCGCGGCCTCGTCCGTTCCGCGCGCAGGCGGGTGCCGGGGCGCAGCCTTCGTGTGTCCCGCGCGCAGGCAGGGCCGGGGCGCGGCCTGCGTCCGTCCCACGCCGACCGGGGCTCCGCACGGAGCCCGCGGCACCCACCGGGAATGCCGGTTCCGTATGGTCCGATCATCCGTTTTGCCGGTGGTCGAGGTAGCTTCGAAGGTATGAAGGGCGCACCGATCCGGGCTCTGACCCGTCTCCTGATCGTGCCGCTCGTCGCCGCCGCCCTGGCGGTGCTGGCGGTCGGTGCGCCGGGCGCCCGCGCGGCCACGGGCCTGTCGACGGTGGCCGCGGCCCTGCGCGAGAGCCCCGTCTACGTCGACCCGGCCGCCTCCGATCTGCTCGCCGCGTCGGACGCCGAAGCGCTCGCCGACAAGATCGTCGACGCGGACGAACCGGTCTTCGTGGCGGTCCTCCCGGCCGACTACCCCACCCAGGACCTCTTCCGGAACCTCCGCACGGAGACCGGCATCACCGGTCTGTACGCCATCCGCCTCGGCGACCGCTTCGACGCGAAGGCCGACGCGAGCGTCCTGAGCCCGCGGACCGTGTCCAACCTGGTCGCCGCCGCACAGGGCGCGGGTGACGCCAAGGCCCAGCTCAACGACTTCGTGGACGACGCCCTGCGCAGCAACCCGGGCGGCACGGCCCCGTCGAGCTGGAGCGGCGGCGGGGGCGACGAGGGCGTGGACGTCGGCGCCCTGGCGGCCGCCGGCGCGGTGGTGGCGGCGGGCGGTGTCGGCGCTTACGCGCTGGTCCGCCGGCGGCGCCGCCGGGAGGAGGCGGAGCGCCGCGCGGCCCTGGAGAAGCTGCGCGTGGTGGTCGACGAGGACATCACCGCCTTCGGCGAGGAACTCGACCGGCTGGACTTCCACCCCGCCGAGGCGGGCGCGGACGACGCGATGCGCGCCGACTACGAGCGGGCCCTCGATGCCTACGAGCAGGCGAAATCGCTGATGGCTGCGGCCACCCGCCCCGAGGACGTGCGCGGGGTCACCCAGGCCCTGGAGGACGGCCGCTTCTCCCTCGCCCTGCTGGCCGCCCGCCGGGAGGGCCGTCCGCTCCCCGAACGCCGTGCCCCCTGCTTCTTCGACCCCCGCCACGGCCCGTCGGTCGCCGACGTCCTGTGGACCCCTCCGCTGGGCGGCGCGTCCCGTGAGGTCCCGGTGTGCGCGGCGGACGAGGCCCGGCTGGCGGACGGCCGGGAGCCCATGGTCCGCGAGGTGGAGACGGTCTCCGGCGCCCGCCGCCCCTACTGGGAGGCGGGCCCCGCCTACGGCCCCTGGGCGGGCGGCTACTTCGGCGGCGGCATCCTCCCCGGCCTCCTCGTCGGCACGATGCTCGGCAGCATGATGGCCACCCCCTCCTACGCGGCCGTCTACGGCGCCGGCTACGGCGACTTCGGCGCGGGCGGCTACGGCGGCGGTGACGTCTCCGGCGGCGACTTCAACACGGACGACTTCTCCGGCGGCTTCGGCGGCGACTTCGGAGGGGGCGGCGACTTCGGCGGAGGGGACTTCGGCGGCGGCTTCTGAGTACGGACGAGTGACGAGTACGGGCACGGGCCCGGCGCGCTCAGCGCCGGGCCCGTGGGCGTCGTTCGTACGGAGTGGTGCCAGGGGTGCCGGGATGCCGGTCAGAGCGTGGCGGCGCCCGCCGCTATCTGGGAGGCGAAGGTCGAGACCTCGGAGTAGACACCCGGGGCGTTGGGCCGGGCGCAGCCGTCGCCCCAGCTGACGATGCCGACCTGGATCCAGGCGCCGGCGTTGTCGCGGCGGAACATCGGGCCGCCCGAGTCGCCCTGGCAGGTGTCGACGCCGCCCGAGGCGAAGCCGGCGCAGATCTCCTCGGCGGCGACGAGGCCGCTGTAGAGGCCGCCGTAGGCGCGGCAGGTCGCGTCACTGATGAAGGGGACCGTGGCCTTGAGCATGTAGCGCTGCTGGGCGCCGCCCTCGCGGGCCGCTCCCCAGCCGGCGACGGTGAAGTCACCGGTGTTGTACTGGGTGTTGGTGGCGATCTTCAGGGTCGGCAGGTTGATCGGCTGGGCGAGCTTGATGAGCGCCCAGTCCTTGCCGGTGCCGTTGTAGCCGGGGGCGCGGTACACCTTTGTGGAGCGGACCTGGACCCGCCCGCTGGTGCTCTGGAGGTCCACGACACCGGCGGTGGCGGTGATGCTGGTGTTGTTCCCGGTCGCGCCGACACAGTGCGCGGCGGTGAGGACGATCTGCTGTGTGTACAGCGCGCCGCCACAGCCCATCGACAACCGGACCATGAACGGGAACTCGCCCTGTGCCGCACGTGTGCCGCCGACGACCGGTGACGGGGCGGCCTGGGCCGCCGAGACCGGCTGGAGGCTGGCGATCGCGAGCGCGGCGGCGCCGACGGCGGCGCATCTCTTCAGGGCGGTGATGAGTCGCTTCAAGGTGATGCCTTCCGTGGGGGGTCGAGCATGCGGGGACTCGTGCAACCGAACCCAGACTTGACGAGAGCATGCCAAATCAGACAACGCCGGGGAGCGCCGCATGCTGGCATGCTCAAATCAATTTCTGTTGCTGGATTATGGGAACGCCGCAACCCCTCACACAAGAGGTCCGAACCAGCCACCTGGTTTCCCGTTGCGTCCGCCTGTAGGACAGGAACTGGCCTACAGCCCGTCTAGCTTGGCCTCATGGTCACTCACGACAGCTTCGAGGCCCCCGTGTCCGTCGAAGCCCAAGCGCGCGCGGACGCGCTGGCGTTCGAGGACGCCGACCGGCTCGACGCATGGCTGGGCGCGCATCCCGCGCCGCACCCCGGTCTGTGGGTGAAGGTCGCCAAGAAGGGGAGCGGGATCCCGTCCGTCGGCGCCGGAGAGGTCAATGACGTCGCCCTCTGCCACGGCTGGATCACCGGGCACCGGCGCCGGTTCGACGAGGCCCACTATCTGCAACGCATCACACCGCGCAGGCCGCGCAGTGACTGGTCGATGGTGAACGTGCGCAGGGTGGAGGAACTGACCGCCGAGGGCCGGATGCGACCCGGCGGCCTCGCGGAGGTCGACGCCGCGAAGGCGGACGGGCGCTGGGCGTCGGCGTACGCGTCCCAGAAGGAGGCGGCCGTACCGGAGGACCTGGAAGCGGCCCTCGCACACCGGCCTCGCGCCCGACAGACGTTCGACCGGCTCGGGAGGACCGACCGGTATCTCCTCGTGCTGGGCCTGCTCAAGGCCCGTACGCCCCATACGCGTGCCGCCCGACTGGGGGCGGCACTGGAGAGGCTGGAGGCGGGCCGACCGGAGTGAGGACCGGCCGGTGCCCGGTGGGTGACGGGCCGCTCCCCGGTGGGTGGCCGGCCGGTGCCCGGTGGGCGGCCGGCCGGTCCGCTCCGCTTCCCCCGGCCCGGGTCACTCGGCGTTGCGGATCGCCGAGATGTCGAAGCGCAGCTTGATCTTGTCGGAGACCAGCACGCCGCCCGTCTCCAGCGCGGCGTTCCAGGTGAGGCCCCACTCGGAGCGCAGGATCTCCGCCTTGCCCTCGAACCCGACGCGCTCGTTGCCGAAGGGGTCCTTGGCGGCGCCGTTGAACTCCAGGTCGATGGTGAGCGGCTTGGTGGTGCCGAGGATGGAGAGGTCACCGGTGATGCGGTAGTCGTCGCCCCCGAGCGCCTCCGCGGAGGTCGAGCGGAAGGTCATCGTCGGGAACTCGTCCGTCTTGAAGAAGTCCGCGCTCTTGAGGTGGCCGTCCCGATCGGCGTTGCCGGTGTCGATGCTGTCCATCGTGACGTCGAGGGCGGCGGTCGAGCGGGACGGGTCCGTGCCGTCGAGATGCAGGGAGCCCGAGAAGTCGAGGAAGCTGCCCTTGACGTTGGTGACCATGGCGTGCCGGGCGACGAAGCCGAGCGTGGTGTGGGACGCGTCGATCGTGTAGTCGCCGGTCAGCGCGGCCAGCTCGGGGTTCACCGGGGAGGCGGTCGCCACGGCCGTCTCGGAGGCGGTGGTGTCGTTCTTGCGGCCGAAGATGCTCATGACGTACTCCTTGGAGGTGATGTCGTTCAATGTTCAACTAACTGAACACGGCCCACCGTAGTCCTATTCCGTTCAACTTTCAATCTTGTCGAGAGGGTGATCGTCGGGTTACACAGCGTTGATCTCCGGTCGAGGAGGTGATACGGCATGCGCATGACCCCCACGCGTCGTACGTTCCTGCTCGCCGCGACCCTGGCGGCGACCCCCACCCCCACTCTCGCGCATGCCGCACTCTCCTCGGCGGACGAGCGCGTGCCGGAGGAGTTGGACCCCGACGAGCGCGAGCCGGACGAGTTCGAGGCGCTCCGCCACCGCTGGCTCACCATCGCCCTCGGCACGGGCTACGACCCCACCGCCGAGCCCTACGCCGCCCGCCTCCGGGAAACCGGCGAGCTGGCCCGGGGCTTCCGGGCGACCATGGCGCCCGCTCCCCGCTCCCTGTGGCCCGACCGCCCCTTCGATCCGCCCGCCGGCATCACCCAGAGCTATGCGCGGCTGTGGACGATGACCCAGGCGTACGTCCAGCCGGGCACCGGCGCGACCGGCGACGCCACCCTCCTCGCGGACGTCACCCGCGGCCTCGACCACCTCTCCGAGACCGTCTACAACCCCTCGACCACCCGCTACGGCAACTGGTGGGAGTGGCAGATCGGCAGCCCCCGCCTCCTGACGGACATCGTCGCGGCCCTGCATGACGAGCTGACTCCCGCCCGGCGCGACGCCGCCTGCGCTGCGGTCGACCACTTCGTCCCCGACGCGATGCTGCGCGAGTACACCGGCACCTCCACCGGCGCCAACCGGGTCGACCTCTGCCGCGGTGTCGCCCTGCGCGGCATCCTCGGCCGGGCCCCCGAGAAGATCGCCCTCGCCCGCGACGCCCTCTCACCGGTCTTCCCGTACGTCACCCAGGGGGACGGGCTCTACGCCGACGGCTCCTTCGTGCAGCACACCTGGGTCGCCTACTCGGGGACGTACGGGCAGGTGATGCTCGACGGGCTGGGGCGGCTGTTCGCCCTGCTGGCCGGGTCCTCCTGGCAGGTCACCGACCCGGGCCGGCAGATCGTCCTCGACAGTGTCGAGCGGGCGTACGCCCCCCTCCTCCACGACGGCCTGGTCATGGACACCGTCAACGGCCGGGCCATCAGCCGCGGACACCTCAAGAGCGACGACCGGCACGTCCTGCGGGGCGATCACTTCCACGGGCAGGCGCTCATCGCGGCGATCGCCCTCCTCGCGCTGGGCGCCGGCGCGGCCGAGCGCGAACGATGGCACGCACGGGTCAAGGGGTGGATCGAACGCGACACGGTGACCCCGATCCTCACCGCCCCCCAGTTCGGCGTCGCCGACCTGGCCCGGCTCCACGCCGTCGCGGCGTCCCCGGCACCGCCCGCCCCCGACCCCGTCGGGCACCACCTGTTCGCCGCCATGGACCGCGCAGTCCACCGCCGCCCCGGCTTCGTGGCCGCCCTCTCCCTGGCCTCCGGCCGCATCGCCCACTACGAGTGCGGCAACGGCGAGAACCCGCGCGGCTGGCACACCGGAGCCGGGATGACCCTGTGGTGGCCCAGAGGGCACGGCGTCCGGTCCGATCAGTACACCGACTGGTTCTGGCCCACCGTCGACTGGTACCGGCTCCCCGGCACGACCGTCTCGACCAAGCGCCTCGCCGACAGGGAGGGCGGCGAATGGGGAGCGCCGAAGCCCGCCGCGCGGTGGGTCGGCGGGACCACGGACGGCACGTACGCGGCGATCGGCCAGCACCTGAAAGGGCTGGGCTCCACCCTCCAGGCCCACAAGTCGTGGTTCTGCGTCGACGACTGCGTCATCTGCCTCGGCGCGGGGATCAGCTGCGCCGACGGCGTCCCGGTCGAGACCGTCGTCGACAACCGCAACCTGGGCCATCCCGATGACAGCGCCAGCGGCCACCACCCCTTCGTGCAAGGCCCGGACTGGGCCCACCTGGCGGGCCACGGTGGCTGGGTCCTGCCCGGCCGCACACGGGCGGACCTGCGCACCCTCCGCGAGGACCGCACCGGCGCCTGGTCCGACATCAACACCGGCGGCACCACCGAACGCCGCACCCGGCGCTGGCAGACCCTGTGGCTGGACCACGGCACCGACCCCACCGACGCGGCCTACGTCTACGTCCTCATGCCCGGGGCCTCCCGTCGCGCCGTCGCCGCCCGTGCCGCCGACCGGCGGTGGTTGTCGGTCCTCGCCAACGACAGCGCGCGCCAGGCGGTCCATGTCGCCCCGCTCGGCGTGACGGCGGCGAACTTCTGGACGGCCGGCCGGGCAGCCGGACCGCTCACCGCCTCGGCCGGCGCGAGCGTCCTCGTCCGCCGCCGGGGCCGCACCGCTACCCTCTGCGTGAGCGAACCGCCGCGCACCGGAGAGCCGGTCGAGATCACCTGGAACGGCCCCGTCCGCTCGGTGGCCCGGACCGACCCCTCCGTCGAGGTGCTGGAGACGACAGAGCGCCGAGTACGGCTCCGCGTGACCCCCGGCACCGCCTGCGCCACCCACACCTGTGACGTGACTCTCGCCTGAGGCGACCACCCGACTTTGTGAGACCCCGACAAGCCACGCACCCCCTGAGCAGTCGGGTCGGCTGCATGCCGGAACAGTTCTGTTCAGGGGTACCAGGAAAACGCGCCGGAGACTGTACGGAGTCAACGGCCCGGTTTTCTTGTTCGACTTCGTAAGGTCGCTACATGACCGTTTTGGATGAGGCGCTGGGTGAGCCGACGGACGCGCGTGGGCGAGTGGCCGAACTGCACGAGATCCGTGCGCAGGCGATCGCCGGCCCGAGCGAGAAGGCGACCGAGGCGCAGCACGCCAAGGGCAAGCTGACCTCCCGGGAGCGCATCGAGCTGCTGCTCGACCCGGGCTCCTTCAACGAGGTCGAGCAGCTGCGTCGGCACCGCGCCTCGGGCTTCGGTCTGGAGGCCAAGAAGCCGTACACCGACGGTGTCGTCACCGGCTGGGGCACGGTGGAGGGCCGCACGGTCTTCGTCTACGCCCATGACTTCCGTATCTTCGGCGGCGCGCTGGGCGAGGCCCACGCCACCAAGATCCACAAGATCATGGACATGGCCATCGCGGCCGGTGCCCCGCTCGTCTCCCTCAACGACGGCGCAGGCGCCCGTATCCAGGAGGGCGTCTCCGCCCTCGCCGGCTACGGCGGCATCTTCCAGCGCAACACCAGGGCGTCCGGTGTCATCCCGCAGATCAGCGTGATGCTCGGCCCCTGCGCGGGCGGCGCGGCGTACAGCCCCGCCCTGACCGACTTCGTGTTCATGGTCCGCGAGACCTCGCAGATGTTCATCACCGGCCCGGACGTCGTCAAGGCCGTCACCGGTGAGGAGATCACCCAGAACGGCCTCGGCGGCGCGGACGTGCACGCCGAGACCAGCGGTGTCGCGCACTTCGCGTACGACGACGAGGAGACGTGCATCGCCGAGGTGCGCTACCTCCTGGCGATGCTCCCGCAGAACAACCGGGAGAACCCCCCGCGCGCGGAGGCCTCCGACCCGGTGGACCGCCGCAGCGACGTCCTCCTCGACCTGGTCCCCGCGGACGGCAACCGGCCCTACGACATGACCAAGGTCATCGAGGAGATCGTCGACGACGGCGACTACCTGGAGGTCCACGAGCGCTGGGCCCGCAACATCATCTGCGCCCTCGGCCGCCTCGACGGCCAGGTGGTCGGCATCGTCGCCAACCAGCCGCAGACCCTCGCGGGTGTCCTCGACATCGAGGCCAGCGAGAAGGCCGCGCGCTTCGTGCAGATGTGCGACGCCTTCAACATCCCGATCGTCACTCTTCTGGACGTCCCCGGCTTCCTGCCTGGTGTAGACCAGGAGCACGGTGGAATCATCCGCCACGGCGCGAAGCTCCTGTACGCCTACTGCAACGCGACCGTGCCGAGGATCTCCCTGATCCTTCGGAAGGCCTACGGAGGTGCGTACATCGTCATGGACAGCCAGTCCATCGGTGCCGACCTCACCTACGCGTGGCCCACCAACGAGATCGCGGTGATGGGCGCCGAGGGTGCCGCCAACGTCATCTTCCGTCGGCAGATCGCCGACGCCGAGGACCCCGAGGCGATGCGCGTGCGCATGGTCAAGGAGTACAAGGCCGAGCTGATGCACCCGTACTACGCGGCCGAGCGCGGCCTCGTGGACGACGTCATCGACCCCGCGGACACCCGCTCCGTGCTCATCCGCTCCCTGGCGATGCTCCACACGAAGCACGCCGACCTGCCCTCCCGCAAGCACGGCAACCCGCCGCAGTAATCCGCCGGTTCCTTCGCCGTACCCCTGCGGAAACCTCATCCACGGAGACTGACTTCCATGAAGCTTCCTGATATTCGCGTCGAGAAGGGCCACGCCGAACCCGAGGAAGTGGCCGCGATCACCGCGCTGCTCCTCGCCCGCGCGGCCGCCCGGCCCGCCGAGACCCCGATCCACCACGGCCGCGCCCGCGCCGGCTGGCGCCGCCTGGAGCGCGAGCCCGGCTTCCGCGCCCCGCACAGCTGGCGGTGACCTCGCGGCACCCAGCCGTCCGAAGGCCCCGGCGCCCCCGACAAGGGGAGCGACCGGGGCCTTCGCGCGTGCCTACGGTGCCCCGGACCGCCGCCCGGCAAGGGGGAGGTCCTCACAGCCGCCGCCCGGCACCCTCAGGGGCGCGGGGAACTGCGCGACCGGCCACGACGGACCCGCGGTCGCCGAAGCACACCCACCCCCACGGCGACGCGCCGAAGCCGGACGAAACGAAGGGGCCCCTCACAACGAGGGGCCCCTTCGTACGGCTGAGCGTCGCGGACCTACCGCAGGCGCGCCATCAGCGCGTGCTCGACCAGAGTGATCAGCGCAGACTTGGCGTCGGCCCGGTGCCGCGCGTCGGTGGTGATGATCGGGGTGTCGGGTCCGATCTGCAGCGCCTCGCGCACCTCGTCCGGGGTGTACGGCTGCTGACCGTCGAACCCGTTGAGCGCGATGACGAACGGCAGCCCGCTGTTCTCGAAGTAGTCGACCGCGGGGAAGCAGTCGGCGAGACGGCGGGTGTCCACCAGGACCACGGCGCCGATGGCACCGCGGACCAGGTCGTCCCACATGAACCAGAAACGGTCCTGGCCGGGCGTGCCGAACAGGTACAGGATCAGGTCCTGGTCCAGGGTGATACGACCGAAGTCCATGGCGACGGTGGTGGTCGTCTTGTCCCCGGTGTGGGTGAGGTCGTCGATGCCCGCGGACGCGGAGGTCATGACGGCCTCGGTACGCAGCGGGTTGATCTCGGAGACGGCACCCACGAACGTGGTCTTGCCCACGCCGAAGCCACCCGCCACCACGATCTTCGCTGAGGTGGTGGAGCGGGAAGGACCGCCGCTAGAGCTTGCGAAGTCCACTGAGCACCCTTTCGAGCAGTGTCACGTCTGGCTGGCCGCCGGCGTTCTCGTCGCCGCCGGGCTGATGGATGGCGACCAGGCCCGCCTCCGCCAAGTCGGCGACGAGGATCCTGGCCACGCCGAGAGGGATCGTCAGCAGGGCCGAGATCTCGGCCACCGACTTGATCTCCCGGCAGAGGTTGCAGATCCGCTGATGCTCGGGCAGCTGGCCCTGCATCTGGTGCGGCTGCGCGGTGGTGTGCACCAGCGCCTCGATGGCGAGCTGGTAGCGCGGCCTGGTGCGGCCGCCTGTCATGGCGTACGGGCGCACCAGGGGGTTGCTTGCCCCTCCCGCAGGAGACGGCTCGGGGCTACGGCGCTGCGGCTGTACCGGCTGGATGCGCGGCGCAGGCGGCTGGTCGTACGGCGAAGGGCCGGGGCCCTGCGGTGCGTACGGCTGCTGGCGGCTCGGTGCGGAGGGGAAGTTGTACCGATTCTGGTCACCCTGGCCCGGCCCCTGGCCAGGGTAGGACCAGTTGCCCGACGATGAACCGCCTGGGGGTGTTGCCACGTTCTCTCCTCCTCCGACTGTGCTGGCATCCATGGCTCATTGGAAGCCGCGTCCCGAAACCTTACGGCCCCGGGACGCCAAAACGCACCGTCTCACTGTTAGTTGAGCAGGCTGCCCTGGAGCTCCGCACGAAGATCGGGCGTCAGGACCGTGCCGGCACGGTCCACCAGAAGGGCCATCTCGTACCCGATGAGACCGATGTCGGCTTCCGGATGTGCGAGAACGGCGAGCGAGGAACCGTCGGAAATGGACATGATGAACAGGAATCCCCGCTCCATCTCCACAACCGTCTGATTGACGCTGCCACCTTCGAAGATGCGGGAGGCACCCGCGGTCAGAGAGGTCAGACCCGACGCGACGGCCGCCAGCTGGTCGGCTCGGTCGCGCGGAAACCCTTCGGACATCGCCAGAAGGAGTCCGTCGGCGGAGACCACCACCGTGTGAGACACCCCGGGGGTGTTGTCCACGAAGTTGGTGATCAACCAGTTCAGGTTCTGTGCCGCCTGGCTCATCGGGCTCACACTAACGCTCCTGGTTGTAGGTGCTGTCAGGACCGAAGCCCTGGCCGTTCGTTTCACTGCCTGCGTTGCGCCCTCGCTGGACACCCCGGCGCAGGTTGCTCAGCCTGCCCCGGACGTCCTCGGGGGCGCGGGAGATCTGTGGACCTCCCTGCGGGGTCGTCGTGGCGGCCCCCTCGACCAGATTGGCCTTGGGCACCCGCCGCGGCAGGCCGGAGGAGGTGACTCCGCCCGCCTTCGGCTTCTTCAACTGGGACGCCTGCTGCCAGCGCTCGTCGTTGGCCGAGCGCCAGTCGCCGTTCGGCCCCCCGGTCGTCGGCTGGTCCTGGGACACATCCTGTCGTCCGTTCACGGCGCCCGCGCTCGTGCCGCCCATGCTCGCGGTGGACCCGCGGCGGGGGAGGCCGGCGTCGGTCAGCGCGTGGCCGGCGGAAGGAGTGGATCCCGGACGGTCGAAGCCTACGCGGTCCGGCTCCTTCACGTCAGCGGCCTGCGAAGATTCCGGTTCCGGAGCGTACTCGGAGCGGTAGGAGCTCTGGTAGTCCTGCTGCTGCGGCCAGTCGTCCTGATAGGACGACTCCTCGAAGCCCGAGTAGGTCTCCGGGGCCGCCGGGGCCTGCTCCTCCTGCGCGGGCTCCGCATAGGCGGGCTCCGGGTAACCGCCGGTCGCGGAGAACGTGTCGTTCCCGCCCCGCTGCTGCCCGTTGCCGTTCTGTACGGCGCCGCCCTGACCGAAGTACGCCTCGTCGTACGACGGCTGCTGCGGCTCCTCGTACGCCGTCTGCTGGTCGTAGGCCCGCTGCTGGTCCACATAGGCCGTCGCGCCGTTGTCGTACGACGGATCGGGTGCCTGGAAGTCGTCGCCGTAGCGCGGCGGCTCGATGGCCGGGTTGCCGTGCGTCTGGGCCTCCAGGGCCGCACGGCGCTCCTCACGCATCAGGGAGCGGCCCACCGGGTCCAGCTCGCGGATGTCGTTGGGTATCTCGTAGCGGCTGTCGTCGAAGCCCAGCTCGGCGGCGGTGCGCATCGGGGCGCTCTGCTGCTGCTGGAACGCGTGCTGCTCCGGGATGATCTGGGAGACCGTGAACTGGTCCACCGGGGGCTGCTGCTCGCCGCCGCCACCGTGGGTGATGACGTCCGGCAGCATGACCAGGGAGGTCGTGCCGGCCTGCTCGCCGGAGGGGCGGAGCTGGACGCGGATGCCGTGGCGGTCGGAGAGGCGGCCGACCACGAACAGGCCCATGCGCTGGGAGATCGCGGCGTCCACGGTCGGCGGGTTGGCCAGCTTGTGGTTGATGTCGGCGAAGTCCTCGGCGGTGAGGCCGATGCCCTTGTCGTGGATCTCGATCATCACGCGGCCGTCGGGGAGACGGGTCGCGGTGACGCGGACCTTGGTCTGCGGGGAGGAGAACGTGGTGGCGTTCTCCAGCAGCTCGGCCAGCAGGTGCACGAGGTCGGTGACGGCGCGGCCGTGGATCTCGGCCTCGGGGACGCCGGACAGTTCGATGCGCTCGTACTGCTCCACCTCGGAGGAGGCGGCGCGCAGGACGTCGATCAGCGGGACCGGCTGGTCCCAGCGGCGGCCGGGTTCCTCGCCGGCGAGGACCAGGAGGTTCTCGCCGTTGCGGCGCATACGGGTGGCCAGGTGGTCCAGCTTGAAGAGGTTCTCCAGCTGGTCGGGGTCGGCCTCGTTGTTCTCCAGGTCGGTGATGAGGGTCAGCTGGCCCTCGATCAGCGACTGGTTGCGGCGCGAGAGGTTGGTGAAGATCGCGTTGATGTTGCCCCGCAGCAGGGCCTGCTCGGCGGCGAGCCGGACGGCCTCGCGGTGGACCTGGTCGAACGCGCGGGCGACCTCGCCGATCTCGTCCGTGGTGGTGATCGGGATCGGCGCCACCCGCGTGTCCACCCGACCCGGGTCGGTGCGCGAGAGCCGGTCGTACAGCACGGGCAGCCGCTGCTCCGCGATGGTGAGGGCGGCGGTGCGCAGCCCGCGCATCGAGCGGCTCATCTGCCGGGCCATGAGCGCCGTGACGAGGAACGCGGCGAGCAGGGCCACCACGACGACCAAGCCCTTGACGAACGCGGCACGCCGGGCATCCGACGCGATCCGTGCCGCCTCGTCCACCGCGGCGTCGATCAGCTGCCGCTCGACCCTGCCGTACGCCTCGAACTTCCGGGTCGAGGCGGCCATCCACGTGGCCGGGGTGATGCCCTGCGCCGCGAGGACGGCGGGCCCCTCCCCGGCCGCGATCCGCTCCGTCATCCGTTCCAGGCCGGGTAAGGCCGCCCGGCCGCTGCCCGCGACCGTCGTGCGGTGCTCCCCGCCGGGCACCAGCCGCCCGGGCCCCTCCAGCCGCTCCGACTCCCGCTCCCTGCGGTGCCCCGTCGGCCCCGTCGGCCCCGCCGGTCCCGTCGCCTGTCGCTGCGCCGTGCCGGAGGTGAGCCGGGCTACGGTGGCGTCCGTCCCGGTCGCCCCGTACGTCCGGGCCGCGATGACCTCCAGACGGCGGTACGCCAGGAACGCGTTGAGCTGCTGTTCACGAAGCGGCCCGGTGTCGCCGGGCCGGACCATGAGGTGCACGCCGACCGACCGCTGGAGAGACGCGGCCTCCTTCGCCAGGGCGAGGGAGTACACCATGCGGCCGTACGACGCGGAGTTCTCCATGCCGAACCCCAACTCGTTGGCCAACCCGATGATCAGCCGGCCCAGGACGGCGTAGCCCTCCTCCGTGGCCACCGGATCCGTGCCCGTGGTGAACGCCTGCGCGCGCACCGCCGCCAGCTGGGGCCAGACCCGCTCCACCTGGCTGATCCGCTGTTCCAGGCCGTGCCCGGCGGGCAGCGCGGCGACCTCCCGCCGGAAGTCGGCCGCGCGCAGGTCGGTGACCGCCCGTACGTCCCGCACCACCGTGCTGTCCCGTCTGCCCTGGAGCAGCGGCGCCACGGAGAGGTCCCGCTCGTCGAGAAGCGCCGAGTGGTAGGCGCTGCCGGCGGCGACGATCCGCGCCACGTGCTCCGCGACCTTGGCCGACTGCCAGGTCTCCACGGATGACCGCACCTGTATGCCGCCCAGCACCAGATTGGTGAGCACCGGGACGAGCAGGATGACGGTCAGCCGCGTGGACACGTGCCACCGGCGCGCGAGAAGACCAGGGGGCGCCGAGGCTTCGCGTGCCGGTGCCGCCGCCAAGATCTGTTTGCTTCGCCTCATTCGAAACCCTCACCTCTCGGCGTCGGCGCGCGGGGCGCCCGGGAACCCCGCAGGGCGCGTTCCACCTTGACTTACGCCTTCGGCGGGCTCTTCGAACGCGCCTTTCCGGACTTCCTGTGTGCCGGTCGATGCTTTGCTCTGGCTGATTCGCAACCTCGGGGGACCTCGCATGCGCCCGGACCGCCCCTTACCCGTCGAAATGTTTCGGAGTGCGTACCGAATCTTGCGAGAGGTATTGACGCCGTTCACCGGCTCCCTATGATCCGAATTGGTCGACACTCCGCCCCTTGTTCGAAATCACGCACGCGCCACAAGGCTGTTCCGCTCGGGCGGCGGGGCACCTCGGGTCGCGCCCATCGAAACAGTTCGAGCCGCAAGGAGTACGTCGCTCATGCGTATGTCATGCCCTCGTCAGTGCGGCGAGGCGGGTCGCACAGGGACGCGGGGACCCCGGTCGCCCCCGCGCCCGTAGACCGCCGTCAGCCGCACCGCATCGACAGTCCGGCCGCCCCTCCGACAGGGCCGGTCGGGAACCGTTCACTCCAGAATCGAGAGGTCGTCATGCGCAAAGGAACGTTCGGCCGCAAGCGTCTGTCTGTGGGGCTGGCCGCCGCGACCGCGGCCCTGATCTCGGCGGCGTCGCTCGTCGCCAACCCGGCCCAGGCCGCCACCAGCGCCGCCTGTGCCCTCCCGTCGACGTACCGGTGGACGTCGACGGGTCCGCTGGCGCAGCCCTCGAACGGGTGGGCCTCGCTGAAGGACTTCACCAACGTGACGTACAACGGCAAGCACCTGGTCTACGGGACGAACTTCGGCTCGAACTGGGGCTCGATGATGTTCACCCCCTTCACGAACTGGTCGGACATGGGCTCGGCCCGCCAGAACAGCATGAACCAGTCCACGGTGGCGCCCACGCTGTTCTACTTCGCGCCCAAGCGGGTCTGGGTCCTGGCGTACCAGTGGGGTGCGTGGCCCTTCATCTACCGCACGTCGAGCGACCCCACCAACCCCAACGGCTGGTCCGCGCCGCAGCCGCTGTTCACCGGAAGCATCTCCGGCTCCGACACCGGCCCGATCGACCAGACGCTGATCGCCGACGGTCAGAACATGTACCTGTTCTTCGCCGGTGACAACGGCAAGATCTACCGGGCGAGCATGCCGATCGGGAACTTCCCGGGCAACTTCGGGTCGTCGTACACGACGATCATGAGCGACACGAAGGAAAGGCTGTTCGAGGCGCCGCAGGTCTACAAGCTCCAGGACCAGAACCAGTACCTCATGATCGTGGAGGCCATGGGGGCGAACGGGCGCTACTTCCGCTCCTTCACCTCCTCCAGCCTCAACGGTTCGTGGACCCCGCAGGCCGCCAGCGAGAGCAGGCCCTTCGCGGGCAAGGCCAACAGCGGTGCCACCTGGACCAACGACATCAGCCACGGTGACCTGGTCCGCAACAACCCCGACCAGACCATGACCGTCGACCCCTGCAACCTGCAGTTCCTCTACCAGGGCAAGGCCCCCAACTCGGGCAACGGCCCCTACAACCGCTGGCCGTACCGGCCGGGCGTCCTCACCCTGCAGCGCTGACCGGCCTGATCCGGGAAGCCGGCCGACGGGTGCCTGACGGGGTCCTCCCACGTCAGGCACCTTCGCGTGGGGGTGCGGGGCGACGAGGTGCGTACGTCGGCGGCCAGGGGACTGTCGCTGGCGTGTGTTAGCGTCATGCGTTTGCGTGGTCGTCGCGGTGGGTGGTTCCGCGTGGTCGGCCGGCACTGGTGCGTGGGCCGTTCGATCCTGCCGGGCCTTCCCCATACGTCCTCTGCGGAAGGCAGTTCATGAAGCATCCCGAAGACTCCGGCACGGCTCACGCCGGTTCCGGCCGGCCCGCGGCCACGGCGCCCCCGGAGCCGCCGTCCCCGGCCGTCTCCTTCGCCGGCGCGGGACTGCCGGCGGAGGTGCTGCGGACCCTGACCCGGCTCGGCGTGCGTGAACCCTTCCCCATCCAGGCCGCCACCCTGCCCGACGCGCTGCAAGGGCGCGACGTCCTGGGGCGCGGGCGCACCGGCTCGGGCAAGACGCTCGCCTTCGGTCTGCCGCTGCTGACCCGCACGGCCGGGCGGCGCGCCGAACCGAAGCAGCCGCACGCGCTCGTCCTGGTGCCCACCCGGGAACTGGCCGAACAGGTCACCGAGGCGCTGGCACCGTACGCCGAGGCACTGCGGCTGCGGATGGCCACGGTCGTCGGCGGCCTGTCGATCGGCCGGCAGATCGCCGCGCTGCGCGAGGGCGCGGAGGTGGTCGTCGCCACTCCCGGGCGCCTGCACGACCTGATCGAGCGCAAGGCCTGCCGTCTGGGGCGGGTGAGGATCACGGTGCTGGACGAGGCCGACCAGATGTGCGACCTGGGATTCCTGCCGCAGGTCGTCGACGCCCTCGACCAGGTGCACCCCGACGGCCAGCGGATGCTGTTCTCGGCCACGCTGGACGGCGACGTCGACCAGCTGGTCCGCGACTACCTCCGCGACCCCGTCGTCCACTCGGTCGACCCGTCCGCGGGCGCGGTCACGACGATGGAGCACCACGTCCTGGTCGTCCACGGCCCCGACCGCTACGCCGTCACCACGGAGATCGCCGCCCGTGACGGCCGCGTCCTGCTGTTCCTCGACACCAAGCACGCCGTCGACCAGCTCACCCGGCATCTGCGGGCGAGCGGTGTGCGCGCCGGGGCCCTGCACAGCGGCAAGGCGCAGCCCCAGCGCACCGCGACGCTGGCGCAGTTCAAGGACGGCCGGATCACCGTTCTGGTGGCGACCAATGTCGCGGCCCGCGGCCTGCACGTCGACGACCTCGATCTCGTGGTCAACGTGGATCCGCCCACCGACCCCAAGGACTACGTGCACCGGGCGGGCCGCACCGCCCGCGCCGGCGAGTCCGGCAGCGTGGTCACGCTCGTCCTGTCGGGCCAGCGCCGTGAGGTGAGCCTGATGATGGCCGGGGCGGGCATCGAGGCGACCGTCACCAAGGTGCGCTCGGGGGAGGCGGAGCTGAGCCGGATCACCGGCGCGAAGGCTCCCTCGGGGACCCCGCTGGACGGCGGGCCCCCCGCCCGCCCCAAGAACACCAACGCTCCCTTCCGGGGCCTCGGCACGTCCAAGGGCGCGGCCAAGGGCACCTCCCGCGGCGCCGGCGGCACGTCGCGCGGTACCGGGGGCACGTCCCGCAAGGCCGGCGAGGCCCGCAAGCTGGCGGAGGCCCGCCGTGCGGCCGCCGTGCGGCGCAACAACGGCTGATAGCGGCGTGGTGCCGTCATACGGACGGACGGAGGCCCGGTGGCCTGAGGCCATGGGGCCGGGGGAGTCGTGGCCCGGTCGGTTCGGTCAGCCGCAGCGGCGCCCCGAGTTGATGCAGAGGACCGCACGCTTCATCAGCCGGTCGGTCATCACGTTGATGACGTCGTTGTGGTCGGTGATGGCGTTGCGCCGCTGTCCCTGGAAGCCGTCGCCGGCGACCGGCTCAAGCGCCACCGGGCCGTTGCCACTCGGTACGACAAACTCGCCGTCCGCTACGTAGCGACAATGCTGGTCGCAGCTATTAATGAGTGGCTGTGACCAGCACTTTCACCACTACTGTCGTCGGCCCCGTGCGCGGCTGGGGCGGCCACCGGGCAAGCCGGGTGGCGCCGCCCGGCGTCAGAGGGGGCGCAGCACCTCCAGACCGATCGCGGGCGCGGCCTTGTCGAGGTCGGCCAGGCACCCTTCGCGGGTGTCGCCTACGACGGTCACCAGGGCGTAGCGGCCGGCGACATGGCCGTGCGGCGGCAGCCGCAGCTCCTGGCCGGGGAGGGCGACCGCCAGGGCGGAGTCCACCCCGGGGGGCAGCGCCGCGCGGTCGATCGACACGTGGCGGGCGATGCAGTCCGCCTCCGGATAGTGGAAGCGGACGGCCGCCACGCGGTGCCGGTCGGGGCGGATGTCGGGCTCGTCGCCGCAGGCCACGCGGGCGGCGACGAGCGCGGCGTCGACACCGAGGGCGAGCCGGCCGATGTCCGGGATGCGGTCGCCGCCGATCCGGGCGTTGATCTCCACGACCTTGGGGCCGGCGGTGGTCAGCCGCAGTTCGGTGTGCGTCCACCCGGTGGTGAAGCCGACGGCCCGGTGCGCACCGGCCACCACGTCCCGTACGCGCGGGTCGTCCATCAGCGGGTCGCGGCCGTCGACGAGGTGGCCGACCTCCTCGAAGTACGGCGGGTAGCCGCAGTCCTTGCGGGCCACGAAGGCCAGCGACATCCGGCCCTCGTACCAGGCCGCGTCGACACTGATCTCGGGGCCGTCGAGGTACTCCTCCACCAGGACGTCCCCAGGGGCCACCTCCACGGCGCCGGGCGCGGTCGCCGCGCGGGCCAGCCGGAACCGGCCGGCCAGCAGGTGGGCGGACTCCACCTTCACCACGCCCGTACTGGCGTTCAGCGCCCGGGGTTTCAGCACCAGCGGGTAGCCCACCCGCGCGGCGGCGGCGCGGGCCTGCGGGAGCGAGGTGACGGGCACCGACTCGGCCTGCGGCACCCCCGCGGCACGGAGCGCCTCGCGGGTGGCCCGCTTGTCGCGGCACCGCAGCACGGCCTCGGGCGGGCTGCCCGGCAGGCCGAGCAGCCGGGCCAGTTCGGCGGTCTGTACGACCCGGGTGTCGTCCCAGGTGATGACCCCGGCGCAGTCCAGGCCCCGGGCGGCGGCCGCCAGCGCGGCCGGGTCGGCGGTGTCGAGGACGGTGTTCCCGGTGAGGTACGGCGCCTCCCAGGTGGGCGCGCGGTCGGCGAGCAGGTGGACGTCGTACTCTCCGGCCACCGAGCGCAGCAGGTACTCCCGGTAGATCTGCGAGCCGGCGCCGACGAGGGCGAGTGTTCTCCTCATGCGTGTGCCTCCGCCTCGGCGAGGTGGGCGGCCAGGGTGCGTACCGTGCGGTGCAGGTAGAGCTGCGGCAGGGGAAAGACGGGCATCCGGGCCTCGCGGAGCGCGGCCAGCAGGCGTACGGCGAGCAGCGAGTTGCCGCCGAGGGTGAAGAAGTCGTCGTCCGGTCCGACGTGGAACCCGAAGATCTTCTCCCACACGCCGTGCAGCCGGGTCTCCAGGTCGCCGGCCTCCTCGTCCGCAGCGGCCGGTGTGCTCCGCACGCCGGCGAGGGGCTCCGGCAGGCGGGACGTGTCGATCTTGCCGTTGGGGGTGAGCGGGAGGGCGGGCAACGCGGTGACCGTCGACGGGACCATGTGCTCGGGCAGGAACCGTGCCGCATGGCGCCGCGCCTCCTCGGTTCCGGCCGACGGCGCGGCGCCGTCGGGGCCCGGGCCTCCGTCCCCGCCGCGGAGCACCACATAGGCGTCCAGCCGCGCGCCGGCCGCGTCGCCCGGCTTCTGCCGCAGCACCACGGCGGCCGCCGCGACACCGGGCGCGTCCAGCAGCCGGGCGCGGATCTCGTCCAGCTCGATGCGGAAGCCGCGCAGCTTCACCTGGTTGTCGAGGCGCCCCAGGTGCTCCAGTCTGCCGTCTGGCAGGAGCCGGCCCCGGTCGCCGCTGCGGTACATGGGGCCGGGGGCGTACGGGTCGGAGACGAAGCGCTGCGCGGTGAGTTCGGGCCTGTTCAGGTACTGGCCGGCCACTCCGGCCCCGCCGACGTGGATCTCTCCGGCCACGCCCGGGGGCAGCTCGCGGCCCTCGGGGTCGAGGACGTAGAGGTGCCAGCCGGGCAGCGGGCGCCCGACGGACCTCGAACCGGTCAGCGCCTCGCGGCGGGTGACGGTCTGGGCGGTGACGTGCACGGTGGTCTCGGTGATGCCGAACATGTTGACCAGCCGGCACCGCGACGCCGGGTGCCGGTCCAGCCAGGACAGCAGCGGGCGGGTGTCCAGCGGTTCGCCGCCGAAGACGACCAGGCGCACCGAGTCCGTCACCGGCTCGGCCCGGTCGGCCTCCATCAGCTGGGCGAACGCGCTCGGGGTCTGGCTGAGGACGGTCACCCGTTCCTCGCCCAGCAGCCGGGCGAACCGCTCCGGGTCCCGGGACGCCCAGTAGGGCACGACGACGAGCCGGCCGCCGGTCGTCAGGCAGCCCCAGATCTCCCAGACGGAGAAGTCGAAGGCACTGGAGTGGAAGAGGGTCCACACGTCACGGCCACCGAGCCCGAAGTCCGCGCGGGTGGCGTCCATGAGGGCCGCCACGTTGCGGTGCGGGACGACGACGCCCTTGGGGCGGCCGGTGGAGCCGGAGGTGTAGATCACGTAGGCGGCGGCGTCGGCGGAGAGCGGTCCGGGCGTCGGCGCCTGCTCGTCCGGGTCCGCAGCGGCGAGGGCGCCGGGGTGGACCGTCCGCACGCCCTCCGCGACGGGAAACGCGTCGGACTCGGTGACGACCAGGGACAGTTCCGCGTCCTCGGTCATGTACGCCAGCCGGTCGGCCGGGTAGGCGGGGTCCATCGGGACGTACGCCGCGCCCGTCTTGAGCACCCCGAGCAGGATCACCACGAGGTCGGCCGTGCGGTCCAGGCAGACGCCCACCCGGTCCGCCGGTGCGACGCCGAGCGTCCGCAGCGCGCCGGCGATCCGCCCAGCGCGCTCGTCGAGCTGACGGTAGGTCAGTTCCTCGCCCTCGAAGGTGAGGGCCGTCGCGTCCGGGGTGCGTTCGGCCCAGAACCGCACGGTCCGCTCGATGCGCTCGCCGGCCGCCTCGGGCACGGCGGGTGCGCGTCCCAGGCCGCCCAGGACGGCCAGGCGCTGCCGCTGTTCGTCGTCGAAGAGCGGGACGTCGGCCAGCGGCGTGTCCGGCCGTGCGGTGACCAGCGCCCGGTGGGCGGTGACCAGCATGCCGGTGAGCCACTCGACGTCGGAGTCGCCGAAGGCGGAGCGCCGGTGGTGGCACACACCGGACAGGACGGTGGAGCCGTCGTCCGCCACGTGCACCGACAGCGGGTGGAGGGGGGCGAGGAACGGCCGTTCCTCGATGACCTCGGCCTTGAGGCCCTCGCCGGTGAGCACCTCGGCGGGCTCGGTGACGTACAGGCCGGCCGCGGGGTCGCGGGACGGCACCGGTTCGGCGTGGCGTACCCGCTCCAGGTACTCCCCGACCGTGGCGGTGGGCTCGGCGGTGAACGAGATACTGCGCTCGGGGCCGGTGCCCAGTTCGACGTCGGGGCCGCCGGCACAGCGCGCCAGCACCAGCCCGAGCGCCGCCGCGGCGGTGACGGCCGCCGGGGCGTCGCCGCGGACCGGCAGGGTGAAGGAGCGGCTGCCCGCGCCGGCCGCGCCGGGTTCGCCGAGGCCCCAGTCGGGGGCCGGCGCCCGGCCGAGCCGGGCCACCTGCTCGCCGAGCCGCCCGGCGGCGTCGTGCGGCGCGGTGACCGGGGCGGTGGGCCGGGCGGCCGGGTCCAGCA
>NZ_LIQX01000121.1 GCF_001418475.1 Streptomyces ossamyceticus | reverse complement strand
TGTACGCGGTCGGGGCCCGGCTGCACGGTCCCGCCGCCGGGACCGTGCTGGTCCTGCTGTGGGGGCCGCTGCCCACTCGGTGGTGCGGTCGATGGCGTACACGGAGCCGCTGCTCACCGCGTGCGCGGCCTGGGCGCTGTACGCGGTGCTCACCGGGCGCTGGGTGGGGGCGGGCGCCCTCGGGGCCGGCGGGGCTGTCCCGGCCGAACGGGCTCGCGGTGGCCTCGGCGCTGCCGCTCCTGGACCGGTCGCCGCTGCCGCTGCTGGTGTACACCGCCGTCCTGCTGGTGATCGCGCTCGGCGACGACGCTTCTTCGCGCCGAAGCAGCGCTTCCCGCTGCCGGCGTTCGCGCCGCGGCTCCCCCTGGCGCTCGCCCTCGCCCTACGGCTGGAGCCCGGCCCTGGCAGGCCACCGGGGTGGTCACCGCCCTGGCCGGGCTCTCCTATGTCTACGGGCGTACCTGACGGTGATCAACCGGGTGCGCTCTGGTGCAATGGCCCTGAGGGAAGGACTACTCGTCGTCGCTCTCGGGCTTGTCGGACTCGTCGATGTCCTCGGCGAGGCCGAGCTGCTCGACGAGCCACTTGTCGAACTCGATGGCGGCGCGGACCCAGCTGACGGTCGAGGAGACGAAGTGCTCCAGGCTGACGCCGGTGCCGATCAGGAGCTGGGCCTCACCGATGAGACGGACCGTGCCGTCGTCGTGGGTGTGGCTGTAGACCTTGGGCCACAGGGTGCGGCGGTTCCAGTCGTCGATGGTCTCCAGCAGGGCCTGCTTCTCGGTGATCTGGTGCGGACGGTCGTAGAACGTGCGCACCGAGAAGACCTGCTGGTCGCCCTCGCCCCGGAACATGAAGTAGGTGCGGAACTCCTCCCACGGCGCCGCGAGGTCACCCTCGTCGTCGACGACGTACTTGAGCTCCATCTGGTCGAGGAGCTGCTTCACGAGGTCCTGATCCGGCACCACGGGGCCCGGCGGGGGGCCGGGCTGCGGCTCGGGCTGGCCCCCGAAGTTCGGAATCGAGGACGGGTCGATGGACATACTTGGACACTCCAACTGTCGTCTGGCTCGTCCGGCCGTCGCTGAGACCAGACGTCACGACCCACCCTCTCTCCCTTGCCCCCCACCCGGCAACCTGCCTCATCGGGCAGTCGGGAACTACAGGGTCTTTCCGGTCGCCGGACCCACGATCAGCCCATCGCCGAAGGCGTCGACGCGGACCGTGTCGCCGTCCTTGACCTCGCCGGCCAGGATCTCCTTGGCGAGGCGGTCGCCGATCGCGGTCTGCACGAGACGGCGCAGCGGGCGCGCGCCGTACGCGGGGTCGTTGCCCTCGTCGGCGAGCCACGCGAGGGCCGCCGGGGTGACCTCCAGGGTGAGGCGGCGCTCGGCGAGCCGCTTGGCGAGGCGGTCGATCTGGAGGCCCGCGATCCGCTCCAGCTCGGCCTTGTCCAGGGCGGAGAAGACCACGAGGTCGTCGAGACGGTTGAGGAACTCCGGCTTGAAGGAGGCCCGGACCACCTCCAGGACCTGCTCCTTCTTCTCCGTCTCGGTGGTGACCGGGTCGACCAGGAACTGGCTGCCCAGGTTGGAGGTGAGGATGAGGATGGTGTTGCGGAAGTCGACCGTCCGGCCCTGTCCGTCGGTGAGGCGGCCGTCGTCCAGCACCTGGAGCAGGATGTCGAAGACCTCCGGGTGGGCCTTCTCCACCTCGTCCAGCAGCACCACGCTGTACGGGCGGCGGCGGACGGCCTCGGTGAGCTGGCCGCCCTCCTCGTAGCCGATGTAGCCGGGCGGGGCGCCGACCAGGCGGGCCACGCTGTGCTTCTCGCTGTACTCCGACATGTCGATGCGGACCATGGCCCGCTCGTCGTCGAAGAGGAAGTCGGCGAGGGCCTTCGCCAGCTCGGTCTTGCCGACGCCGGTGGGGCCGAGGAAGAGGAACGAGCCGGTCGGGCGGTCCGGGTCGGCGATGCCCGCGCGGGAGCGCCGTACCGCGTCGGACACGGCGCGGACGGCCTCGGTCTGGCCGATGAGGCGACGGCCCAGCTCGTCCTCCATACGGAGCAGCTTCTGGGTCTCGCCCTCCAGCAGGCGCCCGGCGGGGATGCCGGTCCAGGAGGCGACGACGTCGGCGATGTCGTCGGCGCCGACCTCGTCCTTGACCATGGTGCCCTTCGCGACCTCTTCCTCCGCCTCGGAGGCGGCCTCCAGGGCCTTCTCCAGGGTGGGGATCTCGCCGTAGAGGAGCTTGGAGGCGGTGTCGAAGTCGCCGTCGCGCTGGGCCCGCTCCGCCTGGCCGCGCAGGTCGTCGAGCTTCTCCTTCAGCTCGCCGACGCGGTTGAGGGACTGCTTCTCCTTCTCCCAGCGGGCGTTCAGGCCGCGCAGCTCCTCCTCCTTGTCGGCGAGGTCGCGGCGCAGCCGTTCGAGGCGCTCGCGGGAGGCGGCGTCGGTCTCCTTGTCGAGGGCCAGCTCCTCCATCTTCAGCCGGTCGACGGCGCGCTGGAGCTCGTCGATCTCGACGGGCGAGGAGTCGATCTCCATGCGCAGGCGGGAGGCGGACTCGTCGACGAGGTCGATGGCCTTGTCGGGCAGGAAGCGGGAGGTGATGTACCGGTCGGAGAGGGTGGCGGCGGCGACCAGGGCGGCGTCGGCGATCTGGACCTTGTGGTGGGCCTCGTAGCGGCCCTTGAGTCCGCGCAGGATCGCGATGGTGTCCTCGACGGTGGGCTCGGAGACGAGGACCTGCTGGAAGCGGCGCTCCAGGGCCGGGTCCTTCTCGATGCGCTCGCGGTACTCGTCGAGGGTGGTGGCGCCGACCATGCGCAGCTCGCCGCGGGCCAGCATGGGCTTCAGCATGTTGCCGGCGTCCATCGCGGAGTCGCCGCCTGCGCCCGCGCCGACGACGGTGTGCAGCTCGTCGATGAAGGTGATGATCTGCCCGTCGGAGTCCTTGATCTCGGCGAGGACGGTCTTCAGGCGCTCCTCGAACTCACCGCGGTACTTCGCCCCGGCGACCATCGCGCCGAGGTCGAGCGCGACGAGCCGCTTGTCCTTCAGGGACTCGGGCACGTCGCCCTTGACGATCCGCTGGGCGAGGCCCTCGACGACGGCGGTCTTGCCGACGCCGGGCTCACCGATGAGGACCGGGTTGTTCTTGGTGCGGCGGGACAGGACCTGGACGACCCGGCGGATCTCCTGGTCCCGGCCGATGACGGGGTCGAGCTTGCCCTCCCGCGCGGCGGCGGTGAAGTCCGTACCGAACTTCTCCAGGGCCTTGTACTGCCCCTCCGGATCGGCTGTGGTCACCCGGCGTCCTCCCCTGGCCTTCTGGAACGCCTCCATGAGCTTCTCGGCGTTCGCACCCTGCCGGGAGAGTACGTCCCCGGCCTGGCCGCCCTTCGCGGCGATCCCGATCAGGAGGTGCTCGGTGGAGACGTACTCGTCGCCCAGGTCCCTGGCGCGGGACTGGGCGTCGGCGACCACGGCGAGCAGCTCGCGGTTGGGCTGGGGCGGCGACACGGTGGACCCGGTCACGCTGGGCAGGCCCGCGAGGGCCTTCTCGGCGCCGGCGCGCACGGCCGCCTGGTCGGCGTCGACGGCGGCGAGCAGGTCGGTGATGTTCTCGTTGTCCTGGCCCTGGAGCAGAGCCAGCAGCAGGTGGGCGGGGGTGAAGTCGGGGTGCCCCTCGGACACGGCCCGGTTGCTGGCCGCGTTGATCGCGTCCCGGCTCCTGTTGGTCAGCTCTGCGTCCACGTTCGCGTTCTCCTCCTTGTGTCAGCCCTCATCCACGCTGACTTGAGCAACGTACACAAAGTTGAGTCTATTCCACTCAAGGCAGGGGGTGGGAGGCAAACCGATAGGTTGCGGGCCATGGCCTCCTACTCCGTGGACCCGGGTGCCCCCGACGAGACATACCTCGCCTTCTGGCGGGAGCGGCACCTGTGCACCCTGACGACCCTCCGCCCGGACGGCACCCCGCACGTGGTGCCCGTCGGAGTGACATACGACCCGGAGGCGGGTCTGGCTCGGGTGATCACCAACAAGTCGAGCAGGAAGGTGCGGCACGTCCTGGCGGCGGGCGCGGACGGGGCCGCGGTCGCGGTGTGCCAGGTGGACGGCGGGCGCTGGGCCACGCTGGAGGGGCGCGCACGGGTGTCCACGGAGCCGGAGCGGATCGCGGACGCGGTGCGGCGGTACGCGGAGCGGTACGGGAGGATGCCGGGGCCGAACCCGGACCGGGTGGTCATCGAGATCGAACTGACGGCGGCGCTCGGGCGGAGCTGATCATTTTCAGCCACGGCGACCGCCGGGCGATAGCGGTGGGGATCACGAAATATCCCCGTAAACCTGCAGCGGCGTCACCGTGTTCAGGTCACGGTGACGCCGCTGCTGGGGGGAAGCGCCTGAGCGATTTGAAACGACGGGGGAATCGCTTCAGGCACTGCGGGGGGTGGCTGATACAGCTGTGGAGGTCTGAGGCTCCGGTTCGGCGAGCTGGTGGTCGCGCTGGTCGAGATTGACGAAGATCATCCCGTATCGGACGGCGCACCGTACGGGCTGCGGCGCGCCGCGCGGTCGCCGCAGACATCGGTACGCCCGGATGTCCTCGTCGTCGTCCCGGGTCACCACCACCGGCTCACCGAACACGGTCACCATCAACGAGTCACCGCTGTGGGGGATGGCGGTGGCCAGGTCGATGAAGTGCCAACCGGATCGGTAGGCGGTAGCCATTTCTCGGCGGAAGGATCGGTCGTCGGGTGGAGTCGTCATGTCAGGCCCTCGCACCGCCACCGGCCGGGGGCACCGGCCAACTGGTGTCCAAGGCTCGCGCCAGCGTCGTCGACTCCGCCACCGCCGGCCAACTGGTGTCCGCACGAGTGTCACGCTTCGTCTCGGAGAGGCCACCCAGCGCTCCGAAGGCGATAACGGTGGAGAAGGCGGCGACAAGCACCGAGCGAAGCATTCTCTTACGCATAGTCGGCTTCGTCCTCACTTGAAGGTCCCCTCTTCCCCCGTCGCATACGACGATGGCTCATTCGGGCACGTCATGGCCACATAATCGATGCATCATGTTCCTGCATGTTCAGGACCCTGGGGGGTGGAGATTTGAGTAAAAATCGGGCCAAGGCGGTACATCCCCATACGGTGGCTGATCTGTGCGAAGACGGAGCTCGTCTCTATGCGCACGCGCTGCGGACCGGACGCCTCGCCCGTGAGGACGTGGAACCCGCCCCCTGCCTCATGGAGTTCGCCCTCCTGCACCCCGATCCCGATGACGCGAACTGGCTCCGCCCGGTTCCTCCTTCGGTCGCCCTGGCCCAGCGGCTCAACCCCATCGAACGGGAGATCGCCGAGCAGCGGAGGCGGTCGATCGAACTCGCCGACGTCTTCGAACCGTTCATGACCCTCACCGCCCAGGCGACCACGCCCACGCACGCCATCACCGTGCTGGAGGGCGGCGAACGCATCCAGGCGGCCCTGAATCTGGCGACAGCCGAGTGCCGGACCGAGGTGCTCACGGTCCAGCCGAGCAACCGCATCTCCGAGCGCAACCTGCTCCAGGGCCTGGAGCGGGACAGGCCGTTGATCGAACGTGGTGTGCGCATCCGCACGCTGTACCAGCACACGGCCCGCCACAACCCCGAGAAGCTGGCCTACGTGGCCCAGTTGTCCAACGGCAAGGTGGAGTACCGCACCATCGACGAACTGGTGGAGCGGCTCATCATCTGCGACGACACGGTCGCCTTCATCCCCACCCGCGACGACCAGCAGGTCGCCCTGGAGCTCAGGCATCCGGGACTCGTGCGCTACCTCGTCAAGGTCTTCGAGTTCATGTGGGGCCGGGCCGTCCCCCTCACCGCCGGCGCCCCCTACGAGACCGCTCCCGACGGGATCAGCGAGATCCAGCACTCCATCGCCAAGCTCCTCATCGAGGGCCACGTCGACGAGGCCATCGCGCGGCGGCTGGGGATGAACGTGCGGACCTGCCGGGCGCACATCGCCAAGCTGGCCACGGCGCTCGGCAGCGGCAGCCGGGCGCAGCTCGGGTATCTCATCGCGCAGTCGGGGATTCTGGAGCAGGAACAGCCGCTGCCCTAGGCGCGGCGGACGGGGCGGGCAGGGACAGCAGGTCGTCCCCGGCCTCCGTGGGCGGCCGTTGCGGGCCGTCCAGTCCCACCTGGGCGATGCGGACGCCGAGTTGGGTGCGGCTGGCGGCGCCCAGGGTCTCGGAGAGGCGGGCGATGTGGGCGCGGCAGGTGCGCACGCTTATGCCGAGGCGTTCGGCGACGACCGCGTCCTGGTGGCCCTCCGCGAGGAGCGCGGCGATGGACCGCTCCCGGTGGGTGATGCCCGCGATGCCGGAGGACGGCAGCGGGGCGGCCAGCGGGATGCCGAGGCGCCAGAGCCGTTCGAAGACGGTGACCAGGTACTCCACCAGCGCGGGGTGGCGGATCTCCAGGGCCATGGTGCGGTCGGCGTTGGCGGGGATGAAGGCCACGGTGCCGTCGAAGACGATGAGACGTTCCACGACCTCGTCGAGGGTGCGGGCCTCCGCCGCCTCGCCCATCATCTCCATGTAGTTGTGCAGGCCCTGCCCGTGCCGGGCCACATGTGTGTACAGGTCCCGCATCCGTACGCCCCGCCGGCACATGGCGAGCGCCCGGTGCAGCCCCTCGCGCAGCTCGTCCTCGCGCCGGATGCCGCCGGGCTGCACGGTCATCACCTCGGTGGTGCAGCGGTCGGTGGCCTCGTCGATCGCCGCGCGGATGCGGGACAGCCCGTCGAGGACGCGGATCGCCGTGCCCTCCGCCGGCTGGCCCGGCCGTACGGCGCTGAGGCCCGCGTACCACTCGACGGCCTCGACGGCCGTGCCCACCCGGGCCTGGCTGGCGCTGACCTCGGCGTGGACGCCGCGCAGCAGCCGGGTCATGACCTCCTGCGGGGAGGTGGGCACCAGCCAGCCCATGTCGTCGGGGTCGGGGTGCAGCAGGGCCAGTTCGACCAGACAGGGCACGGGTTCCGCGTCCTCGCGCGGGAGACGGCCCCGCCGTACGGCTCGCGCGTACACCCGGTCCCCGGCCTCGCAGAGCCGGTCCGCACCGTGGGGATGCCCGTCCGTCGCATGCCCGGCCATGACCAACTCACCCCCGGTTCCAGCCTGTTCGCAGCGCAACTATGCGCGGCCCGCACCGCCTCCGCAACACGACGACACCGTCCCCCTGTCCCAAAGAACGCGCCTTTGCCCCATCCTGTCCACCCCTCAGGTATTGCGCCCTGCAACAAGCTGAAGAAACGATGCCTGGAGGTCGCATGGAGGGTCCGTGAAGACCGGGTCGGGACGGGTCCGGGGGTGCG
The DNA here is from genome assembly GCF_001418475.1 of Streptomyces ossamyceticus. Taxonomy (GTDB): domain Bacteria; phylum Actinomycetota; class Actinomycetes; order Streptomycetales; family Streptomycetaceae; genus Streptomyces; species Streptomyces ossamyceticus. The sequence goes on along the minus strand of NZ_LIQX01000121.1, from coordinate 2,855 downwards.
GTCCGTCCGAGGCCGCCCGTGCCCGTGCCGCGCGGCCGGGCGCGGCGGTCGGTCGCGGGTGGTGCGCGCGGAGCGACTCCCCCACCCGGACGTACTTCAAACCCTCCGTTTCCCCTGGTCGCGATCGTTCCCGCAAGATGGCGGAAACAAGACCGTGATCAGCTTGTTACGGAGCGCACTTACCGTCGGGCCATGGCGGACATATTTGACGCGTACGCGTTGGCCGACGCGTGGGACGAGATGTTCGAGCGGCCGGGTGAGGTCAGGGCCGCCTATGAGCCGGTGCTGGCCGCGCTCCAGCCCATCGAACCGGCCGAACTGAGGTTCAGGGCGGACCAGATGGCCCGGGCGTTCACGGACCGGGGCGTCACCTACGCCTTCGCGGGCGAGGAGAGACCCTGGCCGCTCGATCTCGTGCCGAGGATCCTGGACGCCCTGGAGTGGGATCTCATCCAGCGCGGAGTCGCCCAGCGCGTCCGGGCGTTGGAGGCGTACCTCGCCGACGCCTACGGGCCGTGCCGGGCCTTCGAGGACGGGGTCGTGCCCTGGCGGCTGCTCCTCAACTCCCCCCACTTCCACCGGTCCGCGCACGGTGTGGAGCCGCCCGGCGGGGTCCGCATCCATGTCGCCGGCATCGACCTCGTCCGCGACGAGGCGGGCGCCTTCCGGGTGCTGGAGGACAACGTCCGGGTGCCGTCCGGGGTGTCGTACGTCATCGAGAACCGGCGGGCGATGACCCGCGTCTTCCCGTCCCTCTTCGCCGAACAGCACGTCCTGCCCGTCGACGGCTACGCGCAGAAGCTGCTCGCCGCGCTGCGGGCCGCCGCGCCCGGCGGCATCGGGGACCCTCGGGTGGTGGTGCTCACGCCCGGCCCGAACAACGCCGCCTACTTCGAACACGCGCTGCTGGCCCGGCTGATGGGCGTGCAACTGGTCGAGGGTCACGACCTGGTGTGCCGGGGGAACCGGGTGTGGATGCGGACCACGCGCGGGGAGATGCCCGTCCATGTCGTATACCGGCGGCTCGACGACGACTTCCTCGACCCGCTCCACTTCCGGCCCGACTCGGTGATCGGCTGCCCCGGCGTCATGGGCGCCGCGATGGCGGGCAACGTCACGCTCGCCAACGCCGTCGGCAACGGCATCGCCGACGACAAGCTGCTCTACACGTATGTGCCCGACCTGATCCGGTACTACCTCGGCGAGGAACCGGTCCTGCCCAACGTGGAGTCGTTCCGCCCGGACGAGCCGGGGCAGTTGGAGGCCGTGCTCGACCAGATCGACCAGCTCGTCGTCAAACCGGTCGACGGGGCCGGCGGGCAGGGCATCGTCATCGGACCGAAGGCCGACCGGGAGACACTGGAACGCACCCGCGCGGCCGTCCTCGCCGATCCGCGCGGCTGGATCGCGCAGCGGCCGGTCGCCCTGTCCACGTCCCCCACCCTCGCCGGGGAACGCATGGCACCCCGCCACATCGACCTGCGCCCCTTCGCCGTGAACGACGGCAGCGAGGTCTGGGTGCTGCCCGGCGGGCTGACCCGGGTCGCCCTCCAGGAGGGCAACCTCATCGTCAACTCCAGCCAGGGCGGCGGCTCCAAGGACACCTGGGTGCTCGCCGAGGGCCCCGCCGAGCAGCGGCACGAGGAGGAGAGCGGCCCGTTGGAGAAGGCACCGCGCCAGCTCGGACCCGACGGCACCCGCACGGTCGTGCAGGAAGGGGCGCAGCAGCAGTGAACGACGTGATCCTCTCCCGGATAGCCGAGGCCCTGACCTGGACGGGCCGCTACGTGGAGCGCGCCGACGCCACCGGCCGCATCCTCGACGCCTACCTCCACCGCCTCCTGGAGGACCCCTGGCGCGACGAGGACGCCGCCTGCCGCTCGCTGTACGCGATCCTCGGCGTCGACGCGCCGGACCAGCACTGCGACATGCGGCAGGTGCTGGACCGGCTGGCCTTCGACGCGGACTCCACCGGCAGCATCGAGGGGGCGCTCGGCGCCGCCCGGCTGAACGCCCGCAGTGCCCGTGAGGCGGTCTCCTCCGAGATGTGGGAGTGCCTCAACTCCACCTGGCACGCGCTCGCCGACCAGCGCACGGCCGCCCGCCGCACCGGCGGCCCGTACGCCTACCTGGAGCTGGTCCGCAGGCGCGCGGCCCTGTTCTTCGGGCTCGCCGACTCCACGATGAGCCGCGACGACAGCTGGCGGTTCGTGGTCCTCGGCCGCAGCCTGGAACGGGTCGACATGACCGTGCGGCTGCTGTCGGTACGGGTCCTGGACGCCGCGCACGCGCCCGACTGGCCGACCCTGCTGAGCGCGAGCGGCGCCGACGAGGCGTACGCGCGCGTGCACGGCGGTTTCGGCGACAGCCCGAAGGTCGCCGAGTTCCTGCTCCTGGACCGGGACTTCCCGCGCTCGGCGCTGCACGCGCTGACCACGGCCGAGGAGTGCCTCGCCGCGCTCGGCCGCCCGCGCCAGGACCCGGCCCGCCGGCCGATCGGCGCGCTGCGCACCCACCTGGAGTACCTGGACTCGGCGTCCCTGGAGGCCGGGCTGCCGACGCTGCTGCGGGACCTGCAACGGGCCTGCATGGCCTCGGCGGAGGCGGTGGCCGAGAAGTTCTTCCCGTACCAGGGGCCCGTCGAGTGGGCCCAGGAAGGCGCGTGAGCACGATGACCCCACCCCCCGCGTCGCACGCCACCCGGCGCCTGCGCATCCGGCACACCACCCGTGTCCCGTACGCCCAGCCCGCGTCGTCGTCGCACAACGAGGTGCGGATGACACCGCTGACCCTGCCGGGCCAGACCACCCTGGACGCGCGGGTGCTGGTCAACCCGTCGACGCCGACCTGGTCGT
>NZ_LIQX01000120.1 GCF_001418475.1 Streptomyces ossamyceticus | reverse complement strand
TGCTGCGGGTAGCCGTAGCCGGGCTGGGGGGCGGCCTGCGGCTGCTGCTGGCCGTAGGGGCCCGGCTGACCGTACGGCCCGGGCTGCTGGGGCTGCCCGCCGTACGGGCCCGGCTGGTTGTGACTCATGGTCTGGGTTCCCCTCCAGATGCTTATGTGTTCCTGACATCCTGGCGCAAAGTCGATGGGCGCCCCGCACCGGGGGTCACACCGTTACCGAAGAATCGAGTTTCGGGACCACCCCGTGACACCCCTAAACTGAGCGCGTGACCGAGAACGCTCAGCAGCAGCCTCCAGCGCCCGCCACCGATCTGCCGACCCAGTACGCGCCGGCCGATGTAGAGGGGACGCTGTACGAGCGCTGGGTAGAGAAGGGTTACTTCGAGGCGGACGAGAAGAGCGACAAGCCCCCGTACACCATCGTCATCCCGCCGCCGAACGTCACGGGCAGCCTGCACCTGGGCCACGCCTTCGAACACACCCTCATCGACGCCCTCACGCGCCGCAAGCGCATGCAGGGGTACGAGACGCTGTGGCAGCCCGGCATGGACCACGCCGGCATCGCCACGCAGAACGTCGTCGAGCGCGAGCTGGGCAAGGAGGGCAAGTCCCGGCACGACCTCGGCCGTGAGGCGTTCGTCGAGCGCGTCTGGCAGTGGAAGGGCGAGTCCGGCGGCCAGATCAGCGGCCAGATGCGCCGCCTCGGCGACGGCGTCGCCTGGTCGCGTGAGCGCTTCACCATGGACGAGGGCCTGTCCCAGGCCGTCCAGACCATCTTCAAGCGCCTCTACGACGACGAACTGATCTACCGCGCCGAGCGCATCATCAACTGGTGCCCGCGCTGCCTGACGGCCATCTCGGACATCGAGGTCGAGTACCAGGACGACGACGGTGAGCTCGTCTCGATGAAGTACGGCGAGGGCGACGAGACGATCGTCGTCGCCACGACCCGAGCCGAGACGATGCTCGGTGACACGGCCGTCGCCGTCCACCCCGACGACGAGCGGTACAAGCACCTGGTCGGCAAGCTCATCAAGCTGCCGCTGACCGAGCGGTCCATCCCGGTCGTCGCCGACACACACGTCGACCCCGAGTTCGGCACCGGCGCCGTCAAGGTCACCCCGGCGCACGACCCGAACGACTTCGAGATCGGCCGGCGGCACGACCTGCCGGCCATCACGATCATGGACGAGCACGCGGTCATCACCGCCCACGGCCCCTTCCAGGGCCTGGACCGTCTGGAGGCCCGCTCGGCCATCGTCGCCGCGCTGCGCGCCGAGGGCCGGATCGTCGCCGAGAAGCGGCCGTACGTCCACTCCGTCGGCCACTGCTCGCGCTGCAAGACCACGATCGAGCCGCGCCTGTCCATGCAGTGGTGGGTCAAGGTCGGCCCGCTCGCCAAGGCGGCCGGTGACGCCGTCCGCGACGGCCGCGTCAAGATCCACCCCCAGGAGATGGAGAAGCGGTACTTCGACTGGGTCGACAACCTCCACGACTGGTGCATCTCGCGGCAGTTGTGGTGGGGCCACCGGATTCCGGTCTGGTACGGCCCGAACGGCGAGGTCGTCTGCGTCGGCCCCGACGAGGAGCCGCCGCGCGGCGAGGGCTGGCGTCAGGACACCGACGTCCTCGACACCTGGTTCTCGTCGGGCCTGTGGCCCTTCTCGACCCTCGGCTGGCCCGAACAGACGGAATCGCTGGCGAAGTTCTACCCGAACTCCGTCCTGGTCACCGGCTACGACATCCTCTTCTTCTGGGTCGCCCGGATGATGATGTTCGGCCTGTACGCGATGGACGGCACCCCGCCGTTCCACACCATCGCCCTCCACGGCATGGTCCGCGACCAGTTCGGCAAGAAGATGTCGAAGTCCTTCGGCAACGCGGTCAACCCGCTGGACTGGATGGACAAGTACGGCAGCGACGCGCTGAGGTTCACGCTCGCCCGTGGTGCGAACCCCGGTGTCGACGTCCCGATCGGCGAGGACTGGGTCCAGGGCTCGCGTAACTTCGCCAACAAGATCTGGAACGCGACGCGCTTCGCGCTGATGAACGGCGCGACGGTGGAGGGACCGCTGCCGGAGCCGTCGGCGATGTCGGCCACGGACCGCTGGATTCTGTCCCGCCTCAACTCCGTCGTCTCGGAAGTTGACGGGTACTACGAGGACTTCCAGTTCGCGAAGCTGTCCGACGCGCTGTTCCACTTCGCGTGGGACGAGGTCTTCGACTGGTACGTCGAGCTGTCCAAGACCACGTTCCAGGCGGGCGGCGAGCCGGCCGAGGTCAGCAAGCGGGTCCTGGGCGAGGTCCTCGACGTCACCCTGAAGCTGCTGCACCCGATCGTCCCGTTCGTCACGGACACCCTGTGGACGACGCTGACCGGCGGTGAGTCCCTCGTCGTCGCCGACTGGCCGAAGGCGGTGTCCGTTCCGGGCGCCGACACTTCGGGCGGTTTCCGCGACGACGCCGCCGAGCGGGAGATCGAGCTGGTCCAGCAGGTCGTCACCGAGGTCCGCCGCTTCCGCGCCGACCAGGGTCTCCAGCCCGGCCAGCGCGTCCCGGCCCGCCTCACCCTCGACGGCACGGCGCTCGCCCCGCACGAGGCGGCGATCCGCCAGCTGCTCCGCCTCCAGCCCGAGGACGAGGGCTTCTCGGCGACGGCGACCCTGCCGGTCGCCGGGACCGAGGTCGCGCTGGACCTCTCCGGTGTGATCGACGTCGCCGCCGAGCGCAAGCGGCTCGCGAAGGACCTCGCCGCCGCGGAGAAGGAGAAGGCCCAGGCCACGGCCAAGCTGGGCAACGAGGCGTTCCTCGCGAAGGCCCCGGACCAGGTGGTCGACAAGATCCGCGGCCGCCTCGCCAAGGCCGACGAGGACATCACCCGCATCACCGCCCAACTGCAGCGGTTGCCGAAGGAGTAGCCGCTCGCAGGTCCGTGAAAACCCTCGGTGCCCCTGGGCGCCGGGGGTTTCCGCTTGCCGGGGCGGGCCGCGCGACTCGGCGCTCACGATGCGCCGCCCGCGCCCACCTGTGCCGCCCCAGCGGCACGACTGCCCGCATCTGGAGAGGGCGACTTGCCGCTGCCGGACTCAGGGGACGCCGGCAACCGCGCGGGCAACCACTACGCGCCCGCGGCCGCCACACGACCCGCATCCCCGAGCTGAGAGGCGCCCCGGTCAGGCGAAGCCCCACCCGTAGACTGGCCCCGTGAGCGAACGCAGTGAGCAGCAGCCCGACCCGATCGACCCCTTCGAGGAGATCATCGCCGCCGAGACGGACCGTGACCCGGACCTCGCGGTGATCGAGGCCGGCAGCCGCACCCTGCGTGCGCAGGGCGGCGCCCCCCAGTCCGACGTGCCGTCGCGGCCGGCCGACCCGGAGGTCGACAAGGCACTGCGCGAGGTCGAGGCCGACCTCGCGACGCGCTGGGGCGAGACCAAGCTGGAGCCGTCGGTCCAGCGGATCGCCGCGCTGATGGACGTCCTCGGCGAGCCGCAGCGGTCGTACCCCTCGATCCACATCACCGGCACCAACGGCAAGACCTCCACCGCCCGCATGATCGAAGCCCTGCTCGGTGCCTTCGACCTGCGTACCGGCCGCTACACCTCCCCGCACGTCCAGTCGATCACCGAGCGCATCAGCCTGGACGGCGCCCCGATCTCCGCCGAGCGGTTCGTCGAGACGTACCAGGACATCAAGCCGTACGTCGAGATGGTGGACGGCTCCCAGGAGTACCGGCTCTCCTTCTTCGAGGTGCTCACCGGCATGGCGTACGCCGCCTTCGCCGACGCGCCGGTCGACGTGGCCGTCGTCGAGGTCGGGATGGGCGGTTCCTGGGACGCCACCAACGTCATCGACGGGGACGTCGCCGTCATCACCCCCATCGACCTGGACCACACCGACCGGCTGGGCTCGACGCCCGCCGAGATCGCCGGGGAGAAGTCCGGGGTCATCAAGCAGGACGCGACCGTGATCCTCGCGCAGCAGCCGGTCGACGCGGCGCAGGTGATGCTGAAGAAGGCCGTGGAGGTCGACGCGACCGTGGCCCGCGAGGGCCTGGAGTTCGGGGTCGTCTCGCGGCAGGTCGCCGTCGGCGGACAGATGCTCACCCTGCGCGGCCTCGGCGGCGAGTACCCCGAGCTGTACCTCCCGCTGCACGGCCCCTACCAGGCGCACAACGCGGCCGTCGCCCTGGCCGCAGTCGAGGCGTTCTTCGGCGTCGGGTCGCAGCGGCCGGAACCGCTGGACGCGGAGACGGTCCGCAAGGCGTTCGCGTCGGTGTCGTCGCCGGGCCGGCTGGAGGTCGTACGGCGGTCCCCGACCGTCGTGCTGGACGCGGCGCACAATCCGGCGGGCGCGCTGGCCACGGCCGAGGCGGTCGGTGAGGCGTTCGACTTCAGCCGGCTCATCGGGGTCGTGGGCGCGAGCGGCGACAAGAACGTACGGGGTGTCCTGGAGGCCTTCGAACCGATCTTCGCCGAGGTCGTGATCACCCAGAACTCCAGCCACCGCGCGATGGACGCCGACGAACTGGCGGCGGTCGCGGTGGAGGTCTTCGGCGACGAGCGCGTGCAGGTCGAGCCGCGGCTGCCGGACGCCCTGGAGGCGGCGATCACGCTCGCCGAGGAGGAGGGCGAGTTCGCAGGCGCCGGTGTCCTCGTCACCGGTTCCGTCATCACCGTCGGCGAGGCCCGGCTGCTGCTGGGGAAGGGCTGATCTCACCCATGCGTACCCTGTGTGCTTCCACCCTGATCGGCGAGTTCTTCGTGATCGGCTTCGCCGGGCTGGTCGCCATGAAGGACCCGGACCTGGCCATGTCGACGGTCTGGACGGTCAGCGGTGTCGCGATGTTCCTGTGCGTCGTGCTGTGCGGGCTGATCACCCGGCCCGGCGGTGTCCAGCTGGGCTGGGCGCTGCAGATCGCGCTGATCCTGTCCGGCTTCTACGTGCCGACCATGTTCTTCATGGGCGCGGTGTTCGCGGCCCTGTGGTGGGCGTCCGTCCACTTCGGCCGCAAGGTCGACGAGGCGAAGGCGCGGTTCGCGGCCCAGGCCTCCTGACGCTGCGTAACGCCCGGTCGGGCCCGCCCTGTAGCCTCTGAGCTCCGCACGCCTGTGAACGAAGGAGTCCCCACCGTGAGCCAGCGCACCCTCGTCCTCCTCAAGCCCGACGCCGTCCGGCGTGGCCTGACCGGCGAGATCATCAGCCGAATCGAGCGTAAGGCCGGCTGGCGCATCACCGCGCTGGAACTGCGGACACTGGACCAGGAGACCCTGGAGCAGCACTACGGCGAGCACAAGGGCAAGCCGTTCTACGAGCCGCTGGTGGAGTTCATGTCCTCCGGTCCGGTCGTGGCGCTGATCGTCGAGGGCGAGCGCGTCATCGAGGGCGTGCGCGCGCTGGCCGGTCCGACCGACCCGATCGCCGCGGCCCCCGGCTCCATCCGTGGTGACTACGGCGTCATCGTCCGCGAGAACCTCATCCACGCCTCCGACTCCGAGGAATCGGCCGAGCGCGAGGTCAAGATCTTCTTCCCCGGCCGGGCGTAGTACTCTTCGCGGCGGCGGGGGCGGTGACGTCCGCTCGCCCCCACCGTCCTTGTCCCACCGCGGTATCCGGCCACCACCCACACGGCCTACTCCCCGCCCGACCTGCCGAACCACCGAACCGCCGAAAGCACGGCAGTTCAACGGCATATGCGTGGCGTTCGGGGGAACGCGCACCCCCGATGGCTCGTCTCCACAGGCGAGGCGGCGCATCGCATGCCCACAATGGCGAAGACCCTCGCGCAGTGTTCGTGCGGGCGAGACTACGATGTAAGCCTTCACGTCACAGCACCCACTTCGCCGACCCGTAAAAGCCCTGAAACGCACTCAAAAGCCCTCAGCGCTCTACCAGGGAAGGCCAGACGAATCCTGATGGGGAACTCAATGTCGTTCATCGGCCGTGACATGGCTGTCGACCTCGGGACCGCCAACACGCTGGTGTACGTCAGGGGTCGCGGGATCGTACTGAACGAGCCGTCCGTCGTCGCGATCAACACCAACACCGGTGGCATCCTCGCGGTCGGCGCGGAAGCGAAGAAGATGATCGGGCGGACGCCCGGCAACATCGTTGCCGTACGGCCGCTGAAGGACGGTGTGATCGCCGACTTCGAGATCACCGAGCGGATGCTCCGCTACTTCATCCTGAAGATCCACAAGCGGCGCTATCTCGCCCGGCCCCGGGTCGTCGTCTGCGTGCCCTCCGGTATCACCGGTGTCGAGCGGCGCGCCGTCATCGAGGCGTCCTCCCAGGCCGGCGCGCGTCAGGTGCACATCATCGAGGAGCCCATGGCCGCGGCCATCGGCTCCGGCCTGCCGGTCCACGAGGCCACGGGCAACATGGTGGTGGACATCGGCGGCGGCACCACGGAGGTCGCGGTCATCTCCCTCGGCGGCATCGTCACCGCCCAGTCCATCCGCGTCGCGGGCGACGAGTTGGACAACGCGATCATCCAGCACATCAAGAAGGAGTACAGCCTCCTCCTCGGTGAGCGGACAGCCGAACAGATCAAGATCACGATCGGTTCGGCGTACGACCTCGACGCTGACGAGCACACCGAAATCCGCGGCCGGGACCTGGTGTCCGGGCTGCCCAAGACCGTCGTCATCTCCGCCGCGGAAGTGCGGAAGGCGATCGAAGAACCCGTCAACGCCATCGTGGATGCCGTGAAGACGACCCTCGACAAATGCCCGCCGGAACTCTCCGGCGACATCATGGACCGCGGCATCGTCCTCACCGGCGGTGGCGCTCTGCTCCGCGGACTGGACGAGCGGCTGCGCCGTGAGACCGGTATGCCGATCCATATCGCCGAGGACCCGCTGGACAGTGTGGCGCTCGGTTCCGGCAAGTGCGTCGAGGAGTTCGAGGCGTTGCAGCAGGTGCTCGACGCCCAGCCCCGCAGATGACGTAACGCTTCGATTCCGCCGTACGAGACGATCTCCTCTCGTACGGCGGATCGTTGATATTGAGGCATAAGCTCCACAAAGCGCCCCTCCGGTTCCCGTCCCAGGGAATCCCAGGGGCTACCCGAATTCCCCAATTCCTGTCGAATTCCTATGAGGAAGGCACGGCCGCCGCACGTGAGGGACACACGAGAGAGCCGGCTGCTCCTGGTGCTGCTGATCGCCGTAGCGTTCGCGCTGATCACGGTGGACATCCGCGGCGGGGAGGACTCACCGGTCGACGGTGCCCGACGTGCCGCGGCCACCGTCTTCGGCCCGATCGAGGACGGGGTGTCGACCGCCGTCGACCCGATCGGCAACGCCATAAGCGCGGTCCGCGCATCCGGATCCCGCCACGACCGCCTCGCCGCCCTGGAGAAGGAGAACGCGGAGCTGAAGGCGTCGCTCGGCAGCGGCGACCGCAACCGCAGCAGGGTGCGCCAGCTCGACAAGATGCTCAAGAGCGCCGCGGGCGGCCAGTACGGCATCAAGGGCGCCGAGGTCATCGCCATAGGGGCGGCCCAGGGCTTCTCCTGGACCGTCACCATCGACATCGGCACCAACGACGGCATCACCCGCGACATGACCGTCCTCAACGGCGACGGACTCGTCGGCCGCGTCACCACCGTCGGCCCGAACACCGCGACGGTCCTCCTCGCCAACGACCCCGACTTCACCGTCGGCACCCGGATGGAGGCCACCGACGAACTCGGCTTCGCCTCCGGCCAGGGCGACCGTCCGCTGCGTGTCGAACTCCTCAACGGCAAGGCCAAGGTGAAGGCGGGCGACCGCCTCGTCACCTTCGGCTCCCAGGCCGACAAGCCGTTCGTGCCCGGCGTCCCCGTCGGCGTCGTCTCCCGCGTCGACCCCTCCGGCGGCGACCTCACCCGCACCATCTACGTCAAGCCGTACGTCGCCTTCACCCAGCTCGACATCGTCGGCGTCGTCGTCAAGCCGCCCCGCAAGGACCCCCGCGACACGGTGCTCCCGGAGAAGCCGAAGCCCACCCCGCGGCCGACCGTGACGGTCACCGTCACCCCGGGCGCGAACCAGCCCGGCGACGTTGCCGACGGGCAGCAAGAGCAGTAGACGTAGGACAGTAGGAGCTGACCTTTTCATGCGCTTCAACCGGATGCTGCTCTCCACCACCCTGGTGATCGTCGCCCTGGTGATCCAGGTGAGCGTCCTCGCCAGGCTCCATCTGCCGGGCGCCGTACCCGACCTGGTGCTCCTCACCGTCCTCGGCCTCGCCCTGGTGTACGGCCACGTCGGCGGCGCCCTCATCGGATTCGGCGCCGGACTGCTGTCCGACCTCGCCCCACCCGCCGACCACGCCGCCGGACGGTACGCCCTCGTCCTCTGCGTCATCGGCTACCTCGCGGGCCTCGCCAAGCCCGAGACGGGTCGCCTGAAGTCCGCCACCGGGCCGATGGTCGTGGTCGTCGTCGCCGCGCTCGGCGCCACCCTGCTGTACGCCGGGGTCGGCGCCCTCGTCGGCGACGACGCCGCACGCCACGTCGGCCTGCCCAGCCTGCTGTTCACGGCCGCGCTCTACGACCTGCTGCTCGCGCCGTTCGTCGTCCCCGGCATCATGGCGCTCGCCCGGCGCGCCGAGAACGACCCGCTCGCCGAGACCAACAACGCGGCCAAGGCCGCCGACGTCTCCGCCGGCTGGCTGTCCTCCGGCACCGGCCTGCGCATCGGCGGCCAGCGCGGCGGCCTGCGCATGAAGGCGGCCCGCTCACGGGTGGCCCGCGCGGGCCGCATCAAGGGGGTCAAGCGACTGTGAGGGGACGTCAGAGAACCCGCGGAACCGCCGCCGCGCCGGTCGGCCACCGTCTCGCGCACCCGTCGGGAACCGATCACCGGCGAGCGGTGTACTCCATGTACCGGCATCACCGGTCCACGCACTGAGAGGGGGAGACAGTGACCAACATCCCGGAGACCGGGCGGACGCCACGGGTCCAGATCCGGCTCGTCATCATCCAGATCCTCGTCTTCTCCCTCCTCGGTACCCTCGGCGGCCGCCTCTGGTACCTCCAGATCCGCGAGGGCGACGCCTACGCCAAGGAGGCCTCCGGCAACCACGTCCAGCAGGTCGTCCAGCCCGCCGTGCGCGGCTCGATCCTGGACGCGCGCGGAGTGCCCATCGCGGACAACGAGACACGGCTCGTCGTCTCCGCCTCCCGCACCGAGCTGCTGAAGATGGACGACGACGGCAAGGGCGTCCTCACCAAGCTCGCCGGCGTCCTGGGCATGAAGCCCCAGGAAGTCATGGACAAGGTCCGGCTGTGCGACTCCGAGACCCCCCAGCCCTGCTGGAACGGCTCGCCCTACCAGCCGATCCCCATCACCGACGAGGCCACCGCCAAGCAGGCCCTCCAGATCCGCGAGCGCTCCGAGGACTTCCCCGGCATCACCGCCGAACCCCAGGCCGTCCGGCGGTACGCCAGCCCCGGCGGCTCCAACACCGCGCAGGTCCTCGGCTATCTCTCGCCGGTCACCGACGAGGAGATCACCAAGGCGCAGGACACCGACTCGCCGTATCTGCGCTCCGACCAGGTCGGCCGCTCCGGACTGGAGCGGCAGTACGACAAGGAGCTGCGCGGCAAGGCCGGCGTCACCCGCTACGAGGTGGACAACCTCGGCCGCGTCATCGGTGAGGCCGAGGCCGACCCCGCGCGGCCCGGCGCCAACCTGGTCACCAGCATCGACGCCCGCGTGCAGCGCATCGCCGAGTACGAGCTCAACGAGGCGATGAAGGAAGCCCGCAAGCAGATGGACCGGAACACCGGCACCCACTACAAGGCCGACTCCGGAGCCGTCGTCGTCATGGAGGCCAAGACCGGCCGTGTCGTCGCCATGGCCTCCAACCCGGACTACGACCCGAACGCCTGGGTCGGCGGCATCTCCGCCAAGGACTACGCCAAGCTCACCGGCAAGAAGTCCAACTACCCGCTGCTGAACCGCGCGATCCAGGGCCAGTCCGCCCCCGGTTCCGTCTTCAAGGTCGTCCCGACCGCCGCCGCGGTCAACGCGGGCTACTCCTTCAACGGCCCCTACGAGTGCTCCAGTTCGTACTCCATCGGCGGCCAGGTCTTCAAGAACTTCGAGTCCAAGGGATACGGCGCGATCAGCCTCGGCCGCGCCCTGGAGGTCTCCTGCGACACCGTCTTCTACCGTCTCTCCCACGAGGAGTGGAAGCGCGACGGCGGCACCAAGCCGAAGAAGAACGCCAAGGACTGGTTCTACAAGACGGCCCACCAGTTCGGCCTCGGCGCCGAGACCGGCATCGACCTGCCCAACGAGGTCACCGGCCGCATCCCGGACCGCAAGTGGAAGCAGGACTACTGGAAGGCCAACAAGGACGCCTGGTGCAAGTACGGCAAGAAGGGCGGATCGTACGCCGAGCAGATCGCGTACGAGAACTGCCTCGAAGGCAACCGCATGCGCGCCGGTGACTCGGTCAACTACTCCATCGGCCAGGGCGACACCCTCGTCACCCCCATCCAGATGGCCACCATCTACGCCGCCATCTCCAACGGCGGCACCCTGTACGACCCCACCGTCGGCAAGGCCGTCATCAGCGCCGACGGCAAGCACGTACAGGAGATCGCGCCGAAGTCGCACGGCAAGCTCCCCATGACGAAGCAGACCCGCGACGAGATGGACCAAGCCCTCGAGGGAGTCGCCACCCGCGGTACGGCAGCCTGGCGTTTCCAGGGCTGGCCGCAGGACGAGATCCCGATGCACGCCAAGACCGGTACCGCCGAGGTCTACGGCAAGCAGACGACCTCGTGGTTCACGACGTACACCAAGGACTACGCGATCGTCATGACGATCTCCCAGGGTGGTACGGGCTCCGGCGCCTCGGCACCCGCCGTGCGCAAGCTCTACAACGCGCTCTACGGCGTCTCCGAGGACGGCAAGATCGACAAGCGGAAGGCACTGCTGCCGACCCCGCAGAAGAAGCTGCCGAAGATCGAGTCCGACGGTTCGATCGACGCCCCGAAGGTGGACACGTACCCGCCGAAGAAGACCAAGGAGGAACAGGCCGCCGAGGACGCCCAGACGCTGGCCGCGGGGCCGGGCGCCCTCCCGGTCTCCTTCGAGCCGGGTGCAGGGGCCGTGATCGCCGCCCCGGGCGCATGGGCCACCGTCACCCAGCGAGGCGACGACACCGCGGTCGCCGACCCCCCGGCCGCGATCGTCAGCACACGCGGCGGCCAGGGCAATCGCGCGGCGCGACGGCGTAGCCGGTGCGGCAGCGCCCCGAACGGGCGCGGAGAACTGCGCGGCCGGCGACGGCGGTGCCCCAACCGACCGACGACGGCACGTCTCGCCACCCCCGGCGGAGCGTTCACGGGGAGGATGTCCTGATGGCCGGCAACAGCTTCTCCGTCTCCGGGTACGGGCCCGAACGCTCCGGCTGGACCCGGCTGTTCGCCCGTGACTCGCTCGCCCGCAGGCTCGACTGGCCGATACTGTTCTCGGCCATCGCGCTCTCCCTGATCGGCGCGGCCCTCGTCTACTCAGCGACCCGCAACCGCACCGAGCTCAACCAGGGCGACCCGTACTACTTCCTCCTCCGGCACCTGCTCAACACCGGCATCGGCTTCGGCCTGATGATCGGCACGGTCTGGCTCGGCCACCGCACCCTGCGCACCGCCGTACCGATCCTCTACGGCATCTCGGTCGTACTGATCCTGCTGGTGCTGACCCCGCTCGGCGCGACCATCAACGGCGCCCACGCGTGGATCGTCATCGGTGGCGGCTTCTCGCTCCAGCCCTCCGAGTTCGTGAAGATCACGATCATCCTGGGGATGGCGATGCTGCTGGCGGCGCGGGTCGACGCCGGCGACAAACCGCACCCGGACCATCGCACCGTCGTCCAGGCCCTCGGGCTCGCCGCCGCCCCGATACTGATCGTGCTGCTCATGCCCGACCTCGGCTCGGTCATGGTCATGGTGGTCATCGTGCTGGGGGTGCTGCTCACCTCCGGCGCCTCCAACCGGTGGATCTTCGGTCTCATCGGCACCGGCGCGCTCGGCGCGATCGCCGTCTGGCAGCTCGGGGTGCTCGACGAGTACCAGATCAACCGGTTCGCGGCGTTCGCCAACCCCGAGCTGGACCCGGCGGGCGTGGGCTACAACACCAACCAGGCCCGGATCGCCATCGGCTCCGGCGGGCTGCTCGGCACCGGCCTGTTCAAGGGGTCGCAGACCACCGGGCAGTTCGTGCCGGAGCAGCAGACCGACTTCGTCTTCACGGTGGCGGGGGAGGAGCTGGGCTTCGTCGGAGCCGGGCTGATCATCCTGCTGCTGGGTGTCGTCCTGTGGCGTGCCTGCCGGATCGCCCGCGAGACCACCGAGCTGTACGGCACGATCGTCGCCGGCGGCATCATCGCCTGGTTCGCCTTCCAGGCCTTCGAGAACATCGGGATGACCCTCGGCATCATGCCGGTCGCCGGTCTGCCCCTGCCGTTCGTGTCGTACGGAGGATCGTCGATGTTCGCGGTGTGGGTGGCGGTGGGGTTGCTGCAGTCGATCAGAGTGGAGCGGCCCATGTCGGCGTAGCCGCGCACGCCGCGAAGGCCCTAAGTGGACGACGGCCCACGTGCCCCCTCAGGGTGCGCGTGGGCTGCCCTTTTGCCGCGGCTCCGACTAGATTCGGTTCATGGCGGACACGAAGCGCGAGATCGAGCGGAAGTACGAGTCCGACGAGAGCGGCCTGCCCGATCTCACCGGTGTGGCCGGGGTCGCGTCGGTCATCGACAAGGGCGTGGCGGAGCTGGACGCCGTCTACTACGACACCCCCGACGAACGCCTCGCCGCCGCCTCGATCACCCTGCGCCGCCGTACCGGGGGAGACGACGCCGGCTGGCATCTGAAGTTTCCCGTCTCCTCGGGAGTGCGGGACGAGATCCGCGCCCCGCTGTCGGAGACCCTGCCCCGCGATCTGGCGGGGCTCGTGCGTTCCCGGGTCCGGGAGGCGGAGCTGGTGCCGCTGGTCCGCCTCCGGTCCACGCGTGACGTCAGGGACCTGCTCGACGCGGACGGCGCCCTCCTCGCCGAGGTCAGCGTGGACGCGGTGCACGCCGAGCGACTCACCGACGGCGGCCGCACCGCCCAGTGGTCCGAGATCGAGGTGGAGCTCGCGGACGACGGCGACCCGGCGTTCCTCGACAAGGTCGAGAAGAAGCTGCGCAAGGCGGGCGTACGCCCGTCCGCGTCACCGTCGAAGCTGGCGAGGGCCCTGCGGGAGACGGCGGCCGTCAAGAAGGACAAGGCGAAGAAGAGCAAGGCCGCGAAGGGCAAGGCCGCGAAGGACAAGGCCGCGAAGGACAAGGTCGCCAAGGGCAAGGGAACGAAGGGCAAGCAGGGGAAGAAGGGCAAGAAGGGCGGGGGTGGGTCGGGGAAGCCCGGCGGTGCCGCCGAGCACGTCCTCGCGTACATCCGCGTCCAGCGGGACGCCGTCGTCGAGCTCGACCCGGCCGTCCGCCGGGACCTCTTCGACTCCGTGCACAGCATGCGGGTGGCCACCCGCCGACTGCGGAGCACCTTCAAGTCGTACGGGAAGGTGCTGGACCGGACGGTCACCGACCCCATCGGCGAGGAACTGAAGTGGCTGGCGGGGGAGCTGGGCGTCGGCCGGGACCACGAGGTGCTGGCCGAGCGGGTGACCGAGGCGCTCGCCCAGATGCCCGAGAGCCTGGTCGTCGGCTCGGTCCGCACCCGGGTGCGGACATGGGTGGAGGCGGGGAGCAGCGGGTCCCGGCACGCCCTGATCGCCGCCCTGGACGGCGAGCGGTATCTGACGCTCCTGCGGACCCTGGACGCCGTGATCGCCGAGCCGCCGCTGTTGAAGGGGGCAGGGGGTGATCCGGAGAAGGTGATCGGTAAGGCGGTCTCGCGGGCCTTCGGCAAGGTGTCGGACCTGGTGGAGGAGGGCCTGGCCCAGCCGTCCGGCGCCGAGCGGGACCTCGCCATGCACGAGGCCCGCAAGAAGGGCAAGCGCGCCCGGTACGCGGCCGAGGCGGCGACCGGGCTCCTCGGCGCCCCCGCCAAGCAGCTCGTGCGGGACATGAAGTCCCTGCAGTCCCTCCTCGGCGACCACCAGGACAGCGTGATGGCCCGCGAGGCCCTGCGGGACCTGGCATTCCAGGCAGGACAGGCGGGCGAGAGCTCCTTCACGTACGGGGTGCTGTACGGCAGGGAGGAGCGCAGGGCGGAGCTGGCGGAGGCGGCGTTGCCGGAGGCGTGGCGCACGATCACGGCCGACAGCGCCTTCTGAGGAGGCCGGGTGCGGTGAACGCCGGCGTGCGAGGGGTGGCTCCCGGGGCGTTACGCTAGATGGTCACCCCTGTCAGCTCACGAAGGTAATCCCCGCGATGTCTGTCGAGTCGGTCTTCCCACAGCTAGAGGCCCTGCTCCCGCATGTGCAGAAGCCGATCCAGTACGTGGGCGGTGAGCTCAACTCCACCGTCAAGGAGTGGGACGCCTGCGACGTGCGCTGGGCGCTCATGTACCCGGACGCGTACGAGGTCGGTCTGCCCAACCAGGGCGTCATGATCCTTTACGAGGTCCTCAACGAGCGCGAGGGCGTCCTGGCCGAGCGCACCTACAGCGTGTGGCCCGACCTCGAGCAGCTGATGCGTGACCACGAGGTGCCGCAGTTCACGGTGGACAGCCACCGCCCCGTGAAGGCGTTCGACGTGTTCGGTCTGTCCTTCTCCACGGAGCTGGGCTACACGAACATGCTGACCGCCCTGGACCTCGCCGGCATCCCGCTGGAGTCCAAGGACCGCACGCTGGACGACCCGATCGTCCTGGCCGGCGGCCACGCGGCCTTCAACCCTGAGCCGATCGCGGACTTCATCGACGCCGCGATCATCGGCGACGGTGAGCAGGCCGTCCTCGACATGACCGAGATCATCCGCGCCTGGAAGGCCGAGGGCCGCCCCGGTGGCCGCGAGGAGGTCCTGTTCCGCCTCGCGAAGACGGGCTCGGTGTACATCCCGGCGTTCTACGACGTCGAGTACCTCCCCGACGGCCGTATCGCCCGTGTGGTGCCGAACCGGTCGGGTGTGCCGTGGCGGGTGTCCAAGCACACGGTCATGGACCTGGACGAGTGGCCCTACCCGAAGCAGCCGCTCGTGCCGCTGGCCGAGACGGTCCATGAGCGCATGTCGGTGGAGATCTTCCGCGGCTGCACCCGCGGCTGCCGCTTCTGCCAGGCCGGCATGATCACCCGCCCGGTGCGCGAGCGGTCCATCACGGGCATCGGCGAGATGGTCGAGAAGGGCCTCAAGGCGACGGGCTTCGAAGAGGTCGGTCTGCTGTCCCTGTCGTCGGCGGACCACAGCGAGATCGGCGACATCGCGAAGGGCCTGGCGGACCGGTACGAGGAGGACAAGATCGGTCTGTCGCTCCCCTCGACCCGCGTGGACGCCTTCAACGTCGACCTGGCGAACGAGCTGACGCGCAACGGTCGCCGGTCCGGTCTGACGTTCGCGCCCGAGGGCGGCTCCGAGCGCATGCGCAAGGTCATCAACAAGATGGTCTCGGAAGAGGACCTGATCAGGACCGTCGCCACGGCCTACGGCAACGGCTGGCGCCAGGTGAAGCTGTACTTCATGTGCGGCCTGCCGACGGAGACCGACGACGACGTCCTCCAGATCGCCGACATGGCGATGAACGTGATCGCGAAGGGCCGTGAGGTCTCGCGGTCGAACGACATCCGCTGCACGGTGTCGATCGGCGGCTTCGTGCCGAAGCCCCACACCCCCTTCCAGTGGGCGCCGCAGCTCTCCGCCGAGGAGACGGACGCGCGCCTGGAGAAGCTCCGCGACAAGATCCGCGGCGACAAGAAGTACGGCCGCTCCATCGGCTTCCGCTACCACGACGGCAAGCCGGGCATCGTCGAGGGCCTGCTCTCGCGGGGCGACCGCCGTATCGGCGCCGTCATCCGCGCCGTCTACGAGGACGGCGGCCGCTTCGACGGCTGGCGTGAGCACTTCTCCTACGACCGCTGGATGAGCTGCGCCGACAAGGCCCTCGCCGACTTCGGCGTGGACGTCGACTGGTACACCACCCGCGAGCGCACCTACGAGGAGGTCCTGCCCTGGGACCACCTCGACTCCGGTCTCGACAAGGACTGGCTGTGGGAGGACTGGCAGGACGCCCTCGACGAGACGGAGGTCGAGGACTGCCGCTGGACGCCGTGCTTCGACTGCGGGGTGTGTCCGCAGTTCGACACATGGCCACAAACGGGCCCGACCGGCAAGAAGTTGCTTCCGCTGACGGTCAAGAAGGACGCTGCGACCAGCGGACACGGGCACGGGCACTGAGGTGAGTGAGGCGCTGCGGCGCATCGCGGATGCGCTGGCGGACGTGACGGAGGAGGAGGCTGCCGCCGTGCTTCGTGGGCTCGGTGCTCGCGGCGGGCGGCAGCGGACCTCACGGGATGCGCCTAGGACGCCGCTGCCGCCTCCTGGAGGCTCTTCGCGGGTTCTGTCAGAGGTGGAGTGGGTCTGACATGGTGCGGGTGACCGAGCGCTTCGGAGGTGCCCGTGACGGGCAGCGCTGACTTCGACGGTGACGGTGCGGTTGCCGAGTATCGGTCTGTGCGGGATGCACCTGTGGACCGCCGGTCGGTGCGCCGCGCCATGAGTGTGGATGTGCGCGGTGCTCACATCGGCTTGGTGGCGACCGCCATGGCGGTGGTGGTCGTCGCCACCCTGGGAAGCCTCGGATGGGCATGGACAATCGCAGGCTGTTTCGGTGCCTGGTACTCCATGGCGTTGTTGGTTGCGCGTCTGCGCGATTGGCGTGGATGGAACGCCGTGCGACGCGCGTACGTGGCGACGTTTGGCTGGGGAGACTACATCACGCCTTGAGCGCGGCGTCGGCGCCGCTGGCCTGGTGTACGCGCCGTTGCCGCCTCTTGGAGACTGCCTGCGGCCCTACTCCGAGGGTGGAGTGGGTCTGATGGCATTCGGGGTCTGCTTTTGTTGGCTGACCAGTTGCCCGCCGGATGGCCAGGGCGGAGTGTCGGTGCCTGGTGGTAACTGTTGGCGCATGGATGACGCGATCTCCGGTGTGATGGCCCTGCTGAGTGAAGCCTTTCCGGCGGAGTGTCGCTGTCGTCCTCTGGGCTGGGAAGCGCTCGGGGCCTGGGAGAGCAGGCACGGCGTGGTGTTGCCCGAGCCGTATCGCACCTTTGTGGCCGAGATCGCGAACGGGACGGATGAAGGCCCATGCGATGCGGGTGGTTTGTTGCCCCTGGGAGAGAAGCCGATCAGCTGGGTGTCCTGGGAGGCGGACTGCTGGATGAGCCCGGAACCGTTCGACGGCACCGCCGAACGCGTGCCCGGCCGGCCCTTCCCCCTGGAGGAGGAGTGGCAGTGGGAATACGACTACTACGATCACGCGCTCCACTCGTCCCTGCTGCACGGGACGTACCAGGACGGTTCAGTGCTGCTGGGGGCCGACGGAGTTGGTGATTACTGGACGTTGGTGGTGGCCGGGCCGCAGCGAGGGCGCGTGTGGTGGCTCCGTGACGGCTGCGCCACGCCTTACACCGGTTCTCTCACTGGGCAGCCGGAACACGGCTTCGCGAACTGGGTGAAGGACTGGCACGCTGCAAGCGGTTGGTGGTGCCCTGAGTAGAACGACCATCTGTTGTCCTGCTCTTGAAGGCTTCAGCCTTCCTCTGGGGCTGCGCTCGGAGTTGTGTCTCGGGGTGTGTCCGCAGTTCGACACATGGCCACAAACGGGCCCGACGGGTAAGAAGCTGCTGCCGCTGACGGTCAAGAAGGATGCTGCGACCAGCGGACACGGCCACTGACGTGAGTGACGCTTTACGCCGTATCGCCGATGTTCTGGCGGAGGCCAGTGAGGAAGAGGCTGTGGCCGTGCTGGGAGCGCTCGGGGTTTCGGGGCGACGGCAGCAGCCTGTACGGGATGTCCCGAGGACGCCGCTGCCGCCGCTTGGCGGCTCTACGAGCGTCCAGTGCGAGGTGGAGTGGGTCTAACCTGTCGGCCGCCTGAGGACTGCCTTCCTGTGCCTGCGAGTCCCCTCGTGGTCTGGGAGGGGACTCAGTCGCGCCTGACTTGGTCCCTGTGGTGGCGCTGCGAATGCGATCATACGGTTCGAGGGGCTACCGGGTGGCGTGGACGCTTCGGCCAGCTTCGGATCGGCTCAGTGAGGGGCGTGTCGGGTGATCATGCCGTTACTCGCGCTGAGTGTTGATCGACTCCCAAAATTCCGCCCGACACGTCACACTGGTCCGTGTGAAAAATCACACGCCTGCGCAACGCAAGGGATCCGCCGCCAAAGGGGCTACAGGTGGAGCCTCAAACGAGATTGGTGCGGTTCATCGAGCAGGTGTCGCTGCCCTTCTCGTCGTTCATGGGTTGAGAGGCGAGGGGGTGCCGTGGTTGTCATCGGCTGCATGCCCCGTTCGGATTCGGCTTGAGGCTGATACTTCCGTGGACGACGTCGTTGTGCATCTTGCCGACGACTCAAAGGCCTTCATACAGGCAAAGAACGCGAGCGGCCTGGACGCACCATTTAAATCGGCAGTGGAGCAGTGGTGTAGGGCTATCCAGGAAGGTCAGTGCTCGGACAAGGATCGGCTACTTTTCGTCGTTGCCGAACCTGCTCAAGTTTTGAGAGACCTAGCCCGCCACCTGCGGGACTTCCAGAATGGCGCATGCCCTACCAATGCGGCATCTACGAGCCTGGCGAAACTGCGAACTGAAATATCGAAACACGGGCTTTCAGAATCATCCACTGAGCTAGTGATGAAGTTGGCAGATATTCGTTTTATTGACGCTCGCGATCTAGGCCCGTATGAAGGACAGGGCGGGGCATGGCTTGATGCCTCCGTGGTCCAAGCAGGGTATGGCATGGCAGCTTTCAAAGCGCTGCGCGCCGCCGTACGTGACTCATCCGCATACAGGGAATCTTCCTCAGACCTGAATAAATGGCGAGACTGGCTTAAGCGCGCCACCATTCCACTCGTATCCGATACGGATGGAATATTGGCAGCCCGCCTACAGGCGGAAGATGAAGCTATTGCTTCATACCGTCAAGAATTGGCTAAATATTCTGACGTGCTCCCACTAGCCGACTTCAATTTCGGCGTGACCTCCCTTCCAGTGCCGGGGTTGGCAAAAGGACTCAAAGCGACGTACATCAACAGTGAAACCAAGGAGGACAAGGGAAGGCAAGACGAGAAAGGCCTTCTCAAGCTGATGCGCCGGGAGGGGCGCATCTTGTTGGTTGGCCGGCCCGGAGCGGGTAAATCAGTTGCCTTGAATTTGATAGCTGCAGAGTGGGCCGCAGCTTCCCATGCCCCTGTCCCCATCCGAGCGCGACTTGCTGATCTAGCACAGCAACTTCCTAGTAGCGGCCCGTACCGCCTTCCGGTGCAGGCATTCTGCATGAGCGCGACGAACGGAAGCGATCCGACACTCGAAAGTGCCTTGGCTCGGTACATTCAACGCGGCGAGGCACTCTTGCTATTGGATGGCCTGGATGAGGTACAGGGGAAGCAAGACGCCGTAATTGAGGCGATCGCCAACTCCCTAGAGGAATTTCCTGATTCAGTTGATGTAGTTATTAGTTCTCGCCATTCATCATCGGACGCCGCAGCCGCACTCGGCCTACCGGCACTTGAACTGGATGAGCCAGAGAATCTCGACGCAACGCTTAATCTTTTGTTGGAAAAACTAGCAGAAGCAAGAGGGACCCAAGCTTCAGAATGGCTCGACGCGCGCCGCTCCTTCATTGAAAAATCTCGGAAATCTGATCGCCCCCTCTGGGAAGTACCCCTACTGTCGACTCTGATGGTATTTCTACTAGCAGAGCGATCACCTAACTCCATGCCAGCGTCACGCGCTGGACTTCTCGTAGAGATTATTGAATCAAGTGTGTATCGCTGGGAATCCCGCCGAGCTACCACTGGCATTCCTGGAATTCAGGAATCGCTAACATCTCAGGTGCTTCTGGATTGTTACGACGACATTGCCCACCATGTCACACAGGGAAGCGCATCATGGAGCACTGTCCTAGAAGCGCTAGAAGCACGTCTGAGAGACTACTGGGGAAGACCTCCGGGAGAAGCGAGAGCAGCCGCCAAGGGGATCCTAAATCACTGGGACGCCACAGCCGGAGTATTTCTAACCGACTATCCATACGGAACGCTAACTGCGCGCACCAGGCTGTTTGCGGAGATCGGGGAAGCGCGATGGGTTATTAGAGACGAAGGTAGGGCAACTGAATGGCTAAAGGGTGCGGTTTCAGATTCCGAGCTAAGAGAGAGCGTGAGGCTGGCAGCAGGGCTTTCTTCGCCGGTGATTCAGCTATTGTGCGACTTGGCGATTGCGCAACGTGAAGATCTACTGGACCTTGCCCTCTCGGCGATCGAAGATGGTGCCGAGGTTGATCTAGATAGAGAGAACGCGATTAAGGACGCGCAAATAGAACGCGTTGGCAGCCTCCCATTGACTCCTCAGCATACGAGGATAGGCAACCTGAAAGTCCCCGGCCATTCGGCTGCCGCAAAACTCGCAGTACGTCTGGCCCGCACTAGATTGGAGGAGAATAGCAGACATAAGCTGATCGCTCGGACTAGCAGATTGGGAAGCTGGCAGACTTCTGTGGTCGAATCCCTGTCCCTAGCATGGAGAGCAGAACGTAACGGATTGAGACCGACGACCACTGAACTAGATCTTATGGAAGAAGCGCTACTCGGGGTGAATGAGGAGGAAGATTCCAAAAACAAGCCAGCGGGGTTGGATGACCTAGTGAAGTTCGCGATCCGGGAGCTTGTCCCAGCACGCCCCTCAACCGCGGTGAAAGTCGCCGCGGCAGCCTATAAGTGCCGTGTGAGCACCGCGAGTTACGCCGAGGATGCACTAACGAGACTTGGACACGAGGATTCAATAAAGAGGGCAAGGCCTGAGAGCTACTTTAAATTGCCAGAAAGCGCGAAGAAAGTCCTAAGCTCCTTGGGTGACTTCGACCGCGATACTCCCTTCAACCTAATGGCGCGCCTCAGTGATAATCCGATCACCCTCACGCCTATGCAAGCGTGGCATTTGGATGAGGCGGCAGCACTTGTACAGGCTGTGAACCTCAACTATGCGGGTATTGGGAATATCGGGCAAGCATTCACCGACTCTTCCTCAGTTACACTGAGACTCTTCCATGCCATAGCGCTGGCACGAAAGATTGACGTAGGGGCAGTTGTTGCAGAAATTATTTCCCTGAAAGGTGAGAATCCAGAACGTCCCGACTGGTGGATACTCGCGGTCCCTTGCCTGCGACGGCCGATACCTAACATGACTTCACCTGCTGGTTCCTCTTCCCTGATAATGGAAGCTTTCTCGACCGGCAACGACTGGCTGGCGGACTTGGCAGTGCAGCTTGCATGGGATGCAGATTTTCTTTCCGAAGAATGGAGGGACGATCTCGTGTCCTTGCTCCCAAGCCTACCGGCTAGCCTTCGACGATTGGCGGGAATTGTTATTGCTAAGCAGTGGCCCGCTACTTCTCCCCCTGCCGATGCGGCCACGCGATCAGGCTTCGCCAGAGTTACTGCTGCAAGACTTACTAATCAGCAATTCCCGGAGGGTGCAGTACGCCTATTGAAAGATCCAGGTCTACTTGTCCGAGAAGAGGCGGCGGAACTCCTGAAGGAGATTCCAGGAAGCGCCAAGGGGCCTCTAGTTGAGGCTCTCTCATTCCCGGCTACACAATGGACATGCATCGCTTGCGATCAGGTCTTCGATATTGAAGTGTCAGTTTGCCGGAATCGGCATAACCGCCCTGATCCGAGTGTCGTTGACTAGCGTTACACACTATTGGGTAACTCCAGATGTGGCTGAGTCGTAGATAGCCGGGTAGCGGCCGTCCTCGTCGTATGCCTTCCCCGGTACCGTCGACGTCGTGTCTGGCGTGCGTCGGGTTGGTCACCCGTGGGCGTGCGCTGGTTGATCGCGTGCGACTAGGGGAGCTGGTACGGGCATGACGGTTGACGCTGCTCGATCGGAAGAGGGGTTCACGTCGGGTGGGGCTACGCGGGTGATGGTCGCCGCGTGCCGGGCGGCTGGGCTCGACGACAGAGAAGCGGAGTTGATCAGGCTCGGGGAGAACGCGTTGTTCCGGCTGGCGTCGGCGCCGGTGATCGTGCGCGTGGCTCGTGGGCGGGAGTGGCTGCCCAAGGCACGTACAGAGGTGGCCGTTTCGCGGTGGCTGGCAGAGGAAGGGTTCCCCGCGGCGCGCATCGTCGAGGATCTTGAGCAGCCGCTCGTGATCGATGGTAACCCTGTGACCTTCTGGCATTTGATCGTCGAGGGTGATCGGAAGGCGACCTACGGGGAGCTGGGGGGCATCCTTCGGGATCTGCACGCCTTGACGGTGCCCAAGGGGCTTGAGCTGCCGTCGTTCGACCCCTTTGACAAGCAAGAGCTGCGGTTGGATCGGGCCGTGATTCCGCAGGACGACAAGGTGTTTCTGCGGAAGCGTTGGCGGGAGCTGCGGGACAAGTACGCCGAGCTGCGGTTCGAGACACCCAAGGGCCCTGTGCATGGGGACGCTCACGTGCAGAACCTCATGGTGGACGACCAGGGGCACGTGATCCTGATCGACTTCGAGGCCTTCTGCTTCGATCACCCTGAGTGGGATCTGATGGTCACGGCTGTTGAGCACCACAGTCTTGGATGGCAGACGGACGGGCAGTACGCCGACTTCGTGGCTGCGTACGGGCGAGACCTGTACGACTGGCACGGCTACGAGACACTGCGTGGCCTGCAAGAGTTCGGGATGACGACGTGGCTCATGCAGAACGTGCAGGAGGACGAGAAGACGGCGGCTGAGTATCGCCGGCGCATCGCTGGTCTGCGTAATGACGATGCGCCTCGGGACTGGCGGCCCTGGTAGTTGCTACTCGTCGTCTTCCAGGCGGGCGAGTGCGTCTTGCACCTGGTCGTTGAAGGCGGCCACGACCGGGTTCGCCGCGTGGATGCTCACCTCGGCCTGGAAGTCGGTGACGTAGCGCTGGAAGCGGGAAGACTGGAGGCTGTCTCCGCCGTCGACGGCCAGGCTGGCGGTTGTGACGGCGGCCTCCAGCTCGCCGTTCAGTAGGTGGCTCTGGGCGAGCACCATTCGGCAGAACCCGAGGGTGCGGGCGTACTTCGGGTCGGTGTCGTCGACCGCGCGCTGTGCGGCCTGGACCGACTCGCGGCGCATCTTGAGATCGCGGAAGCAGTGGGAGATCTCGCCCATGAGTTCGGCGGAGTCGAAGTACCCGAGCCATAGCGGGTCCTCGGCTCCGTCGGCACGCTCGAAGTAGCGCTCTGCTTCGTTCATCGCGCGTCCGGCCGCGACTGGGTCGCCTGCATTCGACAGTGCGCGGGCCTCCATCGCTGAGTTCAGCGCCATGGCTCGTGGGGTTGCCCGGCCCTTGGCGCCCTCGACGGCTGCGCGGGCAAGCTGGATGGCTTGGGCGTGGTTGCCGAGATAGTTGGCTTGGTGGCTGAGGTTGCCGAGTATACGGGAGCCGAACATGCGGTCGTCGATGACCTGCGACAGGCGCAGCGTGGATGTGAGATAGCGGTGGGCGAGTCGGTGGTTTCCGGTGTCGTACGCGGTCCATGCGAGCAACTGGGACACCTCGGCGGCGGCACCGAACAGCGCGGTGCCCACCTTCTCGCTGTAGCTGGCGTCCAGTAGGGGCAGGACTTCGTGGCGGAAGTAGTGGCGCAGTGCCTTGTGGCCGTGGCCTCCGCCGTACTTGAAGTCGAGCTGCATGAACATGTCGGCTGCGTCTCTGATCGCGCGCACGTCGCGCATCCCGACCCGCTGGTGACCTGGCCTGTCGGCCTGGACGCCGTCGGGACGCCCGATCATCCACGACAGGACGGCTGAACTGAGATCAGCATCCGCGACGGGCAGGGCATCGTCGGCCGGTGCCTCGACTCGCTCGTCGGCAAGTTCCCCCAGTACCGAGAGAACGTCGCTGACATCGCTCGGGTAGCTGACGGGCTGGGCAGCAGCCGTGCGGGACGGGCCGAAGAATCCCAGATCGCCGGGTGTGATGAGACGCCCTAACTTGGCGCTGAGCACGTCCGCCGCGATCGCTGCCGTCTGGGGCTGGATGCCTGCGCCGTCTCGCCATCGCTGCACGGCGACATGAGTCGTCCCGAGAGGGATGCCCCGTTGCGCTGCGGCATCGCGCATCCGCTTGGCGAGACCCTTGTTCGAGACTCCAGCCGCTTCCATGAGGGCGATCAACTGCGCGTTCGGCTCTCGGCTCATGCTCCCCTGCCAACCCGAGAATGACAGCGAGTGTTCATCGTGTCACAGCCGCACCTTCTTAGGGGTTCATTGATGAACCCCCTTCACGTTTGCCGGTGTTCACGTGAACCCCCTGGTGAACGCTCCCGGTCACAGCCTCTGCGTCGTTCACTGGTCGGCACAGTTCGGCGGGCTACAGGGCTCGTCAATGCTCGGGAGGGAATGCGGTGGAAACGCAGCAGAGCAAACGCCTGGCGAATGCCTCGGAGGTGCCTCCCCCGCGCCGCCGCTCGGCACATGACCCGTCCACTGGTCACTTCCGGGCGCTGACGCTCTTCGCCGAGTCACCGGACTGCGTCAAGGCCACGCGGGACCTGGTCCGCTCCTACCTGGAGACCTGGAAGTTGCCGCACGCGGTCGACGACTCGGTACTCATCGTGTCGGAGCTGGTCGGCAACGTCGTCCATCACGCGGTGCCGGATCAACGGCTCACGCTGCCGGGTGCTGCACGGCGTATCGATGTGTCGCTGATGACGTACCCGGAGCTGTTGATCATCGGCGTCGGTGATGAGGATTCGACTCCGCCTGAACTGGCGGCGGGTGAGTTCATCTCGCCCGAGTTGGCTGGTGACTTCTCCGAGGCGCTGCTCCCGGATCGGGGCCGTGGGCTGCTGATCGTTCAGCGCCTGGCTGACGCGGTGTGGTGGTCGCCCCGCAGCGGCGGGGGCAAGCACGTGTGGGCCCGCCTGGACCTTGAGCGGCTCTGGTCCGAACGGTGGGGCTGACAAACGCCGGGTCGCCGTGCCGGTCTGCTCCTACGCGATCGGGAGCGGACGGTGACCCGGAGTCGGGCCGGGACTGACCTTCCCTGGCCCAGAGGCGCGGCTCCCTTCAGATATCCGGGTTCCCCACCCGAGAAGGGGGCCGTGCCTCACAACCACATACCGAGACCGGGCCACCCCGTCAGCCGTGGAAAGCGAAGGGTGGCCCGGCAGGGGACGCGACGGTCCCCGGTGCCTGATGGTACCGGGGCCGTCGCGTTGCGTCGCTACTGGCCCTTGGATCACGGGAGTTGACGAACCATCACGTGAGATTGGGCTGAGGTGGATGCAGTGACGGGTGCGGGTGAGGACTGGCTGAGAGATGGGCTCGACGACGTGCGGGGAGTGGAGCCCGGTCTGTGGGTTCCGGGCGTCGACTACCTGGCGGGCTGGCGCGTAGCTCGGGAGTCCGCCGACCGCGTGAACCGCGCGTTGTTGGCCGCCGGTTTTGAGTTATCGGAGTCACGGGCGATTGCAGCGACCGACGAGGAGGGGCGCGGAGTCGTGCGGCTGGTGGCATGGCCCGATGCCGTGGACCGCCTCGCCGGGATCTTGGAGGCAGTCGCGGACGGCGACGGCGGTTCCCCATGAGTGGCGTTTTCGCTGATGAGCGGTGCGCGTGGGCACGTCGCCGGCCGCAGAGACTTTGGGCGGTAGCTGCCATGGGGCGAGTGAACAGGGGGCCTTACGCTCGCCCGGCGAATCGGGCAGGCACCTGCCCTGCCCGCGGTTGTGCCCGATGGGCCCCCTGTTCTTCGAGGCTCGCCCCATGGGAGCTGCCTAAAGTCTCGGTGGCCGTCGACCCCCGGCCGCGCAGACCCCGGCTCGTGACGGCCGGTCGACGCTCTACCTCCTCGGGCGGGCTGAGGTCGGGGGCGACCGGCGTCCGGACGGGACCGGCGGTCACGCCGCACGCCCGGCCGGGGCGGCCGGGCGTCCCGGCGCGCCGCAGGCGCGCCCTTGAGGAAGTGAAGACAGATTCGACCGATCGGTGTCGGTGCTCAGCTGCGGGTGCGCCGGGCGGGCTGTTTGTCGGCGGTAATCCGGTAGGCAAGTTCGGCACGGTCTGCGCCGATGCGGAGTTCTTCGAGGATCAGCGGGGTGTCGTCGGTGCCGCACGTGACTCGCGACAGATGCAGGACCGGGGTCGCGTCGGGCAGCCGCAACGCGGTGCGCTCGTCGGGAAGTGGCATGCGGGCGCGGACCGTCTCGGACCACCACAGCTCGTGTCCGGCCTTCGCCAGCATCGCGTACACGGTCGCGGGTTTGGTCTCCGGTGCTTCCGCGAGGTCGGGGACTGCATCCGCTGTGGCGAATGGGATCAGGGTGCGGTGCATGGCTCGGGTTCCGGTGGCGGGGTCGGTCAGAAGCCGGTCACAGCCGAAGAGTGCTTCCTCGGCTTCGAGTTCCAGCAGGTGTGCTGTGGCTTCGGTGGCGTGCGTGCGGTAGGTGCTTGGTTCTTCGGCCTGCTCCCACGTGGCCACACCGTGCAGCACGAAATGCGCCTCGGGCGTTCGTCCTACATGCCCCAAGAGGCTGACGACGGGTTGGGGCTCGGAGCGTACGAAACTGCCCTTGCCGTGCCGGACGTCGATCAGGCCTTCCGCGCGCAGAGCCGCGATCGCGTTGCGGACAGTCGGGCGCGAGACCTGATAGCGGGCCATGAGCTGTGCCTCGGATGGCAGCAGAGAAGCGGGCGCGAACTCTCCGGACAGGATCGCTTCGCGGATGGCGGCGGCGACCTGTTGGTACAGGGCTCCGGGGCGCTGGATCTCTGTCATCTCGACACCTTCGGGTTGAGGTCATAGGCACGTCGCACGCTCGACGTCACTCGTCAGCATAAGTAGTTGCTCTCTTGCCGTACAGCACTCCATAGTCGTAACTCGTAAGGACAAGTGACGTCCGGATGAGACGGGCGTCCGAACTGGCCAAGGAGGCCGAACAACATGCAGTCCATTCCCGTGGACACGGCGCGACTGGGCGTACTGCGGTGCGCCATCGCGCCCGAGGCGAAGATCAGTAACTCCGAAACGCAGGAGGTCAAGAGGGACCGAGAGGGCAACCCCGTCTACACCGTGGCCGTCACCGTGCGGCAGGACAGGCGGCGGATCTCCGTGATCGAGATCGCCGTGAGCGGTGAGCCGAAGGGGATCGAGGAAGGGCAGATCGTCAAGGTCACCGGGCTGACGGCGTTCGCCTGGGCGATGGGCGACCGGCACGGGATCAGTTTCCGCGCCGACGCCGTCACGCCCGTGCACGCGGCTCCGGCACCGGCCAAGGGCGGTGGCGCGTGATGAGCGCTTCCATCGTGCTCGCCTTCGGGCTCGCCGTACTGGCGTGGGTGCTTGTCGTGGGTGACCTGGTGCGTCGGCACCGTCCCCTCTGGCACTGGTACCTGGCCGGCTATCCGGTGACCGCCTGCCGGGTGATGTTCACCTGGCGCAAGGTCGCCATGCTCAACGACCTCACCGTCTCCAAGCGTCCGCCGCGCGGGCTGCTCGGGGACGTGGTGGTCAAGGGTGATCCACTGCGGCCGATCGCTCCGAGGATCTCCTTCCCGCGTGCCACCCGCATGGGCCTGACCGTCCTTGTACGGCTGCACGCGGGTCAGACCCCGGCGACGTATCTGAAGACGGCGGACGCGCTCGTGCACGCCTGGCGGGTGCACGCGGTCCGGGTCACCTCGCCGGAACGCGGCCTCGTGCTCCTGGCAGCGACCGCATCCGATCCGCTGGCGCGGCCCGGCTTGGCAACCGCGCCCGCTGCCCTGCTGTCGGCCCTCATCGGTGCACTGGAAAGCGGTGGTGCCTGGGTGATGGACCTGCGGCTCGTCCCGCACTGGCTCATCACGGGCGCAACCCGGTCGGGCAAGTCCACCCTGCTGGCCCGGCTCATCGCTCAACTCGCACCGCAACCCGTCGCCCTGGTCGGCATCGACTGCAAGGGCGGTATGGAACTCGGCCTGTTCGCTGGACGGTTGAGCGCCCTCGCGACCTGCCGTCGCGAAGCGGTCGCCGTCCTCAGCACACTCGTCGTCGACATGCAGGACCGCATGGCAGCCTGCCGGTCGGCCGGCGTCCGCTCCATCTGGGAACTGCCCGACAAGCTCCGGCCCGTCCCGGTCGTGGTCATCGTCGACGAGATCGCAGAGCTGTACCTCTCGGACGGCACCCGCGAGAGCAAGGCGGAAGCCGAACAGTGCTCCACGCTCCTGTTACGCCTGGCTCAGCTCGGGGCCGCGCTCGGCCTGCATCTGGTCGTCGCCGGGCAACGCGTCGGCTCCGACCTCGGGCCCGGTGTCACTGCCCTGCGGGCGCAGCTCGGCGGCCGTATCTGCCACCGGGTCAACGACCCCGGCACGGCCGAGATGACCTTGGGCGACCTGAACAAGGACGCCGTGGCCGTCGCTCAGTCGATCACTGCGGAGGAACAGGGCGTGGCCGTCTGCACCGGCCCTGACGGCGGCTGGAGTCGCGCCCGCTCCCACCTCACGACGACCGAACAAGCCGTGTCGACCGCGCGGAAGCACGCGGAAATGGTCCCGGAACTGCCCACCCTCGGCCGCGCCCTGGCGGCGCTGGAAGGAGACGACAAGTGATCAGCGTAGGAACTGCGTTCACCTTCGCGGTGATCTTCGGGATCATCACGGTCCTCCTCGTCCGCTCCCGTGACGTCCGCGCCTGGGAAGCGGTCTGCGTCGGCCTCTTCGGCCTCTACCTCGGCCAGACGCCCGTGATCTACACCGTGCACGGCTTCGTCACCTGGCTGATCACCGGCTTCTCCCACACCTGACAGAACGGAGCGAGACATGCCCATGCCGCGCGTGAGGTGCCCCTTCTGCAAGGGCGACGGGGCCCGTAGGACCTGGACCGGCCGCCGACACCGCTGCCGCGTCTGCCGGGGGACCGGAACCATCCGCTGAACCCACCTACCCCACCCGCTCAACGGAGGTGATCCCCATGCCCAACCACGCACGACCATCCCTCACCCGTGCCGCTTCGGCGGCCCACCCCGAAAGGGCCCCACCATCACCCCGGCAGACACCCCGGCTGATAGGCGCGCCGTCCTCGACCGCGCGGCGCGCCTGCGTCAGCTCCCCGAAACAGACCGCGACGCAATCCGCCTCGCCCAAGATCCCCAGTTCGCCCGCTGGCTCGACCAGATCACCGCAACCGGTGGCTGCGCCCACCCTGTCCACCTCTCTGGCTCAACCACCACCCTGGACGGCACGACCGGCGAGATCCTGCACCACTACGACACTCGCAACGAACCCGGCGAACGCCTCCTCGTCCGCTGCCGCAACAGACGCGCAACCGTCTGCGCCCCGTGCTCCCGACTCCACGCAGGCGACACCTTCCACCTCGTCCGCGCGGGTCTTACCGGCGGCAAGAACGTCCCGGCCACAGTCCGCCACCGCCCCCGGCTCTTCATCACCCTCACCGCTCCCTCCTTCGGCCCGGTCCACCGCGCGGGAGACGACCGATGCCGCCCCCGCCGCGACCGCGGCACCTGCGAACACGGGCGTCCCTCGGGCTGTGCTGCCGTCCACGCCCCGGACTCTCCTGCCGTCGGTCAACCGCTCTGCACCGACTGCTACGACTACGCAGCCCATGTCCTGTGGCACGCGCACGCGGGCAAATTGTGGGATCGCTTCGTCATCGGCGTGCGGCGACACCTCGCCACCTCGGCGGGCCTCGTACAGTCCCGCTTTGCCGACCACGCCCGGCTGTCCTTCGCCCGCGTCGCCGAGTACCAGAGGCGGGCGGCCGTCCACGTGCACGCCGTCGTCCGCCTCGACGGCCCCGCCGGACCCAGCGACGAACCTCCGGGCTGGGGCACCGCCGACCACATCGCCGACGCTGTACGGGCCTCCGCGAAGAGGGTCCTCGTGCGCACTCCCTACAGTCCCGCCGTCGGCGAACTCGCTCTCCGCTGGGGCACCCAGATCGACGTACGTCCCCTGCACGCCGATGGCGACGCGCCCGCAGACGATGCTGTAGCCGCGTATGTCGCCAAGTACGTCACCAAAGGAGCGAGCGAGACGGGCGCCGGCACCGACCACAAGCTCTCCACCTGCGACGACATCGACATGGCACCCGTGAGCAGCCACATCCGCACCCTCATGCGTACGTGCTGGCACCTCGGCGGCCTCCCCGAGTACGCACCCCTGCACCTACGCGCCTGGGCCCACACCGTCGGCTACCGCGGCCACATCCTCACCAAGTCCCGTGCCTACTCGACGACGTACGCCGCGCTGCGCGCCGAACGCGCCCACCACGTCGGCAATGCCGAAGTCCCCGGCACAGTCACGGATGACCAGTGGCGCTACATCGGCTCCGGTCATACGCCCGGCGCCGCGCTCATCGCTGCCGGGGTCGCCGACGACCTTGCGACGTCCAGGCGGCTCGGCGCGGAGATGCTGAAAGAGGGGAGTGGGTTCGATAACTGCTCCGCCTGAACGTGAACTGCAAGAGCCTTGGTGGTCGCGGCTATCGCGGTCGGGCGTCCGCAGGGGCGCGAGCCACATCGAGAGCGAGATCGTGATCGTCGACGACGATGGTACGGAGGAACCGTTTGACTCCGCATCCTGGTCTGCGTGAGACGAGAAGCCGCCGCCTCCCATTGACTCTCGGGAGGCGGCTCCGTATGCGTACTGGCTGGGCGGCTTCAGAAGGCTTCCGCGAAGTCGTCTTCCTTGAGCACCAGGCGGTCTCTCACATCCTTCGGGATCATGAGCTTCATGTGGATGCGCGGGGCGCGTACGCCCTTGACCTTGGTCCGCTTGATTCTGCACTTCACACCGACGCGAAGAAGGTCGGCAGCCATGGCCTCCATGCCGCCTTCCTCCCAGTGGGCCCGGAACGACTTGCCGTTGTGGACGGCAACCCATCGGTCTGTGGTGGACTCGGGGTCAATGGCCTCCAACTTCTTGATGAGGTCGTCGAGAGTCTTCTCGGCCCTCTCCTTGGTGAACCTGGTCTTCGTGAAGCGTCCTCCGGGCTCCAGGCCAGCCATGTAATAGCTGATGGACTCTTCGAGCTGCTTCAGTTCCCTGCGGGCCTCGGCGCCCTGGTGGTACTCGCGAACCATGACCGGCTCGTCTCCGAGGACCCTCAGCACGTCGTCGACGAGCTGACCGTAGATCTCCTCCGGGTTGGGCGCGCCCTGGCCTCCGCTTCGGCACTTGCCGCACCGCAGATACTCGTACGACCTGCCCTTGTTGCTGGTCTTCTGCACGGTCATGTTGGTGCCGCAGTCCTCGCAGAGCAGGACTCCGAGGAACTTCGTCGCTCCATCGGGGTTGCGCGTCGGCTGGTTCTTCCCGCGCCTGTCCAAGGCCTTTTGCAGGCTCTCGAACTCTGCCTCGGTGAACACGGGGTCTGCTACGCGGATGGGCTTCCCGTCGTTGCCCAGGATGACCTTGGACCGGCGTACGCCTCCGCTCTTGTTCTCCTCCACGCGGTATCCCAGGAGGGCGGCGTTCCTGAGGCGGCGCAGCAAGGTCGACGCTGTGAGCCCCGGCCCGCAGAGGCCTGCTCGCACGAGGACCTTGACCATGCGCCGGGCGGAAGCGGGGCGCTCTCGCATCGTGGCCTCGCGGCACCAGTGCAGTGCCCTGTAAGCGTCGCGGTCGATGACGAGAACGGTCTTGTCGTCCTTGTTCTTGCTCGTCGTGTAGCCGTACGCCGGCTTGCCCACAAGCCATTCGCTCTGCGTCTTCGTGTAGTCCCAGAGGCTCGTGACACGCGTGCTCGTGTTGGTCGCCTCGATCTCGGCGATGCCGCCGATGACCGTGACCATGATCTTTCCGGCCGTCGTGGTCAGGTCGATCGAGTCGTGCTTGGAGACGAGATTCTTCCCGTACTTCAGGCACCAGTCGATCATGACGCTGAGATCGGAGAGCCGTCGTACGAAGCGGTCAAGCTTCCAGAAGAGGATCTCGTCGAACTCCGGTGCCCGGTTGTTGAGCCATTCCCCGAGGGACTTGCGCTTCCACGGTGGGACCTTCGTCGCCGACACGTTCAGGTCGCTGGCGACGCCGACCACTCGACACCCGCGCTCCCTGGCCAGCATGCGCAGATCGAGTTCCTGCCGCACTGGCGACGTCGTGTCCTCGGTGAGCACGGACAGGCGAACGGAGAGGAGTGCGCGCGGGGCGTCGTCGGGTAACAGCGCCTCCGCGTGCTTCAGCTCCTCTAGAAGGGCAAGGTCAGTCTCCGTCCACTCCGTCTCCACGTCGTACTGCCGCTGTCCTGCTGCGCGTGCCGCCTGCTTCACCATGCAGCCAGGCTAGCTCAGATTTGGTCCTGTTGGTTTATGGCCGCAGATGGACACCCACATCCAGATCGGCCCCACCGGCAAGAAGCTGCTGCCGCTGACCGTGAAGAAGTCCGTCCCGGCCGGGTGAGCGAGCCCGGTCGACGTCGCGCGCGAGGCCCCGCCCGGATCTGGCGGGGGCAGAGAGCCTCATGGGAGTCCGGCGGATCCGTGGGCGCAGCGAGGCCGAACGCTCCCGTTTGTCGACAATGAAGTCACCGGGTGCGAGACCGGAGCGCCGACAGACCCTCTGCTCTGCATGAGCGTCAAGGCGAGGCACAGGTGATCGAACGGTGCCTGGGCTCCGTACGCCATCCAGCAGGCTCGTGGCAGAGCCGACTACCTGTTCACCCTCGACGGCGACCACGTGATGCGCCAGGACGCCCCCGCCCCGGCTGACGGCGGGGGCGTACATGCTGAGCTACGACACCGCCACGCAGCACCGCTTCAAGCATCTGATGCGGGGGACCGGCTGCCGACGATGCGGGACATGCCCGAACTCATCCGCCACCAGGTCGAGTTCAACCGGCAGTTCTCCGCGCAACACGCCGTCGCGCTGCCCCGGCTCGCCATCGCGACACGCCGCCCGAAGTCCAAGGCCGGCAAGGTCGCGAGGTCTTCGGGGCGGAAACGCTGAGCAACTCCCACCGACGTGGGCGGCCGACCGTCCCGGCCGGTGGGGAAGTCGAGGGGGCGGGACTGCATCCGGACAGGTCGCCGACGCGTCTACGTCGTCATGGACCTGGAGAAACGGCCCGCACCGCAGCCCGCCGAGCCGGCGCGCCGGACGCCCACGCGGCCGACGCCCGCACCACAGGCGCCCGAGGGGTGCCTCACCGCGGCGATCCGGATTCCCGTACGGATCGTGGTGCTCGTGCTGGTCCTTCCGGTGCGGATGGCGTGGGACGCGCTCGTCGTCGCGGGCAGGTTTCTCCACGACACCGTGCTTCGGCCGACGGGGCGGGCCCTGCTGTGGCTCGCCAAGGCCGTGCTGGTGTGGCCGTGGGTGGCGCTGTGGCGCTATGTGGTCGTGCCGGTGGCCCACGGGCTCGGTCGGCTCGGGTACTGGCTGCTCGTCCTCCCCCTGGTCTGGCTCCATCGGTACGTCCTGTCCCCGATCGGCCGCGCCGTCGCGTGGGCGGCGGCCGGTGTCTGGACCGGGGTGGTGTGGGCCGCCACCGGCGTGTGGGCCGGGCTCGTGTGGCTGTACGGGTGGACGCTGGTGCCGCTGGGGCGGGGCCTCGCCTGGCTTGCCAGGGGGCTCTGGCGCGGGGTCGCCGCCGTCGGGCTCGGGGTGTTCGCGGTCGTGGCCTGGCTGGTGCGGTACCTCGTCGTCGTACCGGCCGGGTGGCTGTACCGGTGGGTGCTGACGCCCGTGGGCCACGCCCTCGCGTGGACCGCCGGGGGAGTCCTGTGGCTCATCCGGATGATCTTCACCGGGCTCGGGCTCGGTCTCCACTGGACCCTGCGCGTCCTGCTCGTGCTGCCCGTCCTCGTGCTGTGGCGGTGGGTGCTCACCCCGGTCGGGCGCGCCCTCGCCGTCGTCGGACGCGAGGTCCTGGACGCGCTCGGCCATGCCTGGCGGATCGCCGGACATCTCTCGCTCGCCGTCGGTCGGGCCCTGGCCACCCTGTTCCGCCGGCTCGTCGTCGAGCCGACGCGCTGGGTGTACCGGACTGTCCTGACCCCCGTCGGCCATGTCGTACGGGACGTGATCTGGAGGCCCGCCGCCGTGGCCGCCCGCGCAGTCGGCCGCACCGCCCGCCAGACCCTGGACACCGCCCGCGCATCCCTCCGGCAGGCCCGCGCCGGTGTGCGCCAGGCGCTCCTCGGGCGGCCGGCGGAACCGGTGCCGGTCGCCCGGCGGGAACCGCGAGCCGCCGAGGCACGTACTCTTGGTAGCAGTACGACCGCTCTCACGAAGGAATGAACGACACTGGGCAAGCGACAGCCCGAAGGCCCGCCGCCCGCACCCGCGGTGCAGCGCATCCGACTGCGCTACACCAAGCGCGGCCGCCTCCGGTTCACCAGCCACCGTGACTTCCAGCGCGCCTTCGAGCGTGCGCTGCGCCGCGCCGAGGTGCCCATGGCGTACTCGGCGGGGTTCACGCCGCATCCGAAGGTGTCGTACGCCAATGCCGCACCCACCGGCACGGGCAGCGAGGCGGAGTACCTGGAGATCGCGCTCACCGACGCGCGCGACCCGGAGAAGCTCCGGATCCTCCTCGACGAGTCGCTGCCCACCGGGCTCGACATCGTCGACGCGGTCGAGGCCCGCATTTCCGGCCTCGCCGACCGGCTCACGGCCTCCGTCTGGGAGCTGCGGCTGGACGGCGTGGACCCGGCGGACGCCGCCCGCGCGGTAGCGGCCTTCAACGCGGCCGACGCCGTCGAGGTCCAGCGCATGACCAAGAACGGCGTACGGACGTTCGACGCCCGCGCCGCCGTGGTCGAACTCGACCGGGTCGACGGCGCCGAGACGCCGAGTCCCGAGGCTGATAGGCCGACCGACCAGCCCTGTGCGATACTGCGGCTGGTTGTTCGGCACGTGACGCCTGCCGTACGACCCGACGACGTCCTGTCCGGTCTCCGCGCCGTGGCCGACCTGGCGCCGCCGGTCCCCGCAGCGGTGACCAGGCTGGCGCAGGGGCTGTTCGATGAAGAGACCGGCACGGTGACCGACCCGCTCGCGCCCGACCGCGAGGCAGCGGCGGCCCTCACAACGGCCGCCCCCACTGCCGCCGCGAAGGCGTCGGAGCCGGTCGGCCCCGCGTAGGGACGGACGTCGTAGCGCCGCCCTCGTATCCGGGAGCCACCTGGGTCGGGCAGCGCACCGACCACAAGACTTTCGCCAGGCCGTACGCAACACGGCGTACGGAACCGGCGAGACAGGACACAGAGAGCTCCCGAGCGGCGCCCGCGCCCCGGACGGCGGCAGACGCGTACCACGCGAGCCGCGGACGTCACCGGCCACGCCGGACCCGGGTGCGGCGCCCGGGAGCCTGACGGGAGAAACGCCCGCATGCCCGAAGAGATCGAGAACACGGAGTCCGCGCAGGGCTCCGACCGCAACACGCCCAGCGACACCCTGCCGCCGCGCCGGCGCCGCCGTGCCGCGTCACGCCCGGCGGGACCGCCGTCCGCGGCGAACGAGGCGTCCGCCGAGACCGTCGAGCCGACCGTGTCGGTGGCGGAGGCCGCGGACCTCGCGAGCATCGAGCCCGGTGAGGCCGCTGTGACGGAAGAGAACGTCGTGGCCGCCGAGAGCGATGTGGCTGCTGTGACCGATGAGGCGGAGGAGGCCGAGGAGGCTACCGAGGTCGAGGTCACCATTGACGGGGAGGCCGACAAGGCCGCCGAGGCCGCGCCCGCCGGGCGCACGCGCCGTCGTGCCACCCGCCGCGCCTCCGCGCCCGCCGGCGCCCCCACGGGTGCCGAGGCCGCCGAGACCGTCGTTCCGGCCGCCGCCGAGGAGAGCGCCGCCGCCGTCACCGAGGCGCCCGCTGCCGCCGAGGTGTTCGCCCCCGAGGAGGCCGCGCCCGCCGCTCGTCCGCGTCGCCGCGCCACCCGCCGTGCGACGGCCCCCGTCGGCGCGCCCCAGGCCGCCGAGACCGTGGTCGGCGCCGAGAGCACCGGCTCAGCCGCGCCCGGGACCGCCGCCGACGCCTCCGCCGGGGCAGCCGACGGCAGGACCGCCGAGCCCGCCGCCGAGGCCGCAGAGGTCGCCGAGGCCGCGCCCGCCGGGCGTACGCGCCGTCGCGCCACGCGCCGCGCCTCCGCGCCCGCCGGTGAGCCGAAGGCGGCCGAGGCCGTGACGGCACCCGCCGAGACCCCGCAGGCCCCGGAGACCGCGGCCTCCGTGGAGGCCACGCCTGCCGCCGTCGCGGACCAGGCCGCCGCCGAGCCCGCTCAGGACGCCGCGCCCGTCGAGGCGGCCGAGGAGGCCGCGCCGCGTCGGACGCGCCGTCGTGCCACGCGCCGGGTGACCGCCCCCACGGGCGCCCCCGAGAGCGAGACCTCCACCGGCACCCCGTCGGCCGAGGCCACTGCCGAGACCCCGACCGCCGCCACCGGTCAGGCCGCCGCCGAGCCCGTGCCCGCCCAGGAGCCCGCCGCCCCGGCCGCGAAGGCGTCCGCCGAGGGCGAGGACGGCGGGACGCGCCGCGCCCGGCGTCGGGTCGCCCGGAAGGCGGCCGTCGGGTTCTCCGAGCCGACCGCGTCCGCGTCCGACGACGCGCCCGCACGCCCCGCCCGGCCCGCCGTGGCCGTGTTCCAGGCCCCGGTGTTCACCGAGCCGATGTTCCAGACGCCGGAGCGGGCCGCCGCACAGGCCGCCGCCGAGGCCGAGGCGGAGGTCGCCGAGAGCGACGACACCACCGAGCCCGGCGGGCAGGCCGCGGAGGAGACCACCGGCGGGTCGCGTCGTCGGCGCCGCCGCCGCGGCGAGCCCGCCGAGGCGGAGCCCGTGACGGCCGACGAGACCCCCGAGCCCGCCGAAGCCGACGACGCCGAGGAGCCGGACGAGTCCGAGGAGCCCGAGGGGGCGTCCGAGGACGGTGCCGACGACGAGTTCGGCGAGGAGGAGGCCACCGGGTCGCGGCGTCGCCGCCGCCGTGGCGGCCGTCGCCGTCGCCGTGGCGAGTCCGCCGAGGGCGAGGGCGACGAGCTCGGCGCCGAGCAGGCCGCGCAGGACGCCGAGGACACCGCCGAGCAGGTCGACGAGGACGCCGAGGACGACGGCGACTCCGACGAGCGCGACGAGGCCTCCGGCTCCAGCAGCAGCCGGCGTCGCCGCCGCCGCCGCCGTCGCGCCGGGGACTCCTCCGGCGAGGCCGACGCCGTGACGGACGACCCCGAGCGCACCGTCGTCAAGGTCCGCGAGCCGCGCGAGCGCCGCGCCAAGGAGACCGAGCCGTCGGACGAGGTGCAGTCCATCAAGGGCTCGACCCGTCTGGAGGCGAAGAAGCAGCGCCGCCGGGAAGGCCGTGAGCAGGGGCGCCGTCGTGTCCCGATCATCACCGAGGCCGAGTTCCTCGCCCGCCGCGAGGCCGTCGAGCGCGTCATGGTCGTCCGCCAGAGCGGCGAGCGCACCCAGATCGGCGTCCTCGAGGACAACGTGCTCGTCGAGCACTACGTCAACAAGGAGCAGGCCACCTCGTACGTCGGCAATGTGTACCTCGGCAAGGTGCAGAACGTGCTGCCGTCGATGGAGGCCGCCTTCATCGACATCGGCAAGGGCCGCAACGCCGTCCTGTACGCCGGTGAGGTCAACTTCGAGGCACTCGGCATGGCCAACGGGCCGCGCCGTATCGAGAGTGCGCTGAAGTCCGGTCAGTCGGTCCTCGTCCAGGTCACCAAGGACCCGATCGGACACAAGGGCGCCCGCCTGACCAGCCAGGTCTCGCTGCCCGGCCGTTACCTGGTGTACGTCCCCGAGGGGTCGATGACCGGCATCAGCCGCAAGCTGCCCGACACCGAGCGGGCCCGGCTGAAGACCATCCTCAAGAAGATCGTCCCCGAGGACGCGGGCGTCATCGTGCGCACCGCCGCCGAGGGCGCGAGCGAGGACGAGCTGCGCCGCGACGTCGAGCGGCTCCAGGCGCAGTGGGAGGACATCCAGAAGAAGGCGAAGAGCGGCAACGCCCCGACGCTGCTGTACGGCGAGCCGGACATGACCGTCCGCGTCGTGCGCGACATCTTCAACGAGGACTTCTCCAAGGTCATCGTCAGCGGCGAGGACGCCTGGGAGACCATCCACGGATACGTCTCCCACGTCGCGCCCGACCTCGCGGACCGGCTGCAGAAGTGGACCTCCGAGGTCGACGTCTTCGCGACGTACCGCATCGACGAGCAGCTGATGAAGGCGCTGGACCGCAAGGTGTGGCTGCCCAGCGGTGGTTCGCTGGTGATCGACAAGACCGAGGCCATGATCGTGGTCGACGTCAACACCGGCAAGTTCACCGGCCAGGGCGGCAACCTGGAGGAGACGGTCACCAGGAACAACCTGGAGGCGGCCGAGGAGATCGTGCGTCAGCTGCGGCTGCGCGACCTCGGCGGCATCGTCGTCATCGACTTCATCGACATGGTGCTGGAGTCCAACCGGGACCTCGTGCTGCGGCGCCTGCTGGAGTGCCTGGGCCGCGACCGCACCAAGCACCAGGTCGCCGAGGTCACCTCGCTGGGCCTGGTGCAGATGACCCGCAAGCGGGTCGGGCAGGGTCTGCTGGAGTCCTTCTCCGAGACCTGCGTCCACTGCAACGGGCGTGGCGTGATCGTGCACATGGACCAGCCGACGGCCGCCGGTGGCGGTGGCAAGCGCCGCAAGCGCGGGCGTGGCGGCGCGGAGCACGACCACGAGCACGTGGCCGCGCCCGAGACCGTCGAGCCGGAGGCCGCCGAGACGGAGGAGCCGGCCGAGGTCGCGGAGGTGGCCGCCGAGGTCGCCGAGCCCGTGGCGCTGCCCTCGCCCGAGTTCGAGCCGGACGAGGAGCTGTACAGCAGCGTCGCCGAGGCGGAGGCCGCGGTCACGCGCGGTCGTTCGCGGCGCCGGGTGACCCGTCGGGCCTCCGCGCCCTCGGGTGCGCCGAAGCGCCGGGAGACCGTCGCGGACGCCCCGTCCGAGGACACCGAGGAGCGGGCTCCCAAGTCGCGTGAGGCCGCCGAGGCCGAGCCGGTCGCGGTGGAGGACCCGGTCGTCGAGACGCCGGCCGCGGTGAGCACCGAGGAGGCCGCGCCCAAGGGCCGTACGCGTCGCAGGGCGACCCGGAAGGTGTCCGCGCCCGCGGGTGCCCCCGCCGGGACGGCCGCGGACGACGCCGTGGTGACGGTGGCCGAGTCCGTCGCGGAGCCGGTCGTCGAGGCCGTGGCCGAGCCGGTCGTGGAAGCGGCGGCGGAGCAGCCCGAGGCGGTCGTCGCCGAGAGCGCGGCTCCGGCCCGCCCGAGGCGGCGTGCCGTGCGCAAGGCGACGGCGCCCACCGCGTCGGAGGAGACCGCCGTCGTGGTCGTGCCCTCCGCCGCGGAGGAGACGGCGCAGGCTCCGGCCGAGGACGCCGCCGCGGTCGCGGAGGAGTCCGAGGCGCCCGCCAAGAAGGCGGCGGCGCGGAAGACGGCCAAGAAGGCGACGGCGAAGAAGGCCGCCACGAAGAAGACGGCGGCCAAG
This sequence comes from Streptomyces ossamyceticus, assembly GCF_001418475.1. GTDB lineage: Bacteria > Actinomycetota > Actinomycetes > Streptomycetales > Streptomycetaceae > Streptomyces > Streptomyces ossamyceticus. The sequence goes on along the minus strand of NZ_LIQX01000120.1, from coordinate 4,281 downwards.
AAGACGGTCGCCAAGAAGGTCACCGCCAAGAAGGCGGCGACGAAGAAGTCGGCCTCGAAGAAGACCACGGTCGCCGCCGAGCAGGCGTCGAACACGGTCACCGCTTCGACCGACGAGAGCTGAGCCCCGTGGGGCGGGCCACGGCCCGCCCCGCACCGAGGCCCCCGTCCGGCGGATCAACTGCCGGGCGGGGGCCTTCGCGTTGCCCGGACAGGGCGAGAAAGCTCACACAACGCGACGACGTTTGGGGCGGTTTGGGCGGCACTTTTGACGCGTAAGCACCCCCTGCCTCTTGGATCACCCGCAGACGCCTGCAAAACTCACGTAGTCGTACGAGCAAGAGCGTTGAAGCACTACCTCGACGCACGGTCCGCCTGCGGGGGCGAGCACCCGGGGCCGTGAGCGGGGAACGGGGAGGGGATCGCATGGCGCGTACGCGCCTGACGAGCACGAGGCGGCACCGCCCTGGGGGGCCGGCCGGGGCCGCGCGGAAGGCGCTGGCGCTGGCCACCGTCCTGTCGGCGGCCGGGGTGCAGACGGCGGTCTCCGCCGGGACCGCGCAGGCCGCCCCCACCTGGACCGAAGGGCCCGTGTTCAACGACCCGTTGGGCGAGGAGAGCGAGCAACTCGCGATACGCACGCGCCTGATCGACCTGACGGCGGCCGCACTGCCCGGCTCCACCATCAAGGTCGCCGTCTACCACGTGTGGGAGGCTCCCGTCGTCGACGCGCTCGTCGCCGCAGAGAACCGGGGTGTCAACGTCCAGGTCCTGCTGGACGAGTCGAGCGTCAGTGATCGCCCCGCCAACACCGCGTACGGCAGCCTTGTCGCCGCGCTCGGCACCGACCGTACGAAGGGCTCGTACATAGCGACCTGCCCCGTCGACAAGTCCTGCCTCGGCGACCCGAAGTACGGGCAGTCGATCATGCACAACAAGTTCTGGCTGTTCTCGGCGGTCGAGGGCGCCACCAACGTCGTCGTGCAGACGACCTCGAACTCGACGCCCTCCGCGCACACCAAGTTCTTCAACGACGCGCTGCTGCTGCCGAACAACCCGACGATGTACGACGCGTACGCGGACTACTTCGACACGATGGTGGGCCGGGACTGGGCGGGCTGGGAGTACCGGACCGTCAGCAACGGCCTGTACAAGGCGTACTTCTTCCCCAGGGCGGGGAGCACGCGGGCCACCGACAGCGTGTACTCGGTGCTCAACAACGTGCAGTGCTCCTACAAGGACAGCGGCGGGGTCACCCGGAAGACCTGGGTGCGGGTGGCGATCTTCAAGATCACGCGGATGGCGATCGCGGAGAAGCTGGTCGCGCTGAAGAAGGCCGGCTGCGACGTGAGCATCGTGTACGCGGAGTCGGACAGCGCCAAGAGCTCGGGCGGCACGCCGGGCACCTGGGAGAAGATGCACACCTCCGGCGGGCCGACCGTGCGCTGCTACAACGACGACCGGGACCCGTTGAACCCGGGGCAGAAGCTGACCACGCCCTACATCATCCACTCCAAGTACATCCTGGTGGACGGCATGTACGACGGGGTGCGCAACAAGATCAGCTTCACGGGGTCCGGGAACTACACCGGTCCCGCGCTGCGTGAGAACGACGAGTCGATCGTCAAGGTCGACGACGACGCCGTGCACGACATGTACAAGGCCCACTTCAACCAGGTGATCAAGGTCGCCTACCCGGGCAAGTCCGACACCACGGACCTCTGCAAGGGAGTGAAGCCGCTGCCGGCGGACGGCGAGAAGCCGACCCGGTGAGACTCACGGGCGTGGGGCGGGGCTCGGTTTGACCCGTTAGAGCGTCGCCCCGTAACCTTGGCCGTCGGCGTGTCCGTAAGTAGATGCGTCACATCCCCGTAAACCTCATCCTTCCGGGCGCCGGGCGCCTCGGGAGAGGCCGCACGCATGTCGGGTGGCTGGACTGCGGGGGTGCCGTTCCCGAGCGAGAGAGTGAGATCCGCGTGTACGCCATCGTGCGCAGCGGTGGTCGCCAGCACAAGGTTGCTGTCGGCGACATCGTTGAGGTTGACAAGATTTCCACCGCCAAGGTTGGCGACACGGTCGAGCTCTCGACCCTGCTCGTTGTCGACGGCGACGCTGTGACCAGCGACCCGTGGGTGCTGGCCGGCATCAAGGTCCAGGCCGAGGTCGTGGACCACCACAAGGGGCAGAAGATCGACATTCTGCGCTACAAGAACAAGACCGGCTACCGCCGTCGTCAGGGCCACCGCCAGCAGTACACGGCGATCAAGGTCACTGAGATCCCCGCGGCTGCGAAGTAAGGGACTGAGGAGACATGGCACACAAGAAGGGCGCATCGTCCACCCGGAACGGTCGCGACTCGAATGCCCAGCGGCTCGGCGTGAAGCGCTTCGGCGGTCAGGTCGTGAGCGCGGGTGAGATCCTGGTCCGCCAGCGTGGCACTCACTTCCACCCCGGCGCGGGCGTCGGCCGTGGTGGCGACGACACGCTGTTCGCGCTGAACGCCGGTGCGGTGCAGTTCGGCACCAGCCGTGGCCGCAAGGTCGTGAACATCGTTCCGGTTGCCTGAGTCTTCCGACCAGGGCTTCCGTAGAGCGATTTCGTCGAGGCGGACCTCACTTCCCGTACGGGAAGCGGGTCCGCCTTTGACGTGTTACAGCTAAGACAATTCCGTACACCACGCATTGCGCGTAACTGGAGGCACCCACCATGACCACCTTCGTGGACCGCGTCGAGCTGCATGTCGCCGCGGGTAACGGAGGCCACGGCTGTGCCTCCGTCCACCGTGAGAAGTTCAAGCCGCTGGGCGGCCCCGACGGGGGCAACGGCGGTCGCGGCGGCGATGTGATCCTGACCGTGGACCAGTCCGTCACCACGCTGCTCGAGTACCACCACTCCCCGCACCGCAAGGCCACCAACGGCAAGCCGGGCGAGGGCGGCAATCGCTCCGGCAAGGACGGCCAGGACCTCGTCCTGTCCGTACCGGACGGCACGGTGGTCCTCGACAAGCAGGGGAACGTCCTCGCCGACCTCGTCGGCCACGGCACCTCCTTCGTCGCCGCGCAGGGCGGCCGGGGCGGCCTCGGCAACGCGGCCCTCGCCTCCGCCCGCCGCAAGGCGCCCGGCTTCGCGCTGCTCGGCGAGCCGGGGGACCTGGGGGACATCGTCCTGGAGCTGAAGACCGTCGCCGATGTGGCGCTGGTCGGTTACCCGAGCGCGGGCAAGTCCTCGCTGATCTCGGTGCTGAGCGCCGCCAAGCCGAAGATCGCGGACTATCCGTTCACGACCCTCGTCCCCAACCTCGGCGTGGTGACGGCCGGCTCGACTGTCTACACGATCGCCGACGTGCCGGGCCTGATCCCCGGCGCCAGCCAGGGCAAGGGCCTCGGTCTGGAGTTCCTCCGGCACGTGGAGCGTTGCAGCGTCCTCGTGCATGTCCTGGACACGGCGACGCTGGAGTCCGACCGCGATCCCGTCTCCGACCTCGACATCATCGAGGAGGAGCTGAAGGAGTACGGCGGCCTCGACAACCGGCCGCGCATCGTCGTCCTCAACAAGATCGACGTGCCCGACGGCAAGGATCTCGCCGAGATGGTGCGGCCGGACCTGGAGGCCCGTGGTTACCGGGTCTTCGAGGTGTCCGCGGTCGCCCACATCGGTCTGAAGGAGCTCTCCTTCGCCCTCGCGGACCTCGTCGGCACGGCGCGGGCCGCCAAGCCGAAGGAGGAGGCGACCCGGATCGTCATCCGCCCGAAGGCGGTCGACGACGCGGGCTTCACCGTCACGCGCGAGGAGGACGGCCTCTTCCGGGTGCGCGGCGAGAAGCCGGAGCGCTGGGTGCGGCAGACCGACTTCAACAACGACGAGGCGGTGGGCTACCTCGCCGACCGTCTGAACCGGCTCGGCGTCGAGGACGAGCTGATGAAGGCGGGCGCCCGCTCCGGCGACGGCGTCGCCATCGGCCCCGAGGACAACGCGGTCGTCTTCGACTGGGAGCCGACCGTCATGGCCGGCGCGGAGATGCTCGGCCGCCGGGGCGAGGACCACCGCTTGGACGAGGCCCGCCCCGCCGTTCAGCGCCGCCGCGACCGCCAGGCCGAACGCGACGAACTCGACCAGGCGTACGACGACTTCGAGCCCTTCTAAAGGGGCAGGTGCGACGCCGGGCCGCGGGTCCTGTGCCTTGAGGGCGCCCGGCACCGCCGACCAGGCGCAGCCACCCCGCACTGGCAGGACACGTTCGCGGGAGCGCGGTGAACGAGGTCGCTGCGGCGGGGTGGCGGCG
>NZ_LIQX01000012.1 GCF_001418475.1 Streptomyces ossamyceticus | reverse complement strand
GCGGCGCCTCGTCACGAGCGGACCGCTCGTGACGAGGCGCCGCAGTTCGTGCTGCCGCTGGTCGTGCGGATCGAGCGGGCCGAGCCTCCGGCGCGCACGGACGCGTTGGAGACGGCCGCGCGTGCCGTGCTGGTGATGCTGAGCGACGAGCGGTCGGTCGGCGCGGGAGAGTGGGCCGAGGCGATGCGGAGCTGGCAGGACGCCCGGATCCGCAAGGTGGTCCGGCGGGCGCGCGGCGCGGAGTGGCGGCGGGCCGAGACGCTGCCCGGCATCACGGTGCCGGGCAAGTCGGCGGAGGTTCGGGTCTTCCCGCCGGTACCGCTGGACGGCTGGCCCAAGGAACTGGCCCGTCTGCAGGTGTCCGGCACGGACCTCGACGACCCGGAGCCGCCGGTCGACGCCGATCCCGCCACCCCGGTGCTCTGGCTGAACCCCGAGGTCGCGATGTCGGCGGGCAAGGCCATGGCGCAGGCGGGGCACGGTGCCCAACTCGCCTGGTGGGACCTCTCCGACGAGGACCGCACCGCCTGGCGCGAGGCCGGGTTCCCGCTCGCCGTCCGCACCGCCGACCCCGACCGCTGGCCCGGCCTCACCGCCTCCGGGCTCCCCCTGGTCCGCGACGCGGGCTTCACGGAGATCGCCCCGGGCTCCTGCACGGTGGTCGCGGACCATCCGGCCCTGCGCGGCTGAACCCGGCCCGTGCCCGTCAGTTGTCGAACCACACCACCAGCCTGACGTTCTCCCCGCCGTGCAGACCGGCCAGGGTCCGCATCACCGTCCAGACCGGCTCCCAGTCGTCCGGGACCGCCTCGCGCCGGGTCATCGGCGGCTCGGGGACGCTCTCCTCCCAGTCGGCGTCGGCCAGTTCGGGCCGGCCGATCCAGGTCGCGCTGTGGGCGCCGGCCCATTCGTCGTACGGGCGCCGGGTCTCGGCCGCCATGTCGGCGGGCAGTCCACGCCCCTCGGCGAGCGGCCGGAACCCGGCGTGGTTCCGCACGCCGAAGAGGCAGCCGAAGGCGGTGTAGGACCGGCCGGCATACAGGAAGTCCAGGTCGACCGCGGCTTCCCAGCCGGTGTACTCGTCGTCGAAGTCATCGGCGAAGCCGAAGGTCACGCGGCACTCGACGTGCCCGTGGATGTCCGCCCCCATGAGCGGATCCTCCTCGACGAACAGGGCCCGCCGCCAAGCTTTTCGGCGACTGTGCGCCGCCGTTGAACAGCATGACGATCGCGTACGTATCTCCCTGCACTGGCCAAGCAACTGCCCCAACGACCAGTTGGCATTACCCGGGAGGCTCATTTTGCGGCGTATCAATGGCTCGGTCATCGCCAGCCTGGCGCTCGTCGTCACCGTCGGAGCGCTTGCGTTCCCCGTATGGTCCTACGCCGACCGCTCGGGCACTGCTCAGGCCAATATGGCGGCCGGCACGGTCAGCACCCAGTGGGGGCCGCTGACCGCCGCCGACCGCGACCTGATCATCAGGGTGCGGCTGGCGGGACTGTGGGAGCTGCCGGCCGCCGAGCAGGCGATGCAGCGGTCGAAGAGCGCGAAGGTCAAGGAGGCGGCGGACCATCTGATCGTGGGTCACAAGGACCTCGACCAGCGGGTGCGGGCCGTGGCGGAGCAGCTGAACGTCGAACTGCCGAACCAGCCGAACGCCCAGCAGCAGGGCTTCCTTCAGCAGATGTCCAACGCCACCGACGACCAGTACGACCGCGTCTGGGCGAATCTGCTGCGCTCGGCCCACGGCAAGATCTTCCCGGCCATCGGCACGGTGCGGAACATGACCGAGAACACGCTGGTGCGCCAGCTGGCCTCGGACACCAACCAGACCGTGCTCGACCACATCACGATGCTGGAGAAGACCGGCCAGGTCGACTTCGACGCCATCGCCAACGGCACGATCTGACGCCGCCCGCGGTACGTACGTGCCGAGGCCGTCGGCCCGCCGCCCGATCGGCGGGGACCGGGCGGCCCCCACCCCCACTCCACGCCCAGCACCACTTCAGTCCCCAACGACCAGTTGGTTTCCTCCGGGAGGCACCTTTGCGACGCTCCAAGGGCTCTGTCCTCGTCGCCGTGGCGATCGTCGGCACAGTCAGTGCGGTCGCCTACCCCGTGTTCTACTCGTACCCCAACCGCAACGCGGCGGCGGCCGCAGCCGTGCCCACCGGTGACACGGTGACCACGCAGTGGGGGCCTCTCACCCCCATGGACCGTGACCTCATCATCCGGGTGCGGCTCGCCGGCCTGTGGGAGCTGCCGGCCGGTCAGCAGGCCCTGGAGCGCAGCGGCAGCAAGTCCGTCAGGGAGGCCGCGGACCACCTGATCAAGGGCCACACGGACCTGGACAAACGGTCACGGATCATCGCGGCGAAGCTGGGTGTCGAGCTGCCGAACCAGCCCAACGCCCAGCAGCAGGGCTGGCTGGACGAGATGACCGCCGCCAAGACCGAGGCCGAGTACAACAAGACCTGGGCGAACCTGCTGCGGGCCGCGCACGGCAAGATCTTCCCGGCCATCGCCGCCGTGCGGAACAACACCCGCAACACCCTGGTCCGTCAGCTGGCCTCCGACGCCAACCAGACGGTGCTCGACCACATCACGATCCTGGAGGGGACCGGGGAGATCGACTTCGCCCAGATCGCCGACGGCTCGGTCAGCGGTACGGCGAGCCCGACCGGTCCGCCGCCGCCGGTGCCGGGGCAGATCGTGCAGCCCGCGCCCGCCGCGGAGCCGTCGACCAACCCCGATGTGCGGTCGAAGCCGTCGCCGACCACGCCTGGCCTCGTCCCCACCGGTCGCCCCGACCCGGAGGAGCTGAACAAGGACCAGGGCGAACCGGCGATCCAGTAGGCGCCGAAAGCTCAAATGTTGCTCTGAAGGTCCCCTTCTCGGGGTTCGGCTCCGGGCGACGGGGCCATGACTCCGTCACGCCGGAACACAGGTCCGCCGTAAGGAGACGAACACAGGGTCTGGGTGCAGCCGTGACCGAGGAGGGGACGATGGAGCGGATCAGGCAGCTGGGTACGGGAATCGGATGGCGTCCGGAGATCGCGGACGCCGTCGAGCGCATGGCCGGATCGGCCGGCGGCGTCGACTGGGTCGAGGTCGTCGCGGAGAACGTCTGCCCCGGCCACATCCCCGAGTCGCTGCTGCGGTTGCGTGAGCGGGGCGTCACGGTCGTGCCGCACGGCGTCTCGCTCGGTCTCGGCGGCGCCGACCGCCCCGACGAGGAGCGGCTGCGGAACCTCGCCGAGCGCGCTCAGGCCCTGGGCGCGCCCCTGGTCACCGAGCACATCGCGTTCGTCCGGGCGGGGGGCGCCCTCACCGCGTCGCCGCTCCTGGAGGCCGGGCATCTGCTGCCGGTGCCGCGCACCCGGGACGCGCTGGACGTGCTCTGCGAGAACGTACGGATCGCCCAGGACGCGCTGCCGGTGCCGCTGGCCCTGGAGAACATCGCGGCGCTGATCAACTGGCCGGGCGAGGAGATGACGGAGGGGCAGTTCCTGTACGACCTCGTCGACCGCACCGGGGTCCGGCTCCTGATCGACGTGGCGAACCTCCACACCAACCACGTCAACCGGGGCGAGGACCCCGCGAAGGCGCTGGACGAGCTGCCGGTCGAGGCCATCGCGTACGTCCATGTCGCGGGCGGTTTCGAGCGGGACGGCGTCTGGCACGACAGCCACGCCCACCCCGTCCCCCCGCAGGTCCTCGACGTCCTCGCCGAGCTCGCCTCACGGGTGAGCCCGCCGGGTGTCCTCCTGGAGCGCGACGAGAACTTCCCGGAGCCGGCCGAGCTGGAGCGCGAGCTGGACGCGATCCGGGGGGTGCTGAAGACCGCCGGGGACCAGGGCGGCGCGCCCACGTCGGACGAGCCGGCCACCACGCCAACCACGACACCTGCCACCGCACCCGCCACGTCGGCCGAGTCCTCGGCCGGGTCCGGGGCCGCCGCAGCACCTGCCACGTCGGCCCAGTCCGCGGCCGGGTCCGCCCCGGCGGCCGAGCCGGTCACGTCCGCCGAGGAGGTGCCCGGTGGGGAGAGTGAGCCGGTCGCCCGGCAGCGGATCGGGCTCGCGCAGGCCGCGCTGTTGTCGGCGCTGGTCGCGGGGACGCCGGTGCCGGAGGGGTTCGACCGGGTACGGCTCGGGGTGCAGTCCCGGGCGCTCGCGGCGAAGCGGGCGGACGTCGTGGGCAAGGTCGCGCCGGAGCTGCCGGTGATCCTGGGCACGTCGTACCGGCCGGCGTTCGTGACGTACGCGCAGGGCCACCCGATGACCGACGGCTACCGGCGCGACGCGCTGTCCTTCGCCGAGCATCTGCTGCTGGGCGACCGGGTCGAGGACGCGGGCACCCGGCGTGCGCTGCGCGCATGGTGGCTGGAGCGCTCCGGCCCGGCACCTCTGTCCCGGCGCCCGACGGCGCGGCTGGCCCGTGCGACCCGCAGGGTGCTGCTGCGCCGCTGACCGCCGTGCGCCCCCGCGCCGCCCCGCTCCCGGCCTCCTCTGACCATCTGCGGCGGAAAGGGAGTGCGACGCTGCGGTCCGGTCCGAGGGGGATGCGTCCTGTGCTGCTCCACTCGACCAACTTAGGTCGGTTAATGTGCCGAATGGGTTCACAGACACGCCGTTGAGGGGACCTTGGCCAAGCGTTCGATACGCCGCCGGGCGGGGCGCGGGCACGCCGTAAACTGGGGGACCGGCCAGCCCTCTGGCCACTGGGGCACGATCCGCCGGACCGCACCCCCAGGCCCCGCCGCCCCAGGCCACCGGCCGCCTGGCCCTTCTACGTACGGGAAGTCGTAAACGTGTCGCTCACGATCGGAATCGTCGGTCTGCCCAACGTCGGCAAGTCGACCCTGTTCAACGCCCTGACCAAGAACGACGTGCTGGCGGCCAACTACCCGTTCGCCACGATCGAGCCGAACGTCGGCGTCGTCGGCGTCCCGGACGAGCGCCTGACGAAGCTGGCCGAGATCTTCGGGTCGCAGCGCGTCCTCCCGGCGACCGTCGACTTCGTCGACATCGCGGGCATCGTGCGCGGCGCCAGCGAGGGCGAGGGCCTCGGCAACAAGTTCCTGGCGAACATCCGTGAGTCCGACGCGATCTGCCAGGTCATCCGCGCCTTCAAGGACGAGAACGTCGTCCACGTCGACGGCAAGGTCTCGCCCAAGGACGACATCGAGACGATCAACACCGAGCTGATCCTCGCCGACCTCCAGACCATCGAGAAGGTCCTGCCGCGCCTCCAGAAGGAGTCGCGCATCAAGAAGGACATCGCGCCGAAGGTGAAGGCCGTCGAGGAGGCGAAGGAGATCCTGGAGAAGGGCGACACGCTCTTCGCGCACGGGATCGTCCAGGGCAGCGAGCGCAACGAGCTGCTGCACGACCTGCACCTGCTCACCACCAAGCCGTTCCTGTACGTCTTCAACGTCGACGAGGAGGAACTGGTCGACGAGGACTTCAAGAACGAGCAGCGCGCGCTGGTCGCCCCGGCCGAGGCCATCTTCCTCAACGCCAAGCTGGAGGCGGACCTCGCCGAGCTGGACGAGGAGGACGCCCTCGAACTCCTCCAGTCCGTCGGCGCCGACGAGCCGGGCCTCGCGACCCTCGCCCGGGTCGGCTTCGACACCCTCGGCCTCCAGACGTACCTGACGGCCGGCCCCAAGGAGTCCCGAGCCTGGACGATCAAGAAGGGCGCCACCGCCCCCGAGGCCGCCGGCGTCATCCACACGGACTTCCAGAAGGGCTTCATCAAGGCGGAGGTCATCTCCTTCCACGACCTGGTGGAGACCGGCTCTGTGGCGGAGGCCCGCGCCAAGGGCAAGGCCCGCATGGAGGGCAAGGACTACGTGATGCAGGACGGCGACGTGGTGGAGTTCCGCTTCAACGTCTGAGCAAGACTTCAGAGGCTCCCTGACCTGCGGTGACGTAAGTCAGGGAGTCTTGCTGTCCGCAGCAGTCCGCGCGATGCTGCGACCAGTGGGTCTCGACGCCAACCATTGGATGCGCTTCTGCCATTCCGATGGGGCGCCGTCCAGGCCGTCACCATTGTTCAAGAATGGGGATCGGTAGTAGCTGTCAGGCTGGCGGAGAGGTGGCGAGTACCCACGCGAAGCCGGCTACTGCGGCCTCGTCCGGGCGTGCGAGTGCACCGGCTAGCGAGTGCACCGGCTAGCGAGGGCAGCGGGCGATCCTTGGAAGCCGTGACGAGCCGAGGAGCCGATCAAGTGCCGGCACACCCTCGAGATGGAGCGATGGGCCATGAGAACCAGGCAAAAGCTGGCGCAGGGAACGGGTTGCGACTTCCGTCAGCGTTGCTCCGATCTCCGGCCCGAGCGAGAGGTCGAGACTTCCGGCTAGATGCACTTGCCGATCGCCCCACTCATCGACGTGCTCGGTGAGGAAGTCCAGAACCACGGATTGCCGCCGGCCCAGAAGGAGCAACTCGCAGGCGTGCACGACGTCGCGAAGATCAAAGACTAGTCGGGCGGTTATCCATGAAGGTCCGAGGCTGGGTTCATCACAGCTGATGACGAGCTCGTCGGCATCGGGACTTTGGTGGGCGACGCCCAGTTGGAGGCCGCCGCGTTCCAAGAAGTCCTCAACTGCCCTCTGTTCTGTTTCGTCTGCCAACTATTTCAGAGGAGGTGAGCTGCAGCAGACGCAATCGCGACATCAATGACCGCGGTGCCGTAGCTGGGTGTTGGCTCGGACGGGGGAGGTCAGGAGCGGGACCAGCCGTTGGCGAACTCGCACTGGAGGTCCGTCCACCGGCGTTGTTCGGCGGGGGTGTGGCTGGGGTAGCCGAGGTGTCCCACGCCCTTGACCCACTCGTCCCAGAGGCCGTCGGGTTCCGTGAAACGGTCGGCGTGGCGGGTACCGAGGAGGGCGTCGAGGTGGAGGAGGGTGCCCAGGGCGGCGGGCTGGTCGTAGTGGAGGTCGGTGCAGGGGAGGTAGCGGTCGAGGTAGGCGGTGAGGATCTCGGCGTCGGCGTGCGTGCCGAAGCGGGCCAGGGCAAAGCAGTAGGCGCTGCCGGAGTAGCAGACCTCGCTGGCCAGGAGCAGGTCGCCGATGTGTGGCCGGAACCGTTCGCGGCGGTCGATGCCGATCAGCCAGGCGGAGGTGAGGCGCGAGCGCCATTCGTACCCGAGGAGGGCTTCCAGTTCCTCGTCGGTGATGGCGGCGGCGTCATTGATCAGGTGTCGGGTGAAGCGGGTGGTGTGCCACCACCGGGGGCCCAGGAACCGCCCGCCGTTCAGTACGAGGTAGCGCGGGAGGCCGCCGTACATCCTCGTCACGTACCTCTCGACCACATGGCCGTAGCCAACTTCCTCGGGGTGCTGGGATGGCATCGGTCACCTTTCCGGGTAGAGGTCGGTACGGTCGATCCAGGTGGGGGCGACGAAGATGTTGTCGCCGGTGGGGGCTTCGGATGCTTCGAGCAGGGACCAGGTGCGGGACTCCTCGACCAGGTGCCCCCACGGTGCGGTCCAGTCGAGTTCCCAGTCCAGGCCAGTGCCGGAGATGCCGTAGGTGCGGCCGGAGTCCACGCGCCAGAGCTGGGAGTAAAGGATCACCTGGGCGTGGTCGGCCAGGTCGTTGATGATCTCGGTGAAGTGGGCCGAGGGCCAGCCCGGGGCGTCGTCTGCCACGGTGGTGCGTAGGTGCGCGGTCAGCGGCGGGACGACGGGGGTGCGGGCGCCGAGTTCGGTCAGCGCCCAGCGGATGCCGACGGACTCGGTCCAGTCCGGTGGGGTCGCGCGTTCCAAGCAGGTGCGGTAGGCGCGGCGCAGGGGCTCGATGGCGCCGTCGATCTCCAGGCTCGCCAGGGCCGTGGCCGCCCATTCGCGGACGGTCGGGTTGTCGCTGTCCAGCAGGCCGATGAGAGCGGGGCCGCAACGGGGATCGCCCACCTCCTCGAAGACCTCGATGGCGGTCAGCTGGCCGAAGCCGCCGAGGGAAGGCAGGCCGTCGATGACGGCGGGTATGGCGTCGGCGCCGACCCAGATCAGCTCCGCGCGGGCGTCGTAGGACTCGTCGGCCTTGCCGTCGAGCTGCTGGACGAGTGTCTCGATGTGGGAGGTCATGACGCGGAGTGGTCCCGGCGCCAGAAGGTGGGGAGCCACCAGCAGAGCACCGAGCGGTCGTCTGGCCACGGGGCGCGGTCCTCGGATTCCCAGTCCTCGAAGGAGTCGCGCGTCAGGTCGATGGGCCGCCAGGCGGGGTCGAGCGGCTCGTCCTCGGCCGGCGGGCGGACGTACCGGAGGCCGTGCTGGTCGCAGGCGCCGAAGTCCTGATAGTTCCGCTGGGCCTCGATCAGGGAGACCTTGTTCGCGCCGCCGCTCATGGTGGGCCAGCGGAACTGGACCCCGTCGTCCTCCCAGAAGCAGACGGGGCAGATCTCGTACGAGCCGGGCATCTCGTCCAGCACGCGGTGCCCGCAGCAGGGGCAGGGGTAGGAGTCGCTCACCTGCGAAGTCTCGTTGCAGACTCCGCCTGTGTGCCATGGATTTCTCTGCCTCGGGCCCCCGACACCCGGTCCGCAACCAGTCCGCAGGACACCCGTGAACGGCCGTCGGGAGCCAACGTATGTCAACGGGGAAACCCAGGCCAGAGCCCTGGAGGAAGGCGGGCCTTCCAAGGGGGGACCCTGCTGTTTCGTGGCCGACGGCCCTCAGGTGGCTGGGAGTTGGACGAGTCATGAGCGCGATGAGGAGAAACCTGATCGATAGCGGACAGGTCTCGAAGCAGCGTGAAGTTCTTCACGTCGCTGCTGGCTCGGTACACGGCCGTACCGAGGAACATCACGGCTAGGATCACCAGCCCCTCCCACACCGGGACCGTGCCGTTGAGGGCGACCAGGGTCGGCGCGAGGCCCCCGCCCAGCAGGCCCCCCGAACACCCGCAGCACGGCCGATCCGGTGCTCGCGCAGCAGATGGCGACGGCCATCACGACCGCCGCGAGGGCGATCAGCCGACCCGTGCCGAACTCCTCCGAGAGCGCCGACGCCGGCAGGGCGAACCCCGCCGCCACGCTCAGCGCGGCGAGCCCCGCGAGGGTCACGGCGACCGCGCCGGACCGCCGGTGCTGACGCACCGTGAAAAGTCCGACCAGCAGGAGGTAGAAGGCCATCTCGTAGGAGAGCGTCCACAGGACGAGCAGCAGGTTGGGGGTGCCCAACAGCTCCTGGAAGAGGGTGACATGGGCCAGCGCCACCGAGGCGAGGCTCTGGCCGTGGAACTCCCGGATCTCCGCCAGACCCAGGTGGTCCGCCAGCAGCAGACCGGCGACGACGACCGCGCACAGAGGGTAGATACGGAAGCAACGGTCGGTCCAGAACGTCCCCACCGAGCCCCTGCGTTCCAGCGACGCGGGGAGTGAAGACTTCATACCCGCCCTCACGTGCGGCCTTTCCCTGGTGTTCAGCCCGGCTGTCACCTGCCGGCGGCGAGGACTGCGGGCTCGCCCCGCCATCCTCCACGGGGGCCGGCACTCCTGACGGGCAGGGCCCTCGCCGCACGACTCCCGCTGGGCTCGCGGGTCTCGAAGACGGTATTCGGCGCGATGTCTGGCTCGTGGTGATTCGGGGGATGTCGATCTCTTCGCGTGGGCAGCTCTCGGGGAGGGAGGCCGGAAGGCCGGGGAGGGGGACTCATGTGGGTGGCGTTGGCGATTCTCGGGGTGCTGCTCGTGTTCAACGGTGAGGTGCGGGTGCTCGCGGTCGCCGCCGCGGTGCTCCTGCTCTGGCTGGGGCACAAGCGCAGCAACATGCTGATGACGGCGGCCGGGGCGGGGGCTCTCGCCCTGCTGTGGTTCGTGGCGTTCTAGGTCGTGTCCGCAAAGTCCCGTCGTCCGCCCGGAGGGCGGGCCCCGCTGCGCCTGCCGCTCGGTGACGACAGTGCGTGGGCGGGCGAGAGGACCTCAGTGGGTCGCGGGGCGCAGCCGCTCGTAGCAGT
>NZ_LIQX01000119.1 GCF_001418475.1 Streptomyces ossamyceticus | reverse complement strand
CCCCCGCAGGCCGCCGCAGGCATCCCCCGGCCACACCCCCACCGGCGTCCTCGTACTCTTGAGCGCGTGCAGGAACGACATGACGCCCCCCTCGCCCCGCTGACCACCTTCCGGCTGGGCGGTCCCGCGGACCGGCTGATCACCGCCACCACCGACGACGAGGTGATCGCCGCCGTCCGCGAAGCCGACGACGCCGGCACCCCCCTCCTCCTCATCGGCGGCGGCTCCAACCTGGTCATCGGCGACAAGGGCTTCGCCGGCACCGCCCTGGTCATCGCCACCAGGGGCGTCACCCTCGACGGCACGAAGCTGGAGCTCGCCGCCGGCGAGGTCTGGACCGACGCCGTCGCCCACACCGTCGACGCCGGACTCGCCGGCGTCGAATGCCTCGCCGGAATCCCCGGCTCCGCAGGCGCCACCCCCATCCAGAACGTCGGCGCGTACGGCCAGGAGGTCGCCTCCACCATCACGGAGGTCGTCGCCTACGACCGCCGCACCCGCGAAACGGTCACCCTCCCGAACGCCGACTGCGCCTTCTCCTACCGGCACAGCCGCTTCAAGAACGACCCCGACCGCTACGTCGTCCTCCGCGTCCGCTTCGAACTGGAGGACGCCGACGGCCTCTCCGGCCCGATCAAGTACGCCGAGACGGCCCGCGCCCTCGGCGTGGAGCCCGGCGACCGCGTCCCCCTCGCCGCCGCCCGCGAGACCGTGCTGAAGCTCCGCGCAGGCAAGGGCATGGTGCTCGACCCCGAGGACCACGACACCTGGTCCGCCGGTTCGTTCTTCACGAACCCGATCCTCACGAACGACGAGTTCGCCGCGTTCCACGCGCGCGTGCGCGCCCGCCTCGGCGACGACGTCACCCCGCCCGCCTACCCCGCGGGCGACGGCCACACCAAGACCTCCGCCGCCTGGCTCATCGACAAGGCCGGCTTCACCAAGGGCTACGGCACCGGCCCGGCCCGCATCTCGACGAAGCACACCCTGGCCCTCACCAACCGCGGCGCGGCCACCACCGAGGACCTCCTGACCCTGGCCCGCGAGGTCGTCACCGGCGTCCACGACGCCTTCGGCATCACCCTCGTCAACGAGCCGGTCGCGATCGGCGTAAGCCTCTAGCACCGCGCCCGGGCCCCGGCCGGTCAGCCGACGAGCCAGCCGTCCACCCCCGCCAGCAGCCGCTTCTTCGTGTCGTCCGGCGCCGCCGACCCCCGGATCGACTGCCTGGCCAGCTCCGCCAGCTCCGCGTCCGTGAACCCGTGATGCGTACGGGCGATCTCGTACTGCGCGGCCAGACGGGACCCGAACAGCAGCGGGTCGTCGGCCCCGAGGGCCATCGGCACACCGGCCTCGAAGAGCGTGCGCAGCGGTACGTCCTGCGGCTTCTCGTAGACACCGAGGGCGACGTTCGACGCGGGGCACACCTCGCAGGTGATGCCCCGGTCGGCGAGCCGCTTCAGCAGCCGCGGGTCCTCCGCCGCGCGCACCCCGTGCCCGATCCGGTGCGCGTCCAGGTCGTCCAGGCAGTCACGGACGGACGACGGCCCGGTCAGCTCGCCGCCGTGCGGAGCGGACAGCAGCCCTCCGTCGCGCGCGATCGCGAACGCCCGGTCGAAGTCCCGCGCCATGCCGCGCCGCTCGTCGTTGGACAGCCCGAACCCGACGACGCCCCGCTCCGCGTACCGCACGGCGAGCCGGGCCAGCGTCCGCGCGTCCAGCGGGTGCTTCATCCGGTTCGCGGCGACGAGCACCCGCATCCCGAGCCCGGTCTCGCGGGCCGTCGTGTCCACGGCGTCCAGGATGATCTCCAGCGCGGGGATCAGCCCGCCGAGCCGAGGGGCGTACGACGTCGGGTCGACCTGGATCTCCAGCCAGCCGGAGCCGTCCTTGACGTCCTCCTCGGCGGCCTCCCGCACGAGCCGCTGGATGTCCTCCGGTTCCCTCAGGCACGAGCGCGCGGCGTCGTACAGCCGTTGGAAGCGGAACCAGCCGCGCTCGTCCGTGGCCCGCAGCCGCGGCGGCTCCCCGCTGGTCAGCGCGTCCGTCAGCGCGTCGGGCAGCCGTACTCCGTGTTTGTCGGCCAGTTCCAGGACGGTCCCCGGTCGCATCGACCCGGTGAAGTGCAGATGCAGATGGGCCTTCGGCAGTTCAGAGAGATCACGTACGCGCTCCATTGCAGGATCCTGCCGCACGCCCCCGCCGTCCCGGTAGCGGAATCCCTGAACGTGGTCTTGCTCGCACAAACGAATGGGGGCGGGCACCTCCCGGAATCCGGAAGATGCCCGCCCCCGAAGCGGGCCGGCGGAACGTCAGTCCGTCGCCTCGGCCAGCAGCTTCTGGATCCGCGACACGCCCTCGACGAGGTCCTCGTCACCCAGCGCGTACGAAAGCCGCAGGTATCCGGGCGTGCCGAACGCCTCGCCCGGGACGACCGCGACCTCGGCCTCCTCCAGGATCAGCGCGGCCAGTTCGACCGAGTTCTGCGGCCGCTTGCCCCGGATCTCCTTGCCGATGAGCGCCTTCACCGACGGGTAGGCGTAGAACGCGCCCTCGGGCTCCGGGCAGAGGACGCCCTCGATCTCGTTGAGCATCCGCACGATGGTCTTGCGGCGCCGGTCGAAGGCCTCACGCATCGTCGCCACGGCGTCCAGGTCGCCGGAGACGGCGGCGAGGGCGGCCGCCTGGGCGACGTTGGAGACGTTGGAGGTGGCGTGCGACTGGAGGTTGGTCGCGGCCTTCACCACGTCCTTCGGGCCGATGATCCACCCGACGCGCCAGCCGGTCATGGCGTACGTCTTGGCGACGCCGTTGACGACGATGCACTTGTCGCGCAGCTCGGGCAGGAGCGCGGGCAGCGAGGTGAACTTCGCGTCGCCGTAGACGAGGTGCTCGTAGATCTCGTCCGTCATCACCCACAGGCCGTGCTCGACGGCCCAGCGGCCGATCGCCTCGGCGTCCTCGGCGCTGTAGACCGCGCCGGTCGGGTTGGAGGGGGAGACGAAGAGGACGACCTTCGTCCGCTCGGTGCGCGCGGCCTCCAGCTGCTCGACGGAGACGCGGTAACCGGTGGTCTCGTCGGCGACGACCTCGACCGGGACACCGCCGGCCAGGCGGATCGACTCCGGGTACGTCGTCCAGTACGGCGCCGGGACGATCACCTCGTCGCCCGGGTCGAGGATCGCGGCGAACGCCTCGTAGATGGCCTGCTTGCCGCCGTTGGTGACGAGGATCTGCGCCGGGTCGACCTCGTAGCCCGAGTCGCGCAGCGTCTTCGCGGCGATCGCGGCCTTCAGCTCGGGCAGACCACCGGCGGGCGTGTAGCGGTGGTACTTCGGGTTCTTGCAGGCCTCGACGGCCGCCTCGACGATGTAGTCGGGGGTCGGGAAGTCGGGCTCACCGGCGCCGAAGCCGATCACCGGACGTCCGGCGGCCTTGAGGGCCTTGGCCTTGGCGTCGACGGCGAGGGTCGCGGACTCGGAGATCGCGCCGATGCGGGCGGAGACCCGGCGCTCGGTCGGAGGGGTTGCAGCGCTCATGGGGCCCATCGTTCCAGACCGGAAACGAGCCCGGCACGCGGGTTTCACAGACTGAACAGCACGGGAACAACCGTCCGGATCCGGGCGCGGCGGCGGTCGATCTTCGACGCACAACGCCCCTGCGGACGCTTTCTGTTCGACGACGGGCCTCGGACCACGTACACTCTCACCTCGTTGGCCTTCACCGGCCGCAGCGCCAGGTGCACACCGAGCACCCAGTCGTATGCGGTACGTTGGTGGAGAACCACAAAGGGTCGTAGCTCAATTGGTAGAGCACTGGTCTCCAAAACCAGCGGTTGGGGGTTCAAGTCCCTCCGGCCCTGCTACACACTCCTCACGCCAGGATGTGTGCGCATGTACGTACAGCAATGTTCCGCCGTGCGGCTCAGACCGGGCGCGGCACGGCCACGGACCCGGACCGGAATCAGGTGAGGATGAATGACGGACGCCGTGGGCTCCATCGACACGCCTGATGCCCAGGACGAGGTGCCCGAGGACAAGAAGAAGACCCGTAAGGGCGGAAAGCGCGCCAAGAAGGGCCCGCTGAAGCGCCTGGCGCTCTTCTATCGCCAGATCGTCGCGGAGCTGCGGAAGGTCGTCTGGCCCACCCGCTCCCAGCTGACGACTTACACCACCGTGGTCATCGTCTTCGTCGTCATCATGATCGGTCTTGTGACTGTGATTGACTTCGGACTCGACAAGGCCGCCAAGTACGTCTTCGGCTGAGCCGACTGCGAAGGGCGCCGTACCAGGCGCCCCTTTCGCGTGTTCCACCCCTTGTATCCAGGAAGAAGCAGCCACAGTGTCTGACCCGAACCTGAACGACGCCATCGAGCCGGACCAGTCCGTGGATGATGAGCTCGACATCGTCGAGGGAGCGGACGAGGTCGACGAGTTCGAGGCTGCGGAAGCCGAGGCGGGGGAGCCGGCCGAGGAAGAGGCCGTGCACGTCGTGGACGACGAGGCCGAGACCGAGGCCGCCGAGGAAGACGAAGAGGCCGCCGAGGCAGAGGCCGAGCCGGCCGAGCCGGTCGACCCGGTCGAGGCTCTCCGCGAGGAACTGCGGACCCTGCCCGGTGAGTGGTACGTCATCCACACCTACGCCGGTTACGAGAACCGCGTGAAGACCAACCTGGAGCAGCGCGCCGTCTCGCTGAACGTCGAGGACTTCATCTTCCAGGCCGAGGTGCCGCAGGAAGAGGTCGCGCAGATCAAGAACGGCGAGCGCAAGACCATCCGTCAGAACAAGCTTCCCGGCTACGTGCTGGTGCGCATGGACCTGACGAACGAGTCCTGGGGCGTCGTGCGCAACACCCCCGGCGTCACCGGCTTCGTGGGCAACGCGTACGACCCGTACCCGCTGACCCTGGACGAGATCGTCAAGATGCTCGCCCCGGAGGCCGAGGAGAAGGCCGCCCGTGAGGCCGCCGAGGCCGAGGGCAAGCCCGCCCCGCAGCGCAAGGTCGAGGTCCAGGTGCTGGACTTCGAGGTCGGCGACTCGGTCACCGTCACCGACGGCCCCTTCGCCACGCTGCAGGCGACGATCAACGAGATCAACGCCGACTCCAAGAAGGTCAAGGGCCTGGTGGAGATCTTCGGCCGCGAGACCCCGGTCGAGCTTTCCTTCGACCAGATCCAGAAGAACTAGCTTCGCGATCATCTGAAAGAGCCCCTGACCAGCGGTTTCCCGTTGGGCAGGGGCTCTCTCGTCTCTAGGGGGCCGTCACCGGGCCGGGGGCCGCCTCTGGGCCTTGCGATAGACCGCATCCACGGCCTTGCGGGTCCGGGTCTCACTCGTCGGCATCAGGTGCGTGTACGTCCGGAGGGTGAACCCAGGATCACCGTGCCCCAAGTAGGTGCTCACGGCCTTGACGCTCTCGCCCGAGTCCAGGAGGACCGAGGCGTAGAAGTGCCTCAGGGCATGCATGCCATCCTCGCGGGATTCCTTGTACCGCTCACCCACTCCCGGCACTGGGATGACGCCGGCGGAAGCCAGCGCGGGCTTCCAGACATGAGCATTGAAGTCGTTCCGGCGGAGCGCCCCGCCATCCTGGGTGGAGAAGTACAGGAGCTTGGTCACCGGCGGTCCGTCCGAGCGCATCCACGGCAACGTCACCTCGACCGGCGGGAAGGCTGTCATGTGCGTGGCGAGCACGGCCGCCACCGAATCGGGGAGAGGTACATCACGCAGCTTGTTGTTCTTGGGTGGTGCGAAGATCAGATGACCGTTCACGAGCTTCACTTGTTGCGTGACATGCAGCACCCCGGCCAGCGGGTCCACGTCGTCCACGGCGAGCCCGAAGATCTCACCCTGCCGAAGGCCGCAGCCAGCACCCACGTCGACCATGGCCCCGAGCCGATCAGGCATCCCGTCCCGAACCGCGAAAACGCGATCAGGTGACCACGGGGTGACCCGCCCAGGAGACGGCTTGGGCGGGCGGACCGAACCAGCACGGCACGGGTTGCGCGCCAGGTAGCCGTCGTCCACGGCAGCCGAGAGCACCGCCGAGACGTTTCCGAAGATCACTCGCCTGTAGGAGCTTGCCGCCCCGGTGTCCTCCAGAAGCCGAGCCCACGAGCGGATGTGCGACGGCTGGAACGATGCCAGCGGCCGAGTGCCCAGGTGAGGGAAGGCGTGGAGCCGCAACCGACTCTCGACCGCCACGCGGGTAGCCGGATCGGTCGTCTGTGAGGCCAACCAGTCTTCGGCGTACTTCCTGAACGTGATCTTTCCGGCGGCCGGGTCGATGTAGTGCCCGCGTGACATGTCGGCCTCGATGTTGGCCAGCCACCGCTCAGCCTCGCGCTTCTTCCGGTCCGGGAAGCTCTTGGACTTCTCGGAGCCGTCCGGGCCGATGTAGCGAGCCCGGTAGCGGAGGCCGACGCCATAGCGGTCGGTCTTGACCTTGACAGGCTTGCCGTTCGGGCCGGGCTCGGTCTTGTACCAGCGGTCTTGGATGTGTCCGGCCATCAGGCAGCCCCTTCCATCAGGGACTCCACCCAGACCCGTACGTCATCCGGGTCGAAGCGAAGATGCCGGCCGACGCGGAAGCCACGGGGGCCGGTGCCCTTGCGCCGCCACTGATACACGGTGTCGACGCTGGGCAGCCGCAGCATCACCACGAGGTCTTCCGGGGTGAGGTACTGGTCAGGAAGCTGTCGGCTCATGCGCAGACCTCCCAGTCGTCCGGGCCGGGCATGTCGGCGAGGGCTTCGCGTGCTGTCTCTCGGTTCAGTCGGATCTCCTTTGCGATGGATGCGGCGAGCCAGGATTCGCCGGGGGTGTGGCCTTGTCCGGCGTAGGTCCAGTGGGCGAGCACGAGCGTGGAGCCCTCCGAGCCGTCGAGGTCCTCGGACAGGCCCCGTGCGCGGCGTTCCTGGCGGGCGCGGTAGTCGGCGCGGACCTGGCGCAGGGCGCTGAGGGTGGTGGAGTACTGGCGGGACTTGGTGGAGAAGTGTCCGCGGAAGCCGAGCATGTGGGCCCAGCGCGCCAGCAGCCGTTCGGGGTAGGCGTCGTCCAGGTCCCAGCAGGCTTCGATCAGCCGCCGCGTGTGCGCGGGCAGCGGGAGCTTGTCCAGCTCGGAGAGTTCCCCGATCCGGTGATCCACCGTGCCGGTGGTCTCGGCCGCCTTGGTGGCGTACTTGGCCACGTAGGAGGCCACGGCCTGTTCGGTCAGTTCCTCGTGTCCGAGGGCGCCGATGGGCTGCACGTCGACCTGCTTGCCCCACCGCAGCGTGCGGGCGGGGAGGTCGCCGGATGCGGGCACCGGCACGGAGACGCGGGCCGCAGCCGCCCTGATCGCATCGTCCAGGAGAGCGACCGTCGCCCAGGAGGGCGGGGAGGTGTCGGGCCCGTCCGGACCGTCGAGGCGTACGACCGCGTGGAAGTGCACGGCCCCGCGCTTCTGGAACTCGGCGACCTTGCCGAAGGCGACTCGGCACACCTCCTTCAGAGCGGCTTGGGTCAGACCGGCGCGGGCGGCGATCTCCCGGCGCAGGTAGATCGTGAACCGGCGCCACAGGTCCCCGGCGAAGTTGTTGAACAGCACCGCCCCGGCGTAGTCGTACCGGCCGGGGTCGAGCGCCGTCCCGAGCGCCGGATCATCCTCGGCATGCTCGGTACCGCACCGGCAGCGCCCGGAGTCCGGGCGGTTGTGCACCGGCCCGAACGAGGGGGCGGTGAGCGTGGCGAAGACGCGGGGGTGATCCCGCACGTCCGAGGAGACGCCCTTGGCGAGGTCGCCGGTGATCCCGGCGCGGATCAGGTGGTAGGTGTCCCCGGCGTAGGTCCAGGCGCAGGCCGGGCAGCGCGAGGCCCGCCGGTTGCCGCAGGCGACCCGGAGCATGCCGCCCGGCTCACCCTCGGTGCTGTAGGAGTACAGGACACCCCCGGTCGCGCGGTCACGGGTGACGGTCTGGCCCATGAGCCGGATCGGGTGCGCGCAGCCGCCGGTACGGCGTACCTGTTCCTGCCAGCGGTCGAAGCCCGGCGCGTTCGCCACCCGCAGCAGATCGGCGAGCGTCAGGGGGTCGGTGCCCATGGAGGCCGCAGCACCGGCCACGGCCTCCGGGGCGACGGGGAAGACCGTCACGCAGCCACCCCCGCGCGCACCGGCAGGTGACCGCCAGGGTTGTGCCCGGGACACGACTGAAGTGCGTCCGTGCCGTCACCCATGTCGTAGGCGACCCAGCCGGTACCAGCGCAGAGGCAAGCTCCCTCGACCAGAGGCTGACGACCGCGCCTCTTGGCTTCCGGGGTCATCCCCGAGCCGCAGGTGAGCAGGGCGGCGAGCCGCTCGGCACGGTCCAGCCGGGCAGCGGACGGGAACCGGCGGGCATGCGCCGCCTTCTGCTCAGGGGTGGCCGAGTTGGCCACCCACAGCAGCCGGTAGCCGTAGGCGTACGCGGCCGACTGGTACAGCTCATCCAGGCCCAGACGCATGACGCCCTGGAGAACCCACGAGGCCAACAGGTCGAAGTCGCCACGCCGGTTCCGGTAGCGGGTCGGCATGTCTGAGGCGTACAGCGCGACCGCGCGCTCACCGTTCGACAAGTCCTCCACCGACACGGCATGCGCGGACGGAAGGATCGGGGCAACGTGCTCGACAACCAGAGTTGCGGGCATGATGGAAGCTCCCTTCGAGGGACGAAGGAGGGCGGCGAAGCTGCTTGGCGGTAGGTGCGCCGCCCTCCGGTTCGTATTGCGTGTCCTAGGTGTCACAGTACACCCTTCCTTGGGTGTGGCAAGAGTCCTGGGTGACCTAGAACGGAAACGGCGATATTCTCGGGGAATGAGCCCTAGCCCCGACGAATCCGAGCCCGCTTCCCGCCAGGTAGCCACCGCCATCCGGGGCGAGATCCGCTCAGGGGAATTGGCCCCCGGCGCGAAGATTCCGTCTGTCCGGAAGCTCGCTGAGCGCTTCGGGGTGGCCGTAATGACCGCCCAGAGCGCGGTGGAGATCCTCCGATCGGAGGGGTTGATCTACACCAGTCCCGGCCGTGGCAGCTTCGTTCGCTCGGAGGCCCCCTCTGTCCAGGAGCCCGAGAGATCATCCGAGTTCGTGGAGATCACGAAACACCTCAGTGCCTTGCAGGCCACCGTTGAAGATCTAGCGAAGCGTCTTGCTCAACTGGAAGACGCGGCTGGCCGCCAGGCTTCTTAGTCAACGCGTCGACTCTCTGGCTCAAGTCGGCCACCTCGGCCCTGATGCGCGTCAACGTCCTTAGGACTGTGGCCAGTTCGTCATGAGTCATTTCGCCGACCGCCTCTCGCTCCGGTAGCTTCCGTTCGGGTGAAGCCAGCAAAACGCAGGTCATGACGTTGATTACAGGCTGAGAGTCGATCACTCACAGATCACTCACAGGCACAGCCAGCGGAGGCAAGATGTCCCAAGAGAAGCCGGGAGCTGAGCCGTTCATCGCGGAACTGAAGCGGTGGCGGGATGTTCGAGGGCTCTCGCAGTCCGCTTTGGCGAAGGCGGTCGGATACACGCCCTCGTACGTGTCCAAGGTGGAGGGTGGACAGCAGAAGCCAGCGCGAGGATTTGCCGAGCAGGCCGACCGCGTTCTCCACGCTGGCGGAGCACTGCGCCGGGCGTTTTCCGAGATCGAACCCCACGGTCGCAGCGAAGCCGTTCCCCACCAACAGACTCCCGAAGGCGCCGGCCCCGACAGTCAACCGGCGAGCGTGATCGTCCAACACGACGACGCCGAGCTGTACTACGACGGCACCACCTACCGGGCAACACAACGCCGACAGCTCTACAACGCTAGTCCCTATCCCATCGCTCGGTACCTGATCCGCATCTCAGTCGACCGCTATCCAGGCAATCCGGAACGGTCGAACCGGCTCTACCGGGAGAACCCGCTCACCTGGGAAGAGATCGACCTTACGGCCAAGGTTGGAAACGAGCCCATCGGATGGCGAGTCCAGCACGACCGCGACGCCTTCAAGGAGCTGTGGCTTCTCTTTGAGAACGACTACGGCCGGTACCCGCTGTACCCAGGTGAGACCACGTGGATCGAGTACTCCTACACCGTGCGCGACGACAAATGGGGCACCTGGTTCCAACGTGCGGTACGGCTCCCCACTGAGCGCTTGAGTGTTCGCCTGAACTTCCCCGCCGAGCTGGACCCAGCCGTCTGGGGGACCGAGACCACGATGACCGCTGCGGCCTTTCCCTTCCGCACAGCCATCCACCAAGATGCGTCCGACGATCGGCGCATCTACTCATGGACCACAGACGATCCGCCGCTTCACGCTAGGTACCGGTTGGAGTGGAAGTTTCGCGCCCGACCTGAGCACGAGGAGACTGCCCCCACCATGCCGATCAGTGCCAGCGACAAGATGCGATCTATCGGGGTAGTGCAGGCGGGCGATCCCATCCTCACGACGAAAGCCCGAGCCTTCGACTTGCCCCGTGAAGCCGAGGACGCCCGCCGAGTCGTGGCAGAACTGCACTCGGCGACCGAGAGGGCCGCAGGCATCCACCAGTTCAGCAAGGGCATGGGAGTGGCAGCGCCTCAGATTGGTATCGACCGAGCAGCGGCCATCGTGCGTACAGCAGAGGGTGAGGTGATCACCCTCCTGAACCCCAGCGTCATTGAGGAGTCCAGCGAAACTGACGAGCAGTACGAAGGGTGCTGGAGCTTCTTCGACGTGCGGGGCATGGTGCCGCGACCGCGCAGCATCAGCGTGGAGCACCAGGACATTGAGGGGAATCGCGGCATCACGATCTTCGAGGACGCAGTGGCCCGACTCGTCGCCCACGAGGTCGACCACCTGGAGGGCCTGCTCTACACCGCCCGCATGCGTCCCGACGCCGAACCCATTCCGGTTTCTGAGTATCGCGGCACTGGTCAGACCTGGACCTATCAGTCAGGCAGTGCGAAGCCCTGACACCGAAGCGGCGGGCAGTTACGGGTTTCTCTACCTCATCAAGCCCCGGCTGCGCTCCGCTCCGCCGGGCGCGCTCCCGGCTCCGCTCCGGGCGCCGCTCCTGCCTTCGGCCCGCTCCGCCCGCGCTGCGCCGACGCGCGCCCACTGGTGGATAGGGCCGGAAGCCATGAGGCGAGGCCCGCACGCATCCGCCCACGGGGCCGGTCGGCTCCGAGACTTTAGGCAGCCACCATGGGGCGAGCCTCGAAGATCATGGCCCCAACGTCGTGCTTTAACGGGCAGGTCAACAGACTGCCCGACTCGCCGGAAGCTTACGGGGCCATGATCACTCGCCCCATGGCAGCTCCAGCCCAAAGTCTCGGAGCCGACCTCTCGCCGTCGTCAGCAGTCCGGCGTTGGGGGGAGGAGGAGGGGAGGAGTGGTGAGAGGTGTCGGGCCGTCTGTGGGCCGTGCGAGGCGAACCGGCGTTGACAGATGATGACAACTGGTCACCGGATCTTCGCTGGTCAGAAGGCAGGCGACACGGAAGCGGCGCACGTGGGAGACTTGGCGAATTACTTCCAGAAGAACTGACGAAGCTCGAAAGCAGCAGGTCAGGTCGGTCCTTGTGAGGACCCCCTGACCTGCTCGTTTTTGGCCGTGCATCTATACCCGTTATCGTTGTGCGGTATGCCTTCATCTGGCCGCGAACCGGATGAGGGCGCACTCGAATCGAAAGGACCCGGAGAGCTATGCCTCCCAAGAAGAAGAAGGTCACGGGGCTTATCAAGCTCCAGATCAACGCCGGTGCGGCGAACCCGGCTCCGCCGGTCGGCCCCGCGCTGGGTCAGCACGGCGTCAACATCATGGAGTTCTGCAAGGCCTACAACGCGGCGACCGAGTCGCAGCGTGGCTGGGTGATCCCGGTGGAGATCACGGTCTACGAGGACCGCTCCTTCACCTTCATCACCAAGACCCCGCCGGCCGCGAAGATGATCCTCAAGGCCGCTGGTGTCGAGAAGGGCTCCGGCGAGCCGCACAAGACCAAGGTCGCCAAGATCACTGAGGCGCAGGTCCGCGAGATCGCCCAGACCAAGCTGCCCGACCTGAACGCCAACGACCTGGACGCCGCGTCGAAGATCATCGCCGGCACCGCCCGTTCCATGGGCATCACGGTCGAGGGCTGATCTCAGCCTCGTAGCACCTTCGTAGAACCATGCGGGCGCCGTGCAGGCGGCCGCACGTGGCAGGGCCTGCTCGGCCCGTACCACGACTCCTTTCAGAACACACAGGAGCAGTTGTGAGCAAGCGCAGCAAGGCTCTCCGCGCTGCGGACGCCAAGATCGACCGGGAGAAGCTGTACGCCCCGCTCGAGGCCGTCCGTCTCGCCAAGGAGACCTCCACGTCCAAGTTCGACGGCACCGTCGAGGTCGCCTTCCGTCTGGGTGTCGACCCTCGTAAGGCCGACCAGATGGTCCGTGGCACCGTGAACCTCCCGCACGGCACCGGTAAGACCGCCCGGGTCCTGGTCTTCGCGACCGGTGACCGTGCCGAGGCCGCTCGTGCCGCGGGCGCCGACATCGTCGGCGCCGACGAGCTCATCGACGAGGTGTCGAAGGGCCGTCTGGACTTCGACGCCGTCGTCGCCACCCCGGACCTCATGGGCAAGGTCGGCCGCCTCGGCCGCGTGCTCGGTCCCCGTGGTCTCATGCCGAACCCCAAGACCGGCACCGTGACCCCGGACGTCGCGAAGGCTGTCACCGAGATCAAGGGTGGCAAGATCGAGTTCCGCGTCGACAAGCACTCGAACCTGCACTTCATCATCGGCAAGACGTCCTTCGAGGACGACAAGCTGGTGGAGAACTACGCGGCGGCCCTCGAGGAGATCACGCGTCTCAAGCCGTCCGCCGCCAAGGGCCGCTACATCAAGAAGGCCGCCATCAGCACCACGATCGGCCCCGGCATCCCGATCGACCCGAACCGCACCCGCAACCTCCTCGTCGAGGAGGACCCGGCCGCCGTCTGAGCCCACCGCTCACCAGGCAGCCGCGTCGCGCACGCGTAGAGAGCACGAGCCCCGCACCTTCCGAGGTGCGGGGCTCGTCCCTTTGCGGGCGTACGGGCCTCCCACGTACCGCCTCGGCCGCCAGAACCCGGGGACAGCCGGGTTGCGGGCGCGTTAGTGTCCCCTCGGCCCCCTGCACGTGGGGCGTGAGGTAACAGGGGGACACATGAGGTTTTCCACGGCCGGCTCCGTACGACGGCGCAGAGCCGCCACAGCGGCGGTCGTCGCCGCCGCGCTGCTCGGCGGCACCAGCGGCTGCGGCACCGCGTCGGACACGGCGGCAGAGGCGGATCTGACGCCCGCCCAGTCGGTGTCCCGCGCGGCGCGGACGACGCTGGAACTCACCTCGCTGCGGTACCGGGTGACCGGCACGCTGCCGGGGCACGGCAAGGTACGGGCAGAGGCGTCCATGGGCGTGCGGCCGAGTGTCATGCGCATGAATATCACCGGGCTCGGCAAGACCGAGGACAAGCCCTTGCAGATCCGGTTCGCGGGCGGGGCCATGTACACGGAGGGGGACACGGCCGCCCTCGGGGACACGCTCGGGAAGCGCTGGCTCAAGGCGGAGCCGGCCGTGTGGGGCCGCGGCGCCGCCTACAACCAGACCTATCGGGTCGTGCCCCGGCAGCTGGAGGGCAGCCCCCTCGTGCAGTCCACGATCCTGAGCGGTGCCGAGGACATCCGCGAGGCCGGCTCCGGGACCGTGGACGGCACCCCCACCACCCACTATCGGGGCGAGGTCACGGGCAAGGGGCTGCGGGCGTATCAGTCGGCGGCCAAGGGCAAGAAGGCCCACAAGCTCCGGACGGACTGCTTCGACCAGTTCATGGCCCTGGGGCTGAAGGTCGGAAGCGCGCTCACCATGGATCTGTGGGTCGACGAGGACGGCCGGGCCAAGCAGTTCCGGATGCGGGGGCGGACCAACGCGCTGGACGGCAAGGGGCGCTGGGTCGACACCGGGCCGCTCGACATGACCGTCACCTTCCTGGACGTCAACCCGTCGGTGACCGTCGAGCCCCCGGCGGCCGGGGACACCGTGGACCTCGCCGAACTGGTGGACGGGGCGGCGCCCAGGGGCTGAGCCCAGGGGCTGTGCCGCCCGCCCCGGGAGCGGATTTGCTTGACGGCGACACGGTCCCGTACTCTTCCGAGGAAGCCAAAGACCGCTGGTCGTTGCCGTGTGCTCGTAGAGAGGGCTCGGTGGCCGAAGGATCCGCTGAATGCGGACGACCCGCGCAGGTGACTGTGGAAGTTGCTCCCGGATCTGTTCCGTCTCCAGCGGAATTCATTCGGTTGAGCTACGCCCCGTGCGCCTGCGCCGGGGCGTTTCGTTTTGACGCAGCCCCTTCCGAGCGGTCCTCATCACCCGGAAGGAGGCCGACGCTCTATGGCAAGGCCCGACAAGGCTGCCGCGGTGGCCGAGCTCACGGAGCAGTTCCGTAGCTCGAACGCCGCCGTGCTGACCGAGTACCGGGGTCTCACCGTGGCGCAGCTCAAGACGCTGCGTCGTTCGCTCGGTGAGAACGCCCAGTACGCCGTGGTGAAGAACACGCTGACCAAGATTGCGGCCAACGAGGCCGGGATCACGACGCTCGACGACCTGTTCAACGGTCCGACGGCGGTCGCCTTCGTCACCGGTGACCCGGTGGAGTCGGCGAAGGGTCTTCGTGACTTCGCCAAGGACAACCCGAACCTCGTCATCAAGGGCGGTGTCCTTGACGGCAAGGCGCTGTCCGCCGACGAGATCAAGAAGCTTGCGGACCTCGAGTCCCGCGAGGTTCTGCTCGCCAAGCTGGCGGGCGCCCTGAAGGGCAAGCAGACGCAGGCTGCTCAGGTCTTCCAGGCGCTCCCGTCGAAGCTCGTCCGCACCGTGGACGCGCTTCGCGCCAAGCAGGACGAGCAGGGCGGTGCCGAGTAACTCGGCTCGCGAAATGACCGCCGCCTGAGGCGCTGAGCCACAGGCAGAGGTCGTAGCGGGCCGAACGTACGCCCGCCATACATGTACATCCGGCACCAGCCGAATTAGTGGAAGGAAAGCCATCGTGGCTCTCACCCAGGACGAACTGCTCGCCGAGTTCGAGGGCATGACCCTCATCCAGCTCTCCGAGTTCGTGAAGGCGTTCGAGGAGAAGTTCGACGTCACCGCCGCCGCCGCGGTCGCCGTTGCCGGCCCCGCCGTCCCCGGCGTCCCGTCCGAGCAGGAGGAGGAGAAGGACGAGTTCGACGTCATCCTCACCGGCGCCGGCGACAAGAAGATCCAGGTCATCAAGGTCGTGCGTGAGCTGACCTCGCTGGGTCTGAAGGAGGCCAAGGACCTCGTGGACGGCGCTCCCAAGCCCGTTCTCGAGAAGGTCGCCAAGGACGCCGCGGAGAAGGCCGCCGAGTCCCTCAAGGGCGCCGGCGCCTCCGTCGAGGTCAAGTAAGGCCTCGCTGGTCCGCCAGCTTCCCGGGCCCGCGAGGGCCCGTGCGACACGGATCTGAGACGAGTGGCAAAAACTCGTTCGAATCTGTAACGCGAGCACACTGAAGGGCGATCACCCAACTGGGTGGTCGCCCTTCGGCGTTCCGGGACGTCGAGTGACGGCTGCCTTGCACTGTCGGTGGCGACGAGTATGGTGATCTTCGTCGTGCCTCCGAGCGCCCTGGGTGACGGGCCGCGAGTGACGATCGCGGTAGGCGGATCGGGCATGAGGGGCCTTGACGAACCGCACGCAGCGCGCAATTCTCAGGACGCGTCGTCACACCGATCCGAAATCCGAGGCATGGATCGACGGCGAAGAGGGCAGTATCAACGTGCATTGAGGGCGTGGGCTTGCGCAGGTGTCGAGAACAACGAGGGTCTCGAAAAACCCGCACTGGACATCAGTGTGCCAAGTGGCTACACTGACCCTTTGCGCTGCCTGTTAGCTGTCCCCTGCCCGTCACCAGGGGCATGCCCTCACTTGAGCATCGACGAAGAGACCATTCCTGACCTGGCCTTATCTGTCAGTTCAGGAACAGCCTGTTCGCTTTGCGCAGGAGAGGGGCCGGTACGCGCGTAGTGAGTCCGAGCCCTCGGAAGGACCCCCTCTTGGCCGCCTCGCGCAACGCCTCGACCGCGAATACGAACAACGGCGCCAGCACCGCCCCGCTGCGCATCTCCTTTGCAAAGATCAAGGAGCCTCTCGAGGTTCCCAACCTGCTCGCGCTGCAGACCGAGAGCTTCGACTGGCTGCTCGGGAACACCGCTTGGCAGAGTCGGGTCGAGGAGGCTCTGGAGAACGGACAGGACGTCCCCACCAAGTCCGGTCTGGAGGAGATCTTCGAGGAGATCTCCCCGATCGAGGACTTCTCCGGGTCGATGTCGCTGACGTTCCGCGACCACCGCTTCGAGCCGCCGAAGAACAGCATCGACGAGTGCAAGGACCGCGACTTCACGTACGCGGCCCCGCTCTTCGTGACGGCCGAGTTCACCAACAACGAGACCGGCGAGATCAAGTCCCAGACGGTCTTCATGGGCGACTTCCCGCTCATGACCCACAAGGGCACCTTCGTCATCAACGGCACCGAGCGTGTCGTGGTGTCGCAGCTGGTTCGTTCGCCGGGTGTCTACTTCGACTCCTCCATCGACAAGACGTCCGACAAGGACATCTTCTCCGCCAAGATCATCCCGTCCCGGGGTGCCTGGCTGGAGATGGAGATCGACAAGCGCGACATGGTCGGTGTGCGTATCGACCGCAAGCGCAAGCAGTCCGTGACCGTCCTCCTCAAGGCCCTCGGTTGGACCACCGAGCAGATCCTGGAGGAGTTCGGCGAGTACGAGTCCATGCGCGCCACCCTGGAGAAGGACCACACCCAGGGCCAGGACGACGCGCTGCTCGACATCTACCGCAAGCTGCGCCCGGGCGAGCCCCCCACGCGTGAGGCCGCGCAGACGCTGCTGGAGAACCTGTACTTCAACCCCAAGCGCTACGACCTCGCGAAGGTCGGCCGCTACAAGGTCAACAAGAAGCTGGGCGCGGACGCCCCGCTCGACGCGGGCATCCTGACCGTCGAGGACATCATCTCGACGATCAAGTACCTGGTGAAGCTGCACGCGGGCGAGACCGAGACGGTCGGCGACCGGGGTACGAGCATCGTCGTCGAGACCGACGACATCGACCACTTCGGCAACCGTCGTCTGCGCAGCGTCGGCGAGCTCATCCAGAACCAGGTCCGTACGGGTCTGGCCCGTATGGAGCGCGTCGTCCGTGAGCGCATGACGACCCAGGACGTCGAGGCGATCACGCCGCAGACCCTGATCAACATCCGGCCGGTCGTCGCCTCCATCAAGGAGTTCTTCGGCACCAGCCAGCTCTCGCAGTTCATGGACCAGAACAACCCGCTGTCGGGTCTGACGCACAAGCGTCGTCTCTCGGCGCTGGGTCCCGGTGGTCTGTCGCGTGAGCGGGCCGGCTTCGAGGTCCGTGACGTGCACCCGTCGCACTACGGCCGCATGTGCCCGATCGAGACGCCCGAAGGCCCGAACATCGGTCTGATCGGTTCGCTCGCCTCCTACGGCCGCGTCAACGCGTTCGGTTTCGTGGAGACGCCGTACCGCAAGGTCGTCGACGGCGTCGTCACCGACGAGGTCGACTACCTGACGGCCGACGAAGAAGACCGATTCGTCATCGCGCAGGCCAACGCCACGCTCGACGACGACCTGCGCTTCACCGAGAACCGCGTCCTGGTCCGCCGTCGTGGCGGCGAGGTCGACTACGTTCCCGGTGACGACGTGGACTACATGGACGTCTCGCCGCGCCAGATGGTGTCGGTCGCGACCGCCATGATCCCGTTCCTCGAGCACGACGACGCCAACCGTGCCCTCATGGGCGCGAACATGATGCGCCAGGCCGTGCCGCTGATCAAGTCCGAGGCCCCGCTCGTCGGCACCGGCATGGAGTACCGCTCCGCGGTCGACGCCGGCGACGTCGTCAAGGCCGAGAAGGCGGGTGTGGTCCAGGAGGTCTCCGCGGACTACATCACCACCGCCAACGACGACGGCACGTACATCACGTACCGCCTGGCCAAGTTCGCCCGCTCCAACCAGGGCACCTCGGTCAACCAGAAGGTCATCGTCCACGAGGGCGACCGCATCATCGAGGGCCAGGTCCTCGCCGACGGTCCCGCCACCGAGAACGGCGAGATGGCGCTCGGCAAGAACCTGCTCGTGGCGTTCATGCCGTGGGAGGGTCACAACTACGAGGACGCGATCATCCTGTCGCAGCGCCTCGTGCAGGACGACGTCCTCTCCTCGATCCACATCGAGGAGCACGAGGTCGACGCCCGTGACACCAAGCTCGGCCCCGAGGAGATCACCCGGGACATCCCGAACGTCTCCGAGGAGGTCCTCGCCGACCTCGACGAGCGCGGCATCATCCGGATCGGTGCCGAGGTCGTCGCCGGCGACATCCTCGTCGGCAAGGTCACGCCCAAGGGTGAGACCGAGCTGACGCCCGAGGAGCGCCTGCTGCGCGCGATCTTCGGTGAGAAGGCCCGTGAGGTCCGTGACACCTCGCTGAAGGTCCCGCACGGCGAGATCGGCAAGGTCATCGGCGTCCGCGTCTTCGACCGCGAGGAGGGCGACGAGCTTCCCCCCGGTGTCAACCAGCTGGTGCGCGTCTACGTCGCGCAGAAGCGCAAGATCACCGACGGTGACAAGCTCGCCGGCCGTCACGGCAACAAGGGTGTCATCTCCAAGATCCTGCCCATCGAGGACATGCCGTTCCTCGAGGACGGGACCCCGGTCGACATCATCCTCAACCCGCTCGGTGTGCCGTCCCGAATGAACCCGGGACAGGTTCTGGAGATCCACCTCGGCTGGCTCGCCAGCCGCGGCTGGGACGTCTCCGGTCTCGCCGACGAGTGGGCGCAGCGTCTGCAGGTCATCGGCGCCGACAGTGTCGCCCCCGGCACCAACGTCGCCACCCCGGTCTTCGACGGTGCCCGTGAGGACGAGCTGGCGGGTCTGCTCCAGCACACCATCCCGAACCGCGACGGCGAGCGCATGGTGCTCCCGTCCGGCAAGGCGCGGCTGTTCGACGGCCGTAGCGGTGAGCCGTTCCCGGACCCGATCTCGGTCGGCTACATGTACATCCTGAAGCTGCACCACCTGGTCGACGACAAGCTGCACGCCCGCTCGACCGGCCCGTACTCGATGATCACCCAGCAGCCGCTGGGTGGTAAGGCCCAGTTCGGTGGCCAGCGCTTCGGTGAGATGGAGGTGTGGGCGCTGGAGGCTTACGGCGCCGCGTACGCCCTCCAGGAGCTGCTGACCATCAAGTCCGACGACGTCACCGGCCGCGTGAAGGTCTACGAGGCCATCGTCAAGGGCGAGAACATCCCCGAGCCCGGCATCCCCGAGTCCTTCAAGGTGCTCATCAAGGAGATGCAGTCTCTCTGCCTGAACGTGGAGGTGCTGTCCAGCGACGGTATGTCCATCGAGATGCGTGACACCGACGAGGACGTCTTCCGCGCTGCGGAGGAGCTCGGCATCGACCTGTCCCGGCGCGAGCCGAGCAGCGTCGAAGAGGTCTGACGGGAGTTCGGCCGGGCTCATGACGAGCCCGGCCGGCCCCAGGACCCCCGTTTCAGACCAAAGACTTACAACCCTGAGAGGGATTGACGCATAGTGCTCGACGTCAACTTCTTCGACGAGCTCCGGATCGGTCTGGCTACCGCTGACGACATCCGTCAGTGGAGCCACGGCGAGGTCAAGAAGCCCGAGACGATCAACTACCGCACCCTGAAGCCCGAAAAGGACGGACTCTTCTGCGAGAAGATCTTCGGTCCGACCCGGGACTGGGAGTGCTACTGCGGCAAGTACAAGCGCGTCCGCTTCAAGGGCATCATCTGTGAGCGCTGCGGCGTCGAGGTGACCCGCGCCAAGGTGCGCCGTGAGCGGATGGGCCACATCGAGCTCGCCGCCCCCGTCACCCACATCTGGTACTTCAAGGGCGTCCCGTCGCGGCTGGGCTACCTGCTCGACCTCGCCCCGAAGGACCTGGAGAAGGTCATCTACTTCGCGGCGTACATGATCACGTACGTCGACGAGGAGCGCCGCACCCGCGACCTGCCCTCCCTGGAGGCGCACGTCTCCGTCGAGCGGCAGCAGATCGAGAACCGCCGGGACGCCGACCTGGAGGCCCGCGCGAAGAAGCTCGAGACCGACCTGGCCGAGCTGGAGGCCGAGGGCGCCAAGGCCGACGTGCGCCGCAAGGTGCGCGAGGGCGCCGAGCGTGAGATGAAGCAGCTGCGCGACCGTTCGCAGCGCGAGATCGACCGTCTCGACGAGGTGTGGACCCGGTTCAAGAACCTCAAGGTCCAGGACCTGGAGGGCGACGAGCTCCTCTACCGCGAGCTGCGCGACCGCTTCGGCACGTACTTCGACGGTTCGATGGGTGCCGCGGCGCTGCAGAAGCGCCTGGAGTCCTTCGACCTGGACGAGGAGGCCGAGCGCCTCCGCGAGATCATCCGCACCGGCAAGGGCCAGAAGAAGACCCGCGCGCTCAAGCGCCTCAAGGTCGTCTCCGCGTTCCTGCAGACCAGCAACAGCCCCAAGGGCATGGTGCTCGACTGCGTGCCGGTCATCCCGCCGGACCTGCGTCCGATGGTGCAGCTGGACGGTGGCCGCTTCGCGACCTCCGACCTGAACGACCTGTACCGCCGTGTGATCAACCGCAACAACCGTCTGAAGCGCCTGCTCGACCTGGGTGCTCCGGAGATCATCGTCAACAACGAGAAGCGCATGCTTCAGGAGGCTGTTGACGCCCTCTTCGACAACGGTCGTCGCGGCCGCCCGGTGACCGGTCCCGGTAACCGCCCGCTGAAGTCCCTCAGCGACATGCTGAAGGGCAAGCAGGGTCGATTCCGTCAGAACCTGCTCGGCAAGCGTGTGGACTACTCCGCGCGTTCCGTGATCGTCGTCGGTCCGCAGCTGAAGCTGCACCAGTGCGGTCTGCCGAAGGCGATGGCGCTGGAGCTGTTCAAGCCGTTCGTGATGAAGCGCCTGGTCGACCTGAACCACGCGCAGAACATCAAGAGCGCCAAGCGCATGGTGGAGCGCGGCCGCACGGTCGTGTACGACGTCCTCGAAGAGGTCATCGCCGAGCACCCGGTTCTGCTGAACCGTGCTCCCACCCTGCACCGCCTCGGCATCCAGGCCTTCGAGCCGCAGCTGGTCGAGGGCAAGGCCATCCAGATCCACCCGCTCGTCTGCACCGCGTTCAACGCGGACTTCGACGGTGACCAGATGGCCGTGCACCTGCCGCTGTCCGCGGAGGCGCAGGCCGAGGCCCGCATCCTGATGCTGTCCTCGAACAACATCCTCAAGCCGGCCGACGGCCGTCCGGTGACGATGCCGACCCAGGACATGGTCCTCGGTCTGTTCTTCCTCACCACCGACGGCGAGATGCGGAACGTGAAGGGCGAGGACCGCTCCTTCTCCTCCGTGGCCGAGGCGATCATGGCGTTCGACGCCGGCGAGCTCTCGCTGCAGTCGCGCGTGGACATCCGCTTCCCGGTGGGCACCATCCCGCCGCGCGGCTGGACCCCGCCGGCGCGTGAGGAGGGCGAGCCCGAGTGGCAGCAGGGTGACACCTTCACCCTGCGGACCACGCTGGGCCGCGCGCTCTTCAACGAGCTGCTGCCCGAGGACTACCCGTTCGTCGACTACGAGGTCGGCAAGAAGCAGCTCTCCGAGATCGTCAACGACCTCGCCGAGCGCTACCCCAAGGTCATCGTGGCGGCGACGCTCGACAACCTGAAGGCGGCCGGCTTCTACTGGGCGACCCGTTCCGGTGTCACCGTGGCCATCTCCGACGTCGTCGTCCCCGAGGCGAAGAAGGAGATCGTCCGCGGGTACGAGGCGCAGGACGAGAAGGTCCAGAAGCAGTACGAGCGCGGTCTGATCACCAAGGACGAGCGCACGCAGGAGCTCATCGCGATCTGGACCAAGGCGACCAACGAGGTCGCCGAGGCGATGAACGACAACTTCCCGAAGACCAACCCGATCTTCATGATGGTGAACTCGGGTGCACGAGGCAACATGATGCAGATGCGTCAGATCGCCGGTATGCGTGGTCTTGTGTCGAACGCGAAGAACGAGACGATCCCGCGTCCCATCAAGGCCTCGTTCCGTGAGGGTCTGTCCGTGCTGGAGTACTTCATCTCCACGCACGGTGCCCGTAAGGGTCTGGCGGACACCGCCCTGCGTACCGCCGACTCGGGTTACCTGACCCGTCGTCTGGTGGACGTCTCGCAGGACGTCATCATCCGCGAGGAGGACTGTGGCACCGAGCGCGGTCTGAAGCTGCGGATCGCCTCGAAGGACGAGACCGGTGTCCTGCGCAAGGCCGAGGACGTCGAGACCAGCGTCTACGCCCGTATGCTCGCCGAGGACGTCGTCATCGACGGCAAGGTGATCGCGCCGGCCAACGTGGACCTCGGTGACGTGCTCATCGACCAGCTCGTGCACCACGGTGTCGAGGAGGTCAAGACCCGCTCGATCCTGACCTGTGAGTCCAAGGTCGGCACGTGTGCCATGTGCTACGGCCGCTCCCTGGCCACCGGCAAGCTGGTCGACATCGGTGAGGCGGTCGGCATCATCGCCGCCCAGTCCATCGGTGAGCCCGGTACCCAGCTGACGATGCGTACCTTCCACACCGGTGGTGTGGCCGGTGACGACATCACGCAGGGTCTGCCGCGTGTCGTCGAGCTCTTCGAGGCCCGTACCCCGAAGGGTGTCGCCCCGATCTCCGAGGCGGCCGGTCGCGTCCGCATCGAGGAGACCGAGAAGACCAAGAAGATCGTCATCACGCCGGACGACGGCAGCGACGAGACGGCGTACCCGATCTCGAAGCGCGCCCGTCTCCTGGTCAGCGAGGGCGAGCACGTCGAGGTGGGCCAGAAGCTCACCGTGGGTGCCACCAACCCGCACGACGTGCTGCGCATCCTGGGTCAGCGTGCCGTCCAGGTCCACCTGGTCGGCGAGGTCCAGAAGGTGTACAACTCGCAGGGTGTGTCGATCCACGACAAGCACATCGAGATCATCATCCGGCAGATGCTCCGCCGCGTGACGATCATCGAGTCCGGCGACGCCGAGCTGCTGCCCGGCGAGCTGGTCGAGCGCTCCCGCTTCGAGCAGGAGAACCGTCGTGTGGTGCAGGAGGGCGGTCACCCGGCCTCCGGTCGTCCGCAGCTCATGGGTATCACCAAGGCCTCGCTGGCCACGGAGTCCTGGCTGTCGGCGGCGTCCTTCCAGGAGACGACGCGAGTCCTCACGGACGCGGCGATCAACGCCAAGTCCGACTCGCTGATCGGCCTCAAGGAGAACGTCATCATCGGTAAGCTCATCCCGGCCGGTACGGGTCTGTCCCGCTACCGCAACATCCGGGTCGAGCCGACCGAGGAGGCCAAGGCCGCGATGTACTCGGCCGTCGGCTACGACGACATCGACTACTCGCCGTTCGGCACGGGCTCCGGCCAGGCCGTTCCGCTGGAGGACTACG
Organism: Streptomyces ossamyceticus; assembly: GCF_001418475.1. GTDB lineage: Bacteria > Actinomycetota > Actinomycetes > Streptomycetales > Streptomycetaceae > Streptomyces > Streptomyces ossamyceticus. The sequence goes on along the minus strand of NZ_LIQX01000119.1, from coordinate 7,862 downwards.
ACTACGGTCCGTACAACCAGTAAGGCGTACGTCTGCTGAAGGGCGCCCACTCCGCTTGCGCGGGGTGGGCGCCCTTCGGGGTTCTGGGGGTGGGGTGCCCGGACGGGTGTCGGGGCCGGGTGTGTCAGCGCCCGCTGTCCCTGTGGGTCCGCAGGCGGTGGAGCCGGGTGTGGACGTCGGGGTGCGAGGCGAGGAGCCCGCGAGGTCCTCGCGCAGCCATCAGTTGCTGGGCGAAACCGAGGCCGGCCGCGTGCTCGTCGGCGGCAGGCGGGAGCCCGGCGGGATCCAGCCGTTTCCGGCGAGCAGACCGACCGCAGCTGGAAGGGGTGCGGATCGGTGTTCACCTCGTGAACGGCGGCGGACCTTGGCGGGCGTACCTGTGAGCGCCGGCAGCAGGGACGCGGGGGCGACCTCGGGCTGCCGGGCCCGGCCGGCGGTGAGGATCCAGCTGTGCAGTGTCCGCAGGGCCTGGGCGGTCAGTTCATGGTCGCCGAGGGCGGCCTCCCAGAAGGCGGCCAGGTACCGGGTCCTGGCAGCAGGCCTCGACGAAGGGGCGCCGGGCCCGGTCATGGACGGCGCGGTCGGGGTGGGGTGGCAGGTACTCGGCCAGGGCGGCGAGGACCGGCCCTTTGATGGCGAGGAGGAGCAGTTCCAGGGCGTCCGCGAGCTGCTGGACGTCCGCCTTCTCGTCGTCGCCGTCGAGGGGGCGGCGGACGGCGTCGAGCAGGGCACGCGGGGTGGCCTTGTGGTGGGCGTGGCCCGGCAGGCCGTACGCCCTGACGGCCGTCCACCGCCGACTCGCCGGTGCATCAGTCGTGCAGGATCGCCGGGACCCGCGGAACCTCCAGCAGTACAGCCAGGGGCAGGGTGTTCGCGGCGGTCAGCCAGGCGTTGCGGGCTGAGCGTGGTGCCCTCGCCGGGGAAGGTCGCCGGGGCCGCGGAGGGCGAGCAGCGCCTCGTAGCCGTTGGCGGCGATGGCCGTCACCTTGGTCCAGCCGTGCAGGAGCAGCAGCACATGGGTGGACGGCTCGTCCTGGTGCATGATCACGGCGCGCTCCCGGTACCGCAGCGGCCAGCCGGCCGCCAGGAGGGCGGCGCGGTCCTCCTTCTCCAGCCGGGCCAGAAAGGGCACGCGGTCGTCGAACCCGTCGTCGTCCCATGCGCGCGTACGCCCCCCGGTCATGCCCTCGCCCCCGCGTCCACCTGTGCCGATGCCGTCGATACCGCGACCACTCAACGTACTTGAGGCGGCGGGGCGGGGAACGAGCTGCAATCGGCCGCCTGGCCGACACTCGCCCCCTGCCGCCGCTTCATGCCCACGGGGCATCGTCCGGTCGCCGTCGCGGACGTCGACCGTCCGCTCCGTCGCCGAACCGGGACACCGGTAGCGGAAACGAAACACAACCGGCGTCCGGGAACCTGTGCCGGGGGGCGTGCGTTGGAGCATCATTGGAGGCACAACCAGTCCGGGGGAGTGTTTCTCGTGTCGAACCCGTCGTGGCAGCCGATGCCGTGGCAGGCGCAGGGCAGTAGTCCGTCCCTGCTCGCCGCCCATGCCGATCGTGAGCGTGCCGTGGATGTCCTGCGGGCCGGTTTCAGTGAAGGCCGCCTCCAGCAGGACGAGTATGAGAAGCGCATCGAGCGGGCCTACACCGCGCGCACGGTGGGCGAGCTGGCCCTTCTGGTCGCCGACCTGCCGCAGGGGCCCTCGGCCATGCAGCCGAGTGCGATGCCCGCGATGCCACCGATGGTCCCGCGTACGTTCATGCCGGCCCCCGTTCCGCCCCCGCCCACCAACGGCAAGGCCGTCGGCGCGATGGTGTGCGGGGTGCTCACCACGATGACCATGGGGCTCACCGGTATCCCGGCCGTCATCCTCGGTCACACCGCTCGCTCCGAGATCAAGCGCACCGGCGAGGGTGGCGAGGGCTTCGCCCTGGCGGGCCTCATCCTGGGCTGGCTCTCGGTCGCCGGCTGGGCCTTCTTCCTCGCCATCATGATCATCGCCGGGGTCGCCTCGGAAAGCGGAGTCTGACGACGGTCGAGCCGATGACCAGGGGATGAGCCCGAATTTCCCAAGGGCGCGGGGCTGCGCGACCGGCCACCCACGGCCCCGCGCCCGCCGACATCTCCGGCCCCTACGGCCCCGCGCTCGCCGACATCCCCCGCGCCCCACGGCGACCGGTCACCGACAGCCCGCACCCGCCTGACGGCCCTCTCGTCGCACGGCGACACGGCGTCCGCGGCCGGGTCCCGCGTAGCGCGTACCCATTTGTTTTGACCGTAGCGAATGCGATAGGTACGCTCAGACCTTGTGCCTGGGGTGTGCCCTGGCTCTCGTGCGTGCCTTGAACCGCACAGGTGGGAGCCGTAAGCGGACGCCGTAATCTGCGCCCTTCTGCCTCGCGGCGGGAACCCGCAGTATTCGACACACCCGACCGCGTGGGTCGGAGATGTTCCGGGTTAGCTTCACCATTCGGCACACAGAAACCGGAGAAGTAGTGCCTACGATCCAGCAGCTGGTCCGTAAGGGCCGGCAGGACAAGGTCGAGAAGAACAAGACGCCCGCACTCGAGGGTTCCCCTCAGCGTCGCGGCGTCTGCACGCGTGTGTTCACGACCACCCCGAAGAAGCCGAACTCGGCCCTGCGTAAGGTCGCGCGTGTGCGTCTGACCAGCGGGATCGAGGTCACCGCTTACATTCCGGGTGAGGGACACAACCTGCAGGAGCACTCCATCGTGCTCGTGCGTGGTGGCCGTGTGAAGGACCTGCCGGGTGTTCGCTACAAGATCATCCGCGGTTCGCTCGACACCCAGGGTGTCAAGAACCGCAAGCAGGCCCGCAGCCGCTACGGCGCCAAGAAGGAGAAGTAAGAATGCCTCGTAAGGGCCCCGCCCCGAAGCGCCCGGTCATCATCGACCCGGTCTACGGTTCTCCTCTTGTCACGTCGCTCATCAACAAGGTGCTGCTGAACGGCAAGCGCTCCACCGCCGAGCGCATCGTCTACGGCGCCATGGAGGGCCTGCGTGAGAAGACGGGCAACGACCCGATCATCACGCTGAAGCGCGCTCTGGAGAACATCAAGCCGACCCTCGAGGTCAAGTCCCGCCGTGTCGGTGGTGCGACGTACCAGGTTCCGATCGAGGTCAAGCCCGGTCGTGCCAACACGCTCGCGCTGCGCTGGCTCGTCGGTTACTCCCGCGCCCGTCGCGAGAAGACGATGACCGAGCGTCTGCTCAACGAGCTTCTCGACGCCTCCAACGGCCTCGGCGCCGCTGTGAAGAAGCGCGAGGACACCCACAAGATGGCCGAGTCCAACAAGGCCTTCGCGCACTACCGCTGGTAGTCGCAGACCCCATCGAGACCGAGAGAAGACTGAAGCCTTATGGCTACCACTTCACTTGACCTGGCCAGGGTCCGCAACATCGGGATCATGGCCCACATCGACGCGGGCAAGACGACCACCACCGAGCGGATCCTCTTCTACACCGGCGTCAGCTACAAGATCGGTGAGGTCCACGACGGCGCCGCCACCATGGACTGGATGGAGCAGGAGCAGGAGCGTGGCATCACGATCACCTCTGCTGCCACCACCTGTCACTGGCCGCTTGAGGGTGTCGACCACACCATCAACATCATCGACACCCCGGGTCACGTCGACTTCACCGTCGAGGTGGAGCGTTCGCTTCGCGTCCTCGACGGCGCCGTGACGGTGTTCGACGGCGTTGCCGGCGTGGAGCCGCAGTCCGAGACGGTGTGGCGTCAGGCCGACCGTTACGGCGTGCCCCGCATCTGCTTCGTCAACAAGCTGGACCGCACCGGCGCCGAGTTCCACCGCTGCGTGGACATGATCTCGGACCGCCTGGGCGCCCAGCCGCTCGTCATGCAGCTCCCCATCGGTGCTGAGGCCGACTTCAAGGGCGTCGTGGACCTGGTCCGCATGAAGGCGCTCGTGTGGTCCGCCGAGGCCGCCAAGGGCGAGATGTACGACACCGTCGACATCCCGGCCACGCACACCGAGGCTGCCGAGGAATGGCGCGGCAAGCTGCTCGAGGCCGTCGCCGAGAACGACGAGGAGCTGATGGAGCTGTACCTGGAGGGCGAGGAGCCCTCCGAGGAGCAGCTGTACGCGGCGATCCGTCGTATCACCATCGCGTCCGGCAAGTCCAAGGACACCACGGTCACCCCGGTGTTCTGTGGCACCGCGTTCAAGAACAAGGGCGTCCAGCCCCTGCTCGACGCGGTCGTGCGCTACCTCCCGACGCCGCTTGACGTCGAGGCCATCGAGGGCCACGCCGTCAACGACCCGGAAGAGGTCATCAAGCGCAAGCCGTCGGACGACGAGCCGCTGTCCGCGCTGGCGTTCAAGATCATGAGCGACCCGCACCTCGGCAAGCTCACCTTCGTCCGGATCTACTCCGGTCGCCTGGAGTCCGGCACCGCCGTGCTGAACTCCGTCAAGGGCAAGAAGGAGCGCATCGGCAAGATCTACCGCATGCACGCGAACAAGCGTGAGGAGATCGACTCGGTGGGCGCCGGCGACATCGTCGCCGTCATGGGCCTGAAGCAGACCACCACCGGTGAGACGCTGGCCGACGACAAGCAGCCGGTGATCCTGGAGTCCATGGACTTCCCGGCCCCGGTCATCCAGGTCGCCATCGAGCCCAAGTCGAAGGGCGACCAGGAGAAGCTCGGCGTCGCGATCCAGCGCCTGGCCGAGGAGGACCCGTCCTTCCAGGTCCACTCCGACGAGGAGACCGGCCAGACCATCATCGGCGGTATGGGCGAGCTGCACCTCGAGGTGCTGGTCGACCGTATGCGCCGTGAGTTCAAGGTCGAGGCCAACGTCGGCAAGCCGCAGGTCGCCTACCGCGAGACGATCCGCAAGGCCGTCGAGCGCGTCGACTACACGCACAAGAAGCAGACTGGTGGTACCGGCCAGTTCGCCAAGGTGCAGATCGCGATCGAGCCGATCGAGGGCGGCGACGCCTCGTACGAGTTCGTGAACAAGGTGACCGGTGGCCGTATCCCGAAGGAGTACATCCCTTCGGTGGACGCCGGTGCGCAGGAGGCCATGCAGTTCGGCATCCTCGCCGGTTACGAGATGACCGGCGTGCGCGTCACCCTGATCGACGGTGGCTACCACGAGGTCGACTCCTCCGAGCTGGCGTTCAAGATCGCCGGTTCGCAGGCCTTCAAGGAGGCCGCCCGCAAGGCCAGCCCCGTGCTGCTCGAGCCCATGATGGCCGTCGAGGTCACCACGCCCGAGGACTACATGGGTGAGGTCATCGGCGACATCAACTCCCGCCGTGGCCAGATCCAGGCCATGGAGGAGCGGGCCGGTGCCCGTGTCGTGAAGGGCCTCGTGCCCCTCTCGGAGATGTTCGGCTACGTCGGCGACCTGCGCAGCAAGACGTCCGGCCGCGCCAGCTACTCCATGCAGTTCGACTCCTACGCCGAGGTTCCGCGGAACGTCGCCGAGGAGATCATCGCGAAGGCCAAGGGCGAGTAACTCAGTAGAGTTCCAGCCTTTAGGCTTGACTCCGGAGCCTTACGGGGTCAAACCCCCGCGAACGCGGATGTTTGACCCCGGGGCCCGGGCTTTCCAGCAAAGATCACCTGGCGCCGATGAAGCAAGGCGTTCAGAACCACTCCACAGGAGGACCCCGTGGCGAAGGCGAAGTTCGAGCGGACTAAGCCCCACGTCAACATCGGCACCATCGGTCACATCGACCACGGTAAGACGACCCTCACGGCCGCCATTACCAAGGTGCTGCACGACAAGTACCCGGACCTGAACGAGGCCTCGGCCTTCGACCAGATCGACAAGGCTCCTGAGGAGCGCCAGCGCGGTATCACCATCTCCATCGCGCACGTCGAGTACCAGACCGAGTCGCGTCACTACGCGCACGTCGACTGCCCGGGTCACGCCGACTACATCAAGAACATGATCACGGGTGCGGCGCAGATGGACGGCGCCATCCTCGTGGTCGCCGCCACCGACGGCCCGATGCCGCAGACCAAGGAGCACGTGCTCCTGGCCCGCCAGGTCGGCGTTCCGTACATCGTCGTCGCCCTGAACAAGGCCGACATGGTGGACGACGAGGAGATCCTTGAGCTCGTCGAGCTCGAGGTCCGTGAGCTCCTCTCCGAGTACGAGTTCCCGGGCGACGACCTGCCGGTCGTCAAGGTCTCGGCGCTCAAGGCGCTCGAGGGCGACAAGGAGTGGGGCCAGTCGGTCCTGGACCTGATGGACGCCGTCGACTCCGCCATCCCGGAGCCGGAGCGCGACGTCGACAAGCCGTTCCTGATGCCGATCGAGGACGTCTTCACCATCACCGGTCGCGGTACGGTCGTCACCGGCCGTATCGAGCGTGGTGTCCTCAAGGTCAACGAGACCGTCGACATCATCGGCATCAAGACCGAGAAGACCACCACCACGGTCACCGGCATCGAGATGTTCCGCAAGCTGCTCGACGAGGGCCAGGCCGGTGAGAACGTCGGTCTGCTCCTCCGTGGCATCAAGCGCGAGGACGTCGAGCGCGGCCAGGTCATCATCAAGCCGGGTTCGGTCACCCCGCACACCGAGTTCGAGGCCCAGGCCTACATCCTGTCCAAGGACGAGGGTGGCCGCCACACGCCGTTCTTCAACAACTACCGTCCGCAGTTCTACTTCCGTACGACTGACGTGACCGGTGTTGTGACCCTCCCCGAGGGCACGGAGATGGTCATGCCGGGCGACAACACTGAGATGAAGGTCGAGCTCATCCAGCCCATCGCCATGGAAGAGGGCCTGAAGTTCGCCATCCGTGAGGGTGGCCGGACCGTGGGCGCCGGCCAGGTCACCAAGATCAACAAGTAAGTCCGTTGATCTGACCTGGTAGCTCCAGCACGAGCTCCAGAAGGGGCCCGTACGACTTCGGTCGTACGGGCCCTTTCGTCGTTCCCGAGGGTCGATGTCCCCGGGGCCGCTGCATCCCGGGTCCGTTGTTTCCGGCCCGCCCGGTAACGCCTTCGCCCTCCCCGGCCAAGTACAGGTGACAGCATGACCGACGACGGGAGGTACACACCTTGGCACCGGACAGCAGAAGCCGGGGCGGTCCGCGGGGGGAGATGTACGATCCCGCGGCGTTCGAGGTCTTCTACCGCCGCCATGTCGACACGGTCACCCGGTTCATGGCCCGGCGGGTCACCGACCCGCACACCGTCGCCGACCTCACCGCCGAGACCTTCCTCGCGGCCATCGACTCCGCGCACGCCTACCGCGCCGACCTCGGGAGCGAGACGGCCTGGCTCTACGGCATCGCGCGCAACGTCGTCGCCGCGGAGGCCCGGCGCAGCGCCCGCCAGAGCGTCCTCGGCAGCCGTATCGCCGGCCGTCGGCTGCTCGACGGCGACGACATCGACCGGCTGGAGGAGAAGCTCGACGCGGAGGCGGCCGGGCGACGGGCGCTGGCCGCGCTGGAAGGGCTGCCCGACGGGGAACGCGCGGTGATCGAACTCGTCGCGGTCGACCAGCTCAGCGTCACGGAGGCCGCGACGGCGCTGGGGATACGCAAGGTCACGGCCAGGGTGCGGCTGCACCGGGCGCGCAAGGCGCTGCGGTCGGCCGCGGCGCCGATGGAGCAGACGGCAGGGCTCAGCTACGCAGGGGGAAAGGCATGACGACGACGAGGAAGACGGGGCACACGTTCGAGGACCGGCTGCTGGGCGAACTCCAGCGGGAGATCGCGCTCAGGGCGGCGGACCGGACGGAGGGGGAGCCGGTGCTCCGGCGCCGGGTCACGCCGCGGCGGGCGCTCGTCGCCCTCGCGGCGTGTGCCGTGGCGGTGGGGGTCGTGGTGGCGGTGCCGTCGTCGACC
>NZ_LIQX01000118.1 GCF_001418475.1 Streptomyces ossamyceticus | reverse complement strand
ACCAGGCACGACGCGGCGTCCCCGACCGGGCACGGCACGACGCGGCCCCCCTCACGGGCACCCGTCCCTCGCCTCCTCCCCCTCCCGCGGCACCCGGCCCGCTCGTCCGACGCATCCTTAACGCGGTCTTGACGCCGCCCGGCCCCCTTTGCCGTGGCCTTGGGATCACTCCCTGCTTACGCTGATGCGGCGGTCTTCCGATGGCCGGAACTGTTCGTATCACCGCACGTCTGGAGTTCCTTCATGGCTGCCACGGAGGCCACCCGTTCCACCCGCCTGCGCGCGTGGATGCTGGAGGGCCTGTCCGACATGGGCAAGGGCGGCGACCACACCGCACCGCGCCCCGAGCCTGAGCCGGGGCCCGTGTCCGGGTCCGCGCACCGAGGTCAGCCCTGGTGGCGGGTGATGTGCCTGACCGGCGTCGACTACTTCTCCACGCTCGGCTACCAGCCCGGCATCGCGGCGCTGGCAGCCGGACTGCTCTCCCCCGTGGCGACCGTCGTCCTGGTGATCGTCACCCTGGCCGGGGCGCTCCCCGTGTACCGGCGGGTGGCCGAAGAGAGCCCCCACGGCGAGGGCTCCATCGCCATGCTGGAACGGCTGCTGACCTTCTGGAAGGGCAAGCTGTTCGTCCTGACCCTGCTGGGGTTCGCGGCGACGGACTTCCTCATCACGATCACGTTGTCGGCGGCGGACGCCTCGACGCACCTGGTCGAGAACCCTCACCTGGCCGACGCCCTGCACGACAAGCAGGTCCTGATCACGCTCGTGCTGATCGCCCTGCTCGGCGCGGTGTTCCTCAAGGGCTTCCTGGAGGCCATCGGCGTCGCCGTGGCTCTGGTGGCGGTCTATCTGGCGCTGAACGCCGTGGTCGTGGTGACCGGCCTGTGGCACGTCGTGACCGAGGGCCATGTGGTCACGGACTGGTCGACCGCCCTCACCGCCGAACACGGCAACGTCTTCGTCATGATCGGTGTGGCGCTGATCGTCTTCCCGAAGCTGGCGCTCGGCCTCTCCGGCTTCGAGACCGGCGTCGCGGTCATGCCGCACGTGCAGGGCGACCCGGGCGACACGGAGGCGAACCCGAAGGGACGGATCCGGGACACCAAGCGGCTGCTGACGACCGCCGCCGTGATCATGAGCGTCTTCCTGATCTGCACGAGCTTCGTCACCACCCTCCTCATCCCGGAGAAGGAGTTCGAGGCGGGCGGCAGCGCCAACGGGCGGGCGCTGGCCTATCTCGCGCACGACTATCTGGGCAACACCTTCGGCACGGTCTACGACATCTCCACCATCGCCATCCTCTGGTTCGCGGGCGCCTCCGCCATGGCGGGCCTGCTCAACCTGATGCCGCGCTACCTCCCCCGCTACGGCATGGCCCCACACTGGGCCCGCGCCGTCCGCCCCATGGTGATCGTCTTCACCCTGATCGGCTTCCTGGTCACCTGGATCTTCGACGCGGACGTGGACGCGCAGGGCGGTGCGTACGCGACCGGCGTCCTGGTCCTCATCTCCTCCGCGGCGATCGCGGTGACCATCGCGGCCCGCAAGGCGGGTCAGCGCAACTGGACGATCGCCTTCGCGATCATCTCGGTCGTCTTCCTCTACACCACCGTCCTGAACGTCGTCGAACGCCCCGACGGTGTGAAGATCGGCGCCTGCTTCATCGCGGGCATCGTCCTCGTCTCCCTCCTGTCCCGGCTGGCCCGCGCCTTCGAACTGCGCGTGACCAGCGTGGAGCTGGACGACGTGGCGGAGCGCTTCGTACGGGACATCGCCCACCGCAGGATCCGCTTCGTCGCCAACGAGCCCGGCAGCCGGGACAGTACGGAGTACCGGGAGAAGATCGAGCAGATCCGTCACGACAACGACGTCCCGCTGGCCGAGGACGTCGTCTTCGTGGAGGTCACGGTGACGGACCCCTCGGAGTTCGAGGCGGGCCTCACCGTCCGGGGCGAGGTGCTGCACGGCCGCTACCGGGTGCTGACGCTGGAGTCCTCCTCGGTCCCGAACGCCCTGGCCGCGCTGCTCCTGCACGTCCGTGACAGGACCGGGGGCATCCCCCACATCTACTTCGAGTGGACGGAGGGCACCCCCTTCGCCAACTTCCTCAGGTTCTTCCTCTTCGGCCAGGGCGAGGTCGCCCCGGTCACGCGTGAGGTCCTGCGGGAGGCGGAACCGGACAGGGCCCGGCGCCCCCGCGTCCACGTGGGCTGACACCGGTCCACGCGGAAGGGGCGGCCGCGTCCGCGCGACCGCCCCCGGGCATCGGGCTCAGGCGTCAGGCGCCGGTGAGCATGCCTTCGCGCAGGCGGGTGAGGAGGCGGGAGATAAGTCGGGAGACCTGCATCTGGGAGATGCCGAGGCGCTCGCCGATCTCGGCCTGGGTGAGTTCCTCCACGAACCGCCAGTGGATGATCTTGCGGTGGCGTTCGTCGAGCTCCGCGATCATCGGGGCGAGGGCATGGAAGTCCTCGATCAGCCCGAACGCGGCGTCCTCGTCACCGATGAAGTCGGCCAGCGCGGACTCGCCGTCCTCGCTGCTGGTGATCGCCGCGTCCAGGGAGGCCGACTTGTAGCCGTTGGAGGCCAGCTGGGCCTCCACGACCTCGTCCTCCGGCAGGCTCATCAGCTCGGAGAGTTCCTTCGTCGTCGGGGTCCGGCCGAGGCGGCTCTGCAGTTCCTCGTTGGCGCGGGCGAGCTGCGCTCGGGCCTCCTGGAGCCTGCGGGGCACATGGACGGCCCAGGAGGTGTCACGGAAGAACCGCTTGATCTCACCGACGATGTAGGGGACGGCGAAGGAGGTGAACTCGACCTCGCGGGACAGCTCGAACCGGTCGATCGCCTTGATCAGGCCGATCATGCCGACCTGGACGATGTCCTCCATCTCCTCCGGCCCGCGGCTGCGGAAACGTCCGGCCGCGTAGCGGACGAGGGACATGTTCATCTCGATCAGCGTGTTCCTGGCGTACTGGTACTCGGGGGTGCCCTCCTCCAGTACCTCCAGCTGGTCGAAGAAGAGCTTCGACAGCTCTCGTGCGTCCTTGGGCGCGACCTTGGAAGGGTCCGCGATCTCCGGAACGCCCGCCGTCCGTCCAGTGGTCTGTACGGCCGTCGCCATCATCCGCCCCTCCCAGTCGATCCGCTTCGTGCTCGCCGGCCCTTCGTCCGGCAAGCACGCGCATACCCCGGCCTGCGATGCGCATTCCTCCGACCTCAGAAATTTTCTTCGGCCGGGTGTGAACCGGGGAACCCGTGGGACAGCGGGCCCTCCAGGTCAGACGGTGAAGCGGTCCGGGTCCGCCGCCTGCCAGTCGGCCGCCCATGAGGCGGGCGGCTCGGCCAGCAGTTGTCCCGGCGCGAGCCACTCGTACAGCTCCGCGTAGGACCGGTCGGTGCAGGCGTCGACGCGTCGGCGGAGCATGTGCGGGCGCAGCTGACGAGGGTCGGTGACCCCCATGGCCGCCATGATCTGCAGGGCGCCGGCCACGGTGGCCTCCTGGTAGCGCCGGACGCGCGCCGTCTTGTCGGTCACGTCGAGGGCGCGGGCCCGGCGGGGATCCTGGGTCGTGACGCCCGTGGGGCAGGTGTTGGTGTGGCACCGCTGTGCCTGGATGCATCCGACGGCGAACATCATCGCCCGCGCGGCATTGCCGTAGTCCGCGCCCTGGATCATGCGTTTGACCAGGTCGGTGCCGGTGGCGATCTTGCCGCTCGCGCCGATCCTGACCCGGTCGCGCAGGCCGACGCCCACGAGGGCGTTGTGCACGGTGTGCAGGCCCTCCGTCAGGGGGGTGCCTACGTGGTCGACGAACTCCAGGGGCGCCGCGCCGGTCCCGCCCTCGGCGCCGTCGACCACGATGAAGTCGGGTGCCGTGCCCTCCTCCAGCATGGCCTTGCACACGGCCAGGAACTGCCGGCGCGACCCCACGCACAGCTTGAACCCGGCGGGCTTGCCCCCGGACAGCTCACGCATGCGAGCGAGGAAGCGGACCAGTTCACGTGGTGTGGAGAACACGCGGTGGTACGGCGGTGAGACGACCGTCCGCCCCTCGGGCACTTCCCGGACCCGGGCGATCTCGGCGTTCACCTTGGCGCCCGGCAGCACCCCGCCGATACCGGGCTTGGCGCCCTGCGACAGCTTCAGGGACACGCACCTGACGTGGTCGTGGGCGGCCTTGTCGGCGAACTCGGCGGCGTCGAAGCCGCCGTCCTCGGTGCGGCAGCCGAAGTAGCCGGTGCCGATCTCCCAGACGAGGTCGCCCCCCGGACGCAGGTGGTACTCGGAGAGGCCTCCCTCACCGGTGTCGTGGGCGAACCCGCCCGCCGCCGCGCCGCCGTTGAGCGCGAGGACCGCGTTGGCGGACAGCGAACCGAAGCTCATCGCCGACACGTTGAGCAGGGCCATGTCGTAGGGGCGGGCACAGTCCGGGCCGCCGATCCGTACGCGCGGCGGGGCCACCGGCACCGGGCACGGCGCCATCGACGGGACCAGGAACTCGTGGCCGGGCCGGTACACGTCGCGTTCGGTGCCGAACGGCTCCTCCGCGTCGGTGCCCTTGGCCCGCTCGTAGACGATGCTGCGGACGTCGCGGTCGAAGGGACGCCCGTCGAAGTTCCGCTCGACGAAGTACTGCTGGAGTTCCGGGCGTATGCGCTCCAGGAGGTAGCGGGCGTGGCCGAGGACGGGGTAGTTGCGCAGCACGGAGTGCCGGCGTTGGGTGAGGTCCCACGCGCCCAGCACACCCGTGCAGATGAGCGGGAGCGCGGCGGTCCACCAGTAGGGCGAGATCCCGACCGCCGCTGCCGTGGCCAGGCAGGCGGTCACCAGGGTCAGTACGACGATTCCGAGACGTGTCACGTCTGCCGCGTTGCCCGGTCGTCGGCGGCCATGCGTGCGGCAGGGCGGGAAGTGGTCGCCCCCGGTGAGGGACGGCGGCGGTTGCCGTGCCAGTCGAGCACCAGGACCGTGGCGTCGTCCGTGAGGTTCCCCCGGCAGGCGTCGAGAACCGCGCCGGTCAGCCGGCGCACGACTTCTCTCGGGTGCAGGGCGCGGGTCTCGTGGACGAGCGCGACCAGGTCGACGGCCGCGGCGCCGCGGTCCTGCATGCCGTCGGTGAGCAGGATCAGCCGGTCCTTCGGGCGCAGGCGCAGCTCCTGGGCGCGGTAGGGGATGGGCGCGGCGACGCCGAACGGCAGGTTGACGGCGAGTCGGACCTCCTCGACGGTGCCGTCGCGCAGCCGCAGGGGCCAGGGGTGGCCGGCGTTGACCAGTTCGCAGACGCCCGTGTCGAGGTCGACGCACAGCAACTGGCCCGTGGCCAGGCCGCAGTTGTGGCGCAGCAGTGTCTGGTGGGCCTGTTCGGCCTGCTTCACGGCGTCGCAGCCGCCGCGGCGCGCCCGCCGGAGCGCGCCGATCAGCAGGGTGGCCAGCAGGGCGGAGTCCGTGTCGTGGCCCATGGCGTCGGTGATGGACAGATGCAGGGTGTCGCGGTCGAGGGTGTAGTCGTAGGTGTCGCCACCGATGTCGTCGGCCGGGACCAGCCCGGCGGCGAGGGTGAACTGGTCGGCCTCGCAGCAGGGCGCCGAGGGGAGCAGCTGGTGCTGGATCTCGGCGGCGAGGCTGGTCTCGGTGGTGCGTCGGCCCAGGTGGTAGAGATCGGTGAAGCGGCGGTCCGTGACGATGATGTAGGCGAGCGCGTGGGCCGCGTCGCGGACCTGGCGCAGCGCGGTGTCGTCGGCGGACTGGAGGGTCACCTCCAGCAGGCCGATGCAGTCGCCACGGTTGGTGACCGGCGTGACGACGCGCAGTCCGTCCTGCCCGTCGGGCTCCACGTGTTGGCGCTGGCCTCGGAGCACACCGTCGTAGACGCTGCCGCGCAGTGCGATCGGCTCGGGGTGGTCCGGGGTGTCACCGCCGGGCGCGGCGAGGCGTACCAGCCGCTGACCGATGAGGTCGGCGAACAGGAAGGAGACCCGCTCCGCTCCGAACCGCTTCTGCAGATCGCGAGCCACCACGTCGACGGACTCCCCGGGCGGGGCCGCCTCCGCGGCGGCCAGCAACTCGCCCAGTTCCAGATCTCCACACTCCACGACAACCTCCTGTCGGTTGCCGCAACTTTTTCCCCGAGTTTTCGCTACATCACCCGATGTGTGACACGGCACGCGATCCGAGGATCCGACGCGGCGCCGGATATGCCCGGATATTTACCTACGGAGTGTGACGGCCTGTGACGTCCGCGGCGGGGTCGTCGGCCAGGGCGATACGGACGGTGATGCGCTTGCCGACCGGTTCGCGCCGCGCCTCGAAGCCGTGCGCGACGGCCATGACGATCTCCAGACCGTGCTGCCCGACCCGGCCCGGGTCGGCGGCGCGGGCCACCGGCAGGACGGGATCGCTGTCCCACACGGCCACCTCGACCATCGCGCCGGAGACCCGCAGCTCCATCAGCACCGGGCCGGGGGCGTATTTGCGCGCGTTGGTGACGAGTTCGCTGACCACCAGCTGGGTCAGTTCCATCGCGCGGGCGGACACCGGCACGCCGTGCTCGACCTGGACACGGGTGAGGAAGTCGGCAGCGCTGTGCCGCGCCTGGGCGATGCAGGACCCGTCGCCGTCCAGGGCGACGGTGTCCTGGATCGGAGCGACATCGGGCATCACACCGCCCTCGCCGTCAGGAACTGATTCCGCCGGGTCCACTTTGATCCCCCGTTCACCTGCCTGCGCGTACCCCGCACCATGACTCACATGCTCCCTGAGATCGACCCAGGCATTGAACACCTGTTCGCCGTACCATCGTGGCAGGGTGCCGAAGTACATCCTGTCGGAACCCCAGCAGCCACCAGCCAGAGCAGTCGAGGACACCAGCGGTGACAGACACCCATGGAGCAGGCCGTCCCGGCCGGCTGTCGATCGGTCTCACCTCCGTCGACGGCGTCCGGGTGGTGACGCTGCGCGGCGAGATCGACCATACGGTCAGGGAGCGGTTCACCGAAGCCCTGCTGCCTGACGGGGACGCGGGCGCGCGGACCGTGGTCGACCTCAGCGGCGTGACGTTCATGGACTCCAGCGGCGTCAACGTCCTCGTCGCCGCCCACCACGGGATGAGCGACGCACAGGGCTGGCTACGCATCGCCGGCGCCCGGGATCCGGTGCGGCGGCTCCTGCACCTGGTCGCCCTGGACCAGGTCATCGCCTGTCATCCCACCGTCGAGGAGGCCCTCGCGGCCTGAGCCGCGGGCCGGGGCAGCCGACGGGTCCGACGTCCGGGCGGCCAGGCGGCCGGCGAGCGTCGGGACGACGACGGTCCGCCCCACGGGGGGTGCCCTTGGAAGCCCAGGGGAAGGCGCTCGTCACCGCGCCCCTCCCTCGGCCACCCGTCCGTTCTCCGGCCCTCGTCCGTTCTCCGGCCCCCGGCCGTTCTCGGGTTTCCAGCCCCAGGCGGTCAGCATGCCGGCCGAGAGCGCGGCGCATTCCTCGGAGCACAGGTAGCGGACCGCCTCGTCGACGGCCGTGTCGTCGACGAGACCCGTGGCGAGCATCGCGGCTCTGCTCCGCTCCCACGTGTCCGCCCAGAAGCGGCTGAGGGGGCTGCCCGGAAGCAGGGGCGGCACATGGATCTCGGCGGCCACGGGCCCGAGCCCCGCCGCCCGCAGCAGGTGCGGGTACGACGGCACCCCAGAGACATCGGTCCCGATGGTGGCCCGCAGCCCCTGCCACATGGCCCGCATGACCCGGCTGTACGGGGTGTCGGGCGTCCGGTCCCCGGTCAGGTCGACGGCGTCGCTGAGGACCAGCACGCCGCCGGGTTCGACGAGGGCGGCCAACGCCGTGATCAGGCGGTCGCGCTCGGGCAGATGCATCAGCACGAAGCGCGCGTGGACGAGCCGGAACCGGCCGGACACGAAGTCGGGGGCGGTGATGTCGGCTTCCCGCACGTCGAGCCCCGGAACGGTACGGGCACCGAGGAAACGGACGTCGCGGTCCACAGCGAGCACGCTCGCCACCCCGGCCTCCGCGAGGAGACGCCGGGACACCGTGCCCGTGCCGGCGCCGACATCCAGACAGCGCCAGCCGGGGCCGACGCCGAGCGCCCGCAGGCGCGCCATGGTGATGTCGTCGTAGGCCAGCGCGCCGAAGTCGATGCGCTCGCCCTCGCCCGCCTGGCCCGGAGGGAAGACGGCCTCGCCGTAGCGGCCGCCGCCCGACAGCGGGTCGTCGATGGGTTCCATGGTGCCGGGCCCCTTCGCACGGGGGTGAGGTGGTGCGGCCGTACCGAGGCCGCCGGTGCACCGATCCTCCCCGGAGGGCGGCGTGCACAGCCGAGGCGCGCCAGCACCTGAGCCGATCGGACCTGGACGGTGCCGACCCCGTACCGCACGGAAATCGGTTGTACGGCGTGCGGGCCGGCGTCTAGGTTCTGCGGTCATCGACGTGTAGCTCAGCAGCAGAGCGCCGGGCTCGGGACCCGGAGGGCGCGGGGGCGGAACCTGCCACGTCGGCTTATGAACGACAACGCTGAGCAGCAGCACCCCACCGCGGCGCCGTCCTATGCGGCGGCCCAACTGGCCAGGGACTTCACCACCGGGCTGACCCACGAGGACGCCGACACCCGGCGCCGGGCCGAGGTGCGCGGGCAGCGCTGGCGGCAGGTCCTCGCCGGGATGGCCGCGGGCCGGCTGACGATCGGTTCACGCACCCCGGTCGCGGGCCTCCCCGCCTGGGCGACCCCCGAGGTCGTGCGGGGCGGCTTCGCGACCGGGACCGCGAGCGCGGGCGGCCCACTCCAGCCGTACGAGATCGAGGCGGCGCGGAGCTTCGGGGTGCCCGCCGACCGGCGCGCGCTCTTCGCCCACTGCCTCACCGAGCCCGGACTGGCCTGGCTGTGGGCCCTGTTGGACGGCGGTCACTACGAGATCGGCCTCCCCGAGGAGGCGGCGCTGCTCACCCTGGCGTGGCTGGTGCGGCGCGGGGAGGTGGACGCGGCGCTCGACCTCGCGGCGGAGCTGGAACCGTTCGCCGGCCGGCTGCGGTTCCTGCCCCGCCCGGCGGACGGCCCCGCGCCGGACTCCGCCGACGCCGTCCACCGGTACACCGTCTCCGACACCGTCGACACGCTGGTCCGGCGGCGGCCCAACGCGGCCGTCGAGACCCAGCGCGAGGCGCTCGCCGTGTGGCAGCCGTTCGGCGACGAACTCCTCGTGCACTGGCTGCGGACCGCACGGGACGGCCGGGTCCTCGAACTCGCCCCGGACGACGACTGGCTGGCGGACGGCGCGAGGCTGCTCGGCCGCTACCGGCGGCTCGCCGCGGAGCACACCCGCTGCACCAAGCACCGCGGCCCCAAGGCGAACCTGGGCATTCTGCGGGGCGCACTGGAGGAGGTCGTCGCCGGGCGGCCACTGGACGCGCGCCGGCTCGGTCTGCTGCGGCACGCGGTGGAGTCGATGGTGCGGCGACGCGGCCTGCCCGGGTCCGCGGCGCACACGGCGCTGCGCCGAGGCCAGGCCGCGCAGGCGGCCCTCCCCTCCCACCACGCCCTGGCCCAGCTGATGGTGCGCCGCCTCGCCGTACTCCCCCAGGACACCGGTGTCACCGATGTCGCCCCGCTCCTGGGCGCGGTGACCGAGGAGGAGGGCCGGGAGACCGGGCTGCCCGTAGGCGCCGCCGTGCCGCCCGTGATCGGCCGGGTCGTCGAGTCCGCGCTGAGCGCGCCGATCGGCACCCTCGTGGAGCGGGGTGTCGTCCCGTCCGCCGAGGTACTGGCCGAACTGATACCGCAGTTGGTCGCCGCGACCACCGCCCGGTCGTACCGCGACGAGACGCTGCGGGCGCTGATGACGGCGCACTACCGGGCGTTCCGCAACCGCCGCTCCCTGCTGCTGCTCGGCCTGGAGCGGCAGGTGCGCGTGGAGGAACTGCCCTGGGTACGCGCGGTGTCGGGGCAGCGGTCGGCGGTGCCGGGCAGGGCGGACGGCGAGGGCGCGCTCACCGTGCTGCGGCAGCTGGGCGAACTGGCCGTGCAGGCGTTCCCGGGGACCCTTCTGCCCACCCCGCTGGTCCGTGAACTGGGGGAGCTGGGACGCCGGTGCGAACTGGGCGCCCCGTTCGTGGAGGAGCTGGCCGCGGACATCTTCATGGGCGCGTTCAGCCCCAAGTTCCTCACGGCGGCACGGATCGCGGGCGACCTGCTCGGCGGGGGCTCCCTGTACGAGCGCTACTACGGCATCGACTACACGGCGATCCGAGACCTTGCGAGCGCGGAGGCCGGCGCCGCGCCGGCCCGCTCGTCCGGCGCGCGCACATCGCCCGGTTTCGCGCGTCTGTGCGCCGAGCGCGCGGGGACGCCGTCCGGGTTCTGGTCGGTCGCCGCGAACGGCACGGTGATCGAGCAGGCGCAGATCCTCACCACGCACAACCTGGCCACGCTGGTCGGGCGGGTGGGCATCGCCCCGCGGCCCGGCTGGTCCGACCTGGCGCGGCGCTGCTTCGTGACGGTGTGCCGGCTGACAGCGCGCGTCCACCACAATCCTCGCCCCCTGGGCACCGTCAAGGACGCGGCGTACGCCTGGCGCCAGATGCTGTTCCACCTGTCCCTGTGCCCGCCCGGGGAGCAGCGGCGGATGATCGCCGGGCTGCGGGAGGAGACGGCCCGTCATCCCGCCCATGTCGCGGCCCGGTTGGCACCGGCCCTGGCGGGCCTGACCCTGATCGCCGAGGGTGGCGCCTTCGACGCCGACGGCACGGCGGACGACGGTCGGGCCCGACGCCTGCTGGGGTGGAGCACCGAGGGTCATTGGATGCGGAACCAGCCCCATACATAGGATGTCAAGGGGTCGGCGGGCAGCGGAGTGGGCGCCTGTTAGCCCCAGTTGGGCTCGATCATCCTCAACTTTCCTGTATTCATGGGATGTCATGGACTCAATCGCGTGGTATCTATACGTCCCATGAGACGGTCCTGGATTCTTCCCCTGATCACGCTGGTCGCCGCCACGTTCGGAGTGACAGCGGCGGGTTCGACCCCGGCCTCCGCCGCCCCGACCACCCCCTTGCGGGTCATGCCGTTGGGTGACTCCATCACCTGGGGCATCGGAAGCAGTACGGGCAACGGCTACCGGGCCCCGTTGTGGAACAGGCTCGCCGCGGACGGCCACCCGCTGGACTTCGTGGGCACCGGGCGCGCCGGTTCGATGTCCGACCCCGACAACGAAGGCCACTCCGGATACAAGATCCACCAGATCACCGCACTCACCGACGCCGCGCTGACGCGTTACCGCCCCAACGTCGTCACCCTGCACATCGGCACCAACGACCTCAACGAGAGCTATCAGGTCTCCACGGCCACCGCCCGGCTGCGGTCGCTGGTCGACCGGATCACCGCCGCCGCTCCCGACGCGACCGTCCTCGTGGCCTCCCTGGTGGTGTCCACCAGCGGCTCGGAGGAGCAGTACCGGGCCGCGTACAACCAGGCCGTCCCCACGATCGTGCGGGACGCGCAGGCGGCGGGCAAGCACGTCGCGTACGTGGACATGAGCGGCCTCACCACGGCCGACCTGGTCGACGCCCTGCACCCCAACGACTCCGGCTACCAGAAGATGGCGGACGCCTTCCACCGCGGCGTCCGGACCGCGGACAGCGCCGGGTGGCTGAGGAACCCCGCTCCCGCACCCGCCCGGGTGGAGTCGGGCCTGGCCGGCAAGTGCCTCGACGTCAGCGGCGCGAACACCGCCGACGGGACCGCCGTCCAGATCTGGAGCTGCGGCGGCAGCGCCAACCAGGTCTGGTCCGCCTACACCGACGGCACCCTGCGCTCCCTGGGCAAGTGCCTCGACGTCTCCGGCAGCGGGACGGCCAACGGCACCAAGGTGCAGCTGTGGACCTGCCACGGCGGCGCCAACCAGGTCTGGCAGCCCTACGACGGCGGCTACCGCAACCCCGCGTCCGGGCGCTGCCTCGATGTCCCGGGCTTCTCCACGACCGACGGCACCCAGCTCCACCTGTGGGACTGCCACGGCGGCAGCAACCAGAAGTGGACGACGCTGGCCGCAGGCTGACCGTGCGTCGCGCCGACGCCGGCCGCCGGCTGCCCTTCCGTCGCACCGGCCGGCCCGGGGTGGCATGCGCCCGGCATGCCACCCCGCCTCGTCCGGGCCGGCTTCCTCAGGGTTCGGACGCCGTCGAGGACGTGGACCGGGACGGCTGACCGGGCTCCTGATGACGCTGGTCGCCATCCTCCGGCGGTGTACGGGGCGGTGGTCGACTGGTGGCTGACGGGCGCCGTGCGTACGGGGTCAACGCCACGCTCCAGGCCAGGTTCTCCCGAGGGTTGCCCTGGCGGATCGAGGTGGTTGCCTCCGACGATCCGGTGCTGTCCGACGCCACGGGCACGACCGACGCGTTCACCGTCCAGACCCAGTACAAGGGTGACTCGCCGGTGACCCTGGCCTACCACTTCCACAGCGGCGAGAAGGTCCTGTACCACCTCCCCGAACCCCGCCGCCGTCGGCGCCTGCCGTCATCGGACGTGGCGTGCGATGCCGGTCGCCTTCGCCATCAGCCACTCCAGCGGGCCGCGGGAGGCGTACCGCGACCAGACGGTCGCGAAGACCATCACCGCCGCGATGAAGCCGAGGAGGACATGCAGCGGGGAGCCCGGCAGTTCCTCGATGCCCAGGAGCTGGATGCCGACGATGTGGAAGACGTAGGCCGTCAGCGACATCGAGCCGACCGCGACGACCGGCCGCGCCAGACGGCCCAGACGGGGGAAGGCGTCCATCGCGGACAGGCAGCCGGCCACGACGGCGACCGCCACACCGGTGTTGGCGACGATCGACAGGGTCGTCTCACTGTGCGGGGAGGCGACCAGCAGCGCGTGGGCGCTGCCCCAGGGGTAGCCGCCCGTGTCGGACCACCACAGGTCACCGGGGTCACCGCCCCAGGTGGACGCGCCGATCGCCGCGTACGCGCCGGGCACGAGATGGATCGCCAGCCACGAACCCCCGTAGCCGACGACCGCCAGCGCGGCACCCGTCAGCGCGAGCCGTGCGCGGACGGCGGTGGCGGTCAGGTCGAGGCGGGCGACGGCCATACCGGCGATGACGAACGGGATCCAGGTCAGCGCGGGGTAGCTTCCGGTGAAGAGCAGCGAGACGGGCCCGTCGTAGCCGCTCTCCGGTCCGACCCCGCCGTCCAGGACCGTCTGCCGCAGCACGTACAGCACCTGCGGCAGCACCAGCGCCGTGCCCGCCGCGATCACCGCCAGCGGACCCGCGCCGAGCCGGTACAGCGGCAGGACGAGGAGGAAGTACACACCGTAGAACGCGAGGATCACCTCGACCGGGGTGCCGGACATCGTCAGCGCCGTGCCCACGGCCAGCAGGATCACCGCCCGGATGACCACCTTGGCGACGGCCTGGCGGCCCGCCCGGCCCGTCTTCGGCACGCTGCGCCCGGTGATGAGCACGACGGCGAACCCGGCCAGGAACGCGAACAGGGCGGAGGAGCGGCCGTGGGCCAGCTCCATCAGGAAGCCGGTCACCCCGCCCTCGCCGGGGTCGGGGCCGACATGGGCCGCGTACATGCCGAAGACGGCGAGACCGCGGGCCAGGTCCAGGCCGATCAGCCGGCCCACGCCGGGCGCGCCGGGCGAGGGGTCGGCCGAGCGGGGGGTCGGTGACGTCCCGTCGGCCGGGGGCGGCGCGATGCACGGGGGCGGCGTGGCGGCTGAGTGCTGTGTCATGGCGTTCAGCCTGGAAAGAACGCGCCCCGCGGAGTATCCGGCGACCGGCTGCGCCACCCCTGCCGACCGGAGGGCGCATCCCCACCAGGTGGTGGGAGACGTCCTCCGTGAGGGTGACGAGGACATGACTCAGGAAGGCATGGAGCGACCGCCCGGCGCACCGCTCCGCACCACGTGACCGCCGTCCGGCGGCCCGGCTCACTGCTCCTTCGGCGGGGCCGTGCTCTCCCGGAGGGTCAGGGTGGTCGCGATCTCCAGTCCGACCTGCGGCACGTCCTCACCGCGGCCGAGGGCGAGCGCCAGTTCGGTGGCGGCGGCCGCCATCTCGGCGAGGGGCTGGTGGACGGTGGTCAGGGGCGGATCCATCCACGCCACGGCCGGTACGTCGTCGAAGCCCACCACGCTGAGATCGTCCGGGACGCGCAACCCGAGTTCACGTGCGGCCTGGTAGACGCCGACCGCCTGCATGTCGTTCGCGGTGAACACGGCGGTGGGCCGGTCGGGCCGGGACAGCAACTCCCGTGCGGCCGCGTACCCATGCTCACGGGTGAGCTGGGTCCTGACCACCAGGCGGGGTTCCGCCGGCAGGCCGGCCTCCGCGAGAGCGGACGTGTAGCCGGACAGCCGGGCGAGGCAGAAGGCGTGGTCGGGCCCGCTGATCATGGCGATGCGCCGGTGTCCGAGTCCGATGAGGTGCCGGGTCGCCGCCTGACCGCCCCTCCAGTTGGTGGCGCCCACGAACGGCACGTCGTCGGGCAGCTCGTCGATCGGGTCGAAGACGACGAACGGAATGCCCCGCGCCCTCAGTTGCTCGCGTTCCGCCTCGGAGAGCTGCGCGACCGACAGGACGCACCGGGGGCGCCGCCCGACGGTGTCGTCGATGGTCACGCCGGAGGTGTCATGGAGCCCGAACTCCGACACCAGCACGCCGATCCGGTTCTTGCGGGCCACCCGCTCGACCCCGCGGATGATCTCCACGGCCCACATGCTCTCCAGTTCGCGGAACACCAGCTCCATGAGATTGCTGCGGTTCTTGGGAGGCTTGCGGTAGCCGTGCTGGTGGATGAGCTGCTCCACGCGGGCCCGTGTCTCGTCGGACACCCCGGACCGGCCGTTGAGCACCTTCGACACGGTGGGTACGGAGACGCCGGCGGACTCGGCGATGTACGCGATCGTCACCGACACGGGTCCCTCGCCGCGCTCCCCTTGGTCCTCCGTCGAAGGTTGTCCCGCTCGGTTGTCCGGCACGGTCGCCCTCTCCCCTCCCCTGGCCTGCTGCCCCGCCATTCTGGCACCTCGCGCCGGGGGTCCGGTGATCGTCCGCCGCGCAGCGGCCGTCCCCCGGTGTCGGTGAGCGGTGAGCGGTCAGCGGTCGAGGTGGAAGCGGACGGTGGTGCCGTCGGGCGCCGTGTGGAGGCGGACGAGGTCGGTGATGTGGTGGACCAGCAGCAGACCGCGTCCGCCCAGTTGGTCGCGTGCCGGGGGCCTGCGGCCGGCCAGGGGGTCGGTCAGCCGCCCGAGGTCGTGGACCTCGCAGACGATCTGCTCGCCCTCGGCCCAGATCCGCAGCGTCCCCGATCGACCGCCGTGCACCACGGAGTTGGTGGTCAGCTCCGCGACCGCCAGCGTCAGATCCTGCATCCGCGCCTCCGTCAGCCCGAGCCGGCGGGCCTCCCGCACCGCGAACGCGCGGGCCCACGGCAGCGCTTCCGCGTCGAACGGCAGGGCCGCCGCTCCGGGCGGGACGGTGAGGGGCTCGTTGTAGCGGGCGACCACCTGTTCGGGAGCGTAGGCGTCGCTGGGCCGTTCGACACCGGAGTCGATGACGACGGGATGCGTGGCGCGGGCGTCGGCGAGCACCGCCGGGGTCAGGGCGTCCGCGTCGTACGGGCAGAGGATCGTCACCGCACGGCCCTGGAAGGCCACGTTGATGAGGGCCTCGTGCTGGACGCACGCCGGGTACTCCGCCGCCGAGCGGCCGGCCCAGATCGGCTCCCCGATGATCCTCACCCGGCCGCCGGGGTGGGCGTCGGCGAAGGCGCGCAGGACGCCGGGGATGATCCGCCCGGGGTTGCGGCCCGCCCGCGTCATGTCGAGGAACTCGACCCCGGCGGCGTCGGCGCCCAGCCCGGCCTCGACGAGTGCGAGGCGGGGGCCCGGTACGGCGACCGCGACGGCCTCCCCGGCGGCCAGGCCGTCCCGGAGGAACGGCACGGTGCCCGCCAGGTACTGCTCCGCACCGCGGTAGAACAGCGCCGGGTGCACGAAAGGGTCTCTGTCGGCGGCCGTGGTCATCGCTCCGCCACCTCGATCGCCGCGAGGCCGGGCCAGAACAGGTCGAGGATGCGCGTCAGCTCCGGCGGCGGACGGTGCACGACGATACGGCCGGTGGTCAGTCGCTGCGCGGTGACCGCCAGCACCGCCGCGCCGCCCACGTCGATGGACATCAGCCCCGACAACTCCACGTGGGAGACGTCCCCATGGGCGCTCGCCACCTTCTTCAGGGCTTGTTCCCAGGATGAACGGGTGATCACGTTGATCTCTCCAGCGGCACGGATACCGGGACGGCCGGACAGCGAACGGATCTCCAGCGCGGCGCCCCCGAACCGCGGTGCCGGGACCCTCCCGTCCTCGCCGTCGGCGGCATCCACGTTCCCTCCCTGTGTCGGGTACCGGGGGGCGACGCTCCCCCGTGTCGCCGCTCACCGCGTCCCCGGAAACGACGGACCAAAAGACACGTCATCGTATAACCCGCCGGTCGACCGGGCCTGATTCCGTGTCCGGTGTTTACGGGTGGGCTTTCGGGACATTCCAGTGCCTGCCATGGACACAGGGGTTCGAGCGCCCGGTGGGGCGGTCGACCGACGGAGGGGGAACAACCGTGCTCACACCCACAAGACGGTGGCGCCGCTTACTCGGCACCCTGACGGGCGTGGCCGTCGCGCTCGGGCTCACGGCGGGGGCGGCGCAGCCGGCCGCGGCGGCCGACGGTACGCCCCGGGCCGTGACCGCCTACCGCCACACCAGCGAGGCCGGTGACTGGATCGGGCAGGGCTCCGCCGTCGCGTACACCCCGTCCACGGCGAGCATCACCGTCGAGGGCGCCCTGGAGGTCGTACGGATCCGGGTCGAGAACGACAGCGCGTGGTGGGACGTGGTGCTCGCCGCCCCGCACGGCGAGAAGCTGCACCCCGGCGTCTACCGCGACGCGGAGCGCGCCCACTCCGCGACGGGGCGGGCCCCCGGCCTCGACGTGAGCGGACAGCACCGCGGCTGCAACGTGGTGTACGGCCAGTTCGCCGTCCACCAGATCGAGGCCGACGCCTCCGGGGACATCACCCTGCTGGACGCCACCTACACCCAGCGCTGCGAGGCCCCGGACGCCCCCGTGCTGAAGGGTGTCGTCAAGTACCGCGCGTATCCCCTGTCGTTCACCTACGCCAGCGAGCCGGGCGACTACCCCGGCCAGGGCCGCTCGGGCACCCACACGGGGGCCACGAGCATCTTCACGCTGCGGGAGTGGGGCGTCGGCGGCCTGTCCTGGGACACGTCCGGCAAACGGGAGTCCTGGTCGGCGCTGCTCGTCCCGCCCACCGGCGAACGCTTCGAGGCGGGGCGCACCTACCGGACCGAACGCGGCAGCGGCCCCGGCGTCGCCGGCCTCGACGTGTCCGGCTTCGGCGGCTGCAACCGCAGCCACGGCACCCTGACCCTCACCAGGCTGGCCCGGGACGCCGACGGCACGGTCACCGCCTTCGCCGCCACGTTCGAACAGCACTGCGAGGGAGCCGAGCCCGCGCTGCGCGGGACGATCCACTACTACGCCTGACCGCACGGAGCGGCGCGGACCCGCGGGGCACACCCCGGGTCCGCGGCGCACACGCCCCTCGGGGGCCGGTGTCGGACGTCTAGTCGACCCGCACGCCGACGATGCAGGTGTCGTCGTCCGTGTCCGACTTGCTGTAGGTGAGCAGACGGTCCAGTTGCTGGTCGAGCGTGGGCGGGACCGTGCTCGCGGCCGTCAGCAGCTGGGCCAGCGACTCCTCCACGGAACGGTCACGGCGTTCGATCAGACCGTCCGTGTACATCAACAAGGTGTCGTCGACGGCCAGTTGGAGCTCGTGCTCCTCGTACGTCGCCTCCGGCACGGCGCCGAGCAGCAGGCCCTTGACCAGGGGCAGCGGTGTCGCCTCGCCGTCACGCACGAGGACGGGCGGCAGATGGCCGGCCCTCGCCCAGCGCAGGGTGCGGACCTCGGGGTCGTACAGGCCGCAGACCGCCGTGGCCGTGACGGCGCCGTTGAGATGGTGGGCCACCATGTTGAGCCAGGACAGCAGTTGGGCCGGTCCCGCTCCCGTCACGGCGAGACCGCGCAGCGCGTTGCGCAGGACGACCATGCTGGTGGCCGCCTCGATGCCGTGCCCGGCGACGTCCCCCACGCACAGCAGCACCAGCCGGGACGGCAGCACGACCGCGTCGTACCAGTCGCCGCCGACCAGGTTCTGCGTCTCCGCGGGCCGGTAACGGACCGCCACCCGCAGTCCGGGGGCCTCCAGGGGTGCCTGCGCGGGGGGCATGATCGCGTGCTGGAGCTGGAGGGTCAGCCGGTTGCGTTCGCTCGCCTGCTGCTCGGTGTGGGCGAGCTGGTCGCGGGTCGCGGCGAGGGCGACCTCCGTCCAGTGGTGGGCGGAGATGTCCTGGTAGGCGCCCCGTACGACGAACAGCCGGCCGTCGGAGTCGAGGACCGGTTCGGCCACCACGCGGATGTGCCGGGTCACGCCGTCGGGCCGCTGGAGCCGAAACGCCGTGGACGCCGGGCGGCGGTGGTGCAGCAGGGTGCGCAGGAACCTGCCGATGGCGACGGCGTCGTCGGGGTGGGCGTGGGCGGGCAGTTGCTCCAGCGGCACCGGGCCGCCGACGGCGGGCTTGCCGTAGAGACTGTAGAGCTGCCCGTTCCAGGTGATCTCGCCGGTGAGGAGGTTCTCCTCGAAGCCGCCGATGCGGCCGAGGCGCTGGGCGTGCTGGAGCAGGCTCGCCAGGCGCGCCGTCTCGTCCTCTATCCGCCAGATGAGCAGGACGCTGCCGCCGTGGCGGCTGATGTTGACGTCGGCGACCGCGGCCAGCGGCACGTCGTCCACGAGGGCGGTGAGCCGCATGCGGTGGGCGCGGAACGGCTCTCCCGTGGCGTAGACCCGTTCGACCTGGCCGAAGAGTTCGCTGTCGCCGGCGGCCATCGGGTAGGCCTCCAGCAGCAGCGCCCCGTTGACTACGCCGCGGGGCCGGCCCGCCGGATCGAGGAAGCGCCGGTTGACGTGGTGGATGCGGAAGTCGACCAGTTCCCCGTCGGCGTCCAGGTGCGGGACGAGCACCAGCGCGGGGTCGTGGAGCCCGTCGGCCAGGTCCATCAGCTCGGCGACGGCAGGCAGGACGCCGGGCCGGGTGTCGCCGTCGGGCCGGCGCGGGACGTACGTCTCCAGCGTGTGCGCGCACAGCTCCGCCAGTGCTTCCACCTGACGGACGATCTGCGGGGGCTGGGGCTCCAGCGGTGTGGGCCAGACGATCTCCAGCACGCCGTGGATACGGCCCCCGGTGCCCGCGGGGAGGGCGACGCGGCCTCCGTCGGGGTGGTGGTGCTGACCGATGGACGGCAGTCCCGTCTCCGACAGACAGCTGATCCACTGGCCCGTCCGCTCGCCGAGTCCGCGGCGGGCCACGGTCGCCACGCCCGGCGGCACATACCGCCAGCGGCCGGCCTCCGCCGTCGAGAACCCGGCGCTGCCCGCGAGGGTGAGGGAGCCGTCGGCGTCCAGCGCCCAGATGGCGACGGCCTCCGCGCCGAGCGGTGTCAGGGCGTGTTCGAGCAGCGAGTCGGCCACGGCCTGCGCGTCGTCCGCGGCCAGCGCCCCGCTCTCGGCGGTCCGCAGCCGTACGGCGAGAGAGTCGCGCCCCACCTCGGTGGTGTCACCGCGGTGCGCGGTGGTCGCGAGGAACGCGGTCGTCACCTCCGAGAGCCGGTCGCGCGAGGCCTGGTTGATGACCTCGACGGCGAACTCCAGGGGGGTCACGCCCGCCTGTTCGGTCAGCTCGGCGAGCTGCCGTGCCGCCTGGGCCGGCCCGCAGTGGAGGCGTTCGACGAGGATGCCCTTGGCCAGCTCGACCAGGGCGCGGCCGTCGGCTTCCGCCTGGGCGGCCTGCACCTCGCGGCGCAGGCGATCGACGGTCGCGGCGAGCCGTCCGACCGGGGTGGACTGCCCTGTGCCGTCCTCGTCGTCCGGGCCGGTGACGGCCACCGCGGCACCGTCCGGGACCCGGTCGGCGGGGGTCCGGGCGACGGCCGTCCCGGTGGTTCGGCCCGTGGCGAGCAGATCGGTGCCCGCCGCACGGTCGGCGGCGAACGGCTCGCCCGTCGGGGCGCCGGGGTCCGGTGGGTCGGTGGGCTGGTGGGGGTTGCTCACGGTTGGCCTGTTCCTGGGCTCGGGCGTCCGGGGACGCCAGGCGGTCGGCTGGTGCGCGCGGCGGGGCGGTTCCCCGTCACGTGGACAGCCAGCGTCGGACGCGGCCGATGAGGTCGTTGGTGTCGACGGGCTTGGTGACGTAGTCGTTGGCGCCCGACGCGAGGCTCTTCTCCTGGTCGCCGGGCATGGCCTTGGCGGTGACGGCGATGATGGGCAGTTCGGCGTACCGGTCCATCGCGCGGATCTCCGCGGTCGCGGTGTAGCCGTCCATCTCCGGCATCATCACGTCCATCAGGACGAGCGAGATGTCGGGGTGGGCGAGCAGCATCTCGATGCCCTTGCGGCCGTTGTCGGCGTGCAGGACCTGGAAGCCGTGCAGTTCGAGGACCCCGCTGAGGGCGAAGAGATTGCGCGCGTCGTCGTCGACCACGAGCACGGTACGGCCGAGGAACGCGTCGTCGACGACCTCGGCGGCCGGGCGCTGCAGGTCGTCGCCCCGGACCAGGGACAGCACGTCGCCCGGCTCCTCGGCGGACAGGTGCAGGGTGATCCGTTCGCGCAGTTCGTCGAGGCTGGACAGGAAGTCCAGCGGGCGGCTCTCCGCGCGGGAGCGCAGTGTCTGTTCCTGCGCCAGGTCCACGCGGTGTCCGGTGTGCACGAGGACGGGCACGCTGGCGAGCGCCGAGTCGCCCTCCATGGCCTCCAGCAGCCGGGCGCCCTCACCGTCGGGCATGCCGAGTTCCAGGACGACGCAGTGGCAGGGGTCGGCGGCCAGGGTGCTCGCCGCTTCCTGCGCCCCCACCGCCGTGATGATGTCGATGGCGCCGAGCGGGTCGTCGGGGTCGGGCGCGATGTCCGCGACGGCGCGTTCGGCGACGAGGGTCAGCAGCCCGCGGGGCCGTTCCTCGACGACGAGGAGGCGCCGCCTGCGCCGTTCCGCCGGCACGGTGGGAGCGGTGTCCGGCCGGGTGGCCGGCGGGAGTGCGGCAGTGTCCGACTGCTCCAACGGCCGGGGGCCGCCCGCGAGCACGTCCTCGAAGTCGGCGCGGGCCACGGGGAGGTAGAGCGTGAAGGTGCTGCCCTGACCGGGTGTGCTGTCGACCGTGACGGCGCCGCCCAGCAGATGGGCGATCTCGCGGGTGATCGACAGGCCGAGTCCGGTGCCGCCGTACTTGCGGCTGGTGGTGCCGTCCGCCTGCTGGAACGCGCCGAAGATCGCCTCCAGCTGCTGTTGGGGGATGCCGATGCCGGTGTCCTTCACCCGGAAGGCCACCACGGGGCCGCCGCGGAGGACGCCGAGAGGCACCTCCCGGTCGGCGGCGGGTTCGATGCGCAGTTCGACACCGCCCTGTTCGGTGAACTTCACCGCGTTGGAGAGCAGGTTGCGCAGGATCTGCCGCAGCCGGGAGTCGTCGGTGAGCAGGTCGGCCGGTGTGCCGGGCGCGGTGGCCACCGTGAAGTTGAGGCTCTTCTGCGTCGTCATCGGCCGGAACGTCGCCTCGACGTACTCCAGCAGCTTGCGCAGCGGGACCCGTTCGGGGGTGACGTCCATCTTGCCGGCCTCGACCTTCGACAGGTCGAGGATGTCGTTGATCAGCTGGAGCAGGTCCGAGCCGGCCGAGTGGATGATGCCCGCGTACTCGACCTGCTTGGGGGTGAGGTTGCGGGAGGGGTTCTGGGCCAGCAACTGGGCCAGGATCAGCAGGCTGTTGAGCGGGGTGCGCAGTTCGTGGCTCATGTTGGCCAGGAACTCCGACTTGTACTTGGACGCGAGCGCCAGTTCCTGGGCGCGGGTCTCCAGTTCCTGCCGGGCCTGTTCGATCTCCAGGTTCTTGGCCTCGATGTCGCGGTTCTGCGAGGCGAGCAGCGACGCCTTCTCCTCCAGTTCGGCGTTGGAGCGCTGGAGTTCGTCCTGCTGCACCTGCAACTCGGCGGAGCGGGCCTGGAGTTCCGCGGTGAGCCGCTGGGACTCGTCCAGCAGTTCGTCGGTGCGGGCGTTGGCCACGATGGTGTTGAGGTTGACGCCGATGGTGGGCATCAGTTGGGCGAGGAAGTCCTGGTGGATCTGGGTGAAGCGGGTGACGGCGCCCAGTTCGATGACGCCGAGGACCTGGTCCTCGACCACGATGGGCAGCACCACCAGGGCGCTGGGCACGGCCTGTCCGAGGCCGGAGGAGATGGTGACGTAGCCCGGCGGCAGTTCCTCGACGCTGATGGGCCGGCGGTTGCGCGCGGCCTGCCCGACGAGGGAGCGCCCCACGGGGATGCGGTCGGGCCGGTCGGTGTCGTCGGGGTAGCCGTACGAGCCGACGAGCCGCAGCTCGGGGCCGCGGGTGGTGTCCTCGGCGAGGTAGAAGGCGCCGTACTGCGCCGAGACCAGCGGCGCGAGTTCGTCCATGACAAGTTCGGCGACGACGGGCAGCTCGCGGTGGCCCTGCATGAGGCCGGAGATCCGGGCGAGGTTGGTCTTCAGCCAGTCCTGCTCCTGGTTGGCCCGCGTGGTCTCGCGCAGGGACTCCACCATGGAGTTGATGTTGTCCTTCAGTTCGGCGACCTCGCCGGACGCCACCACGGTGATGGAGCGGGTCAGGTCGCCCTCGGCGACGGCGCTCGCGACCTCGGCGATCGCACGGACCTGACGGGTGAGGTTCCCGGCGAGTTCGTTGACGTTCTCCGTCAGCCGCTTCCAGGTGCCCTCGACGCCCTCGACCTCGGCCTGGCCGCCGAGCCGGCCCTCGCTGCCGACCTCGCGGGCGACGCGGGTGACCTCGGCGGCGAACGACGACAGCTGGTCGACCATCGTGTTGATGGTGGTCTTCAGCTCCAGGATCTCGCCGCGCGCGTCGACGTCGATCTTCTTCGACAGGTCGCCGTTGGCGACGGCGGTGGTGACGAGGGCGATGTTGCGGACCTGGCCGGTGAGGTTGTTGGCCATCGAGTTGACGTTGTCGGTGAGGTCCTTCCAGGTGCCGGCGACGTTCGGCACGTGCGCCTGGCCCCCGAGGCGTCCCTCGGTGCCGACCTCGCGGGCGACGCGGGTGACCTCGTCGGCGAACGCGGAGAGGGTGTCGACCATCGTGTTGATGACGTCCGCGAGGGCGGCGACCTCGCCCTTGGCCTCGACCGTGATCTTCTGCGACAGGTCACCGCGTGCGACGGCGGTGGCGACCTGGGCGATGGAGCGGACCTGGCCGGTCAGGTTGGACGCCATCACGTTGACGTTGTCCGTGAGGTCCTTCCAGGTCCCCGAGACGCCTCGGACGATCGCCTGTCCGCCGAGGTTGCCCTCGGTGCCGACCTCGCGGGCGACGCGGGTCACCTCGTCGGCGAACGCGGAGAGCTGGTCGACCATCGTGTTGATGGTGTTCTTCAGCTCCAGGATCTCCCCGCGCGCGTCCACGGTGATCTTCTGCGACAGATCGCCCTGCGCCACCGCGGTGGCGACTTGAGCGACGTTGCGGACCTGCGCGGTGAGGTTGCCCGCCATGAAGTTCACGGAGTCCGTGAGGTCGCGCCAGGTCCCCTTGACGCCCTTGACGTCGGCCTGCCCGCCGAGGCGTCCCTCGGTGCCGACCTCGCGGGCGACCCGGGTCACCTCGTCGGCGAAGCCGGAGAGCTGGTCGACCATCGTGTTGATGGTGTTCTTCAGCTCCAGGATCTCGCCCCGCGCGTCCACGGTGATCTTCTGCGACAGGTCGCCCTGCGCCACCGCCGTGGTCACCTGGGCGACATTGCGGACCTGCGAGGTCAGGTTCCCCGCCATGAAGTTGACCGAGTCGGTCAGGTCACGCCAGACGCCCGCGACACCGGGCACCTGGGCCTGGCCGCCGAGGCGGCCCTCGCTGCCGACCTCCCGGGCGACCCGGGTGACCTCGTCGGCGAACGACGACAGCTGGTCGACCATCGTGTTGACGGTCTCCTTCAGCTGGAGGATCTCGCCGCGCGCGGGGACGTCGATCTTCTGCGACAGGTCGCCCTTGGCGACCGCCGTCGCCACCTGGGCGATGTCGCGCACCTGGGTGGTCAGGTTGCCCGCCATGGCGTTGACCGAGTCGGTCAGGTCCGCCCAGGTGCCCGAGACCCCCGGCACCTCGGCCTGACCGCCGAGCGTGCCCTCGGTGCCGACCTCGCGCGCGACGCGGGTGACCTCCGAGGTGAACACGGACAGCTGGTCCACCATGCCGTTGAAGACCGTGGCGATGTCCCCCAGCAGACCGTCGCCGTCGGACGGCAGCCGGGTGCCGAAGTCTCCGTCCCGTACGGCGGTCAGTCCGGCCAGCAACTGGCGCAGTTCCTGCTCGCCCGGGGCCCGGTCGGTGGCCTCGATCGTCTTGCCGCTCATGCGCACCCTCGTTCCGCTCCCCAAGAGCCCTCACCCCGAGGACTCGGAACCCGCGCCGGGCCCCTGGCGAGGCCCGCTCCTCCTCGGCATTCCCGCAGTTCACGGATGAGCCGGATGAGAAAATCCGGTGAAGGTTAACTCAGTTGTCGCGCCACGACCAAAGCCTCGTGCGGACATCTCGGCCGCCACGAAAAGACCCTGCACCGGGGGGCATACATCGAGGAGCAGGGGGCACTCGGCGTGGTTCGGCCCGGCCGTCCGGTCGGCGCCGGAGCTGCGCCGCCGGCGGCCCTGGGGCGCTATTTGACCGACCCTGCCATGACCCCCTGCACGAAGTGCCGCTGGAAGGCGAAGAACACGACCACCGGCACGATCAGCGACAGGAACGCGCCCGGCGCCAGCACGTCGATGTTGCTGCCGAACTGGCGGATCTGCGACTGGAGCTCCACGGTCAGCGGCTGGGAGGAGCTGTCGGCGAACAGCAGCGCCACCAGCATGTCGTTCCACACCCACAGGAACTGGAAGATGGCGAGGCTCGCGATCGCCGGCCGTCCCACCGGCAGGACGAGCCGGGTGAAGATCCGCCATTCGGTTCCCCCGTCCATCCGTGCCGCCTCCAGCATCTCCTTAGGGATCTCCGCGAAGTAGTTCCGCAGCAGGAAGACGGCGAACGGCAGCCCGTAGGAGACATGGAAGAGGACGACACCCGGGATCGTGCCGAACAGCCCGAGCTGGCCGAAGAGTTTCGCCACCGGCAGCAGACCGATCTGCACCGGCACCACCAGCAGGGCGACCACCAGCAGGAACAGCGTGTCACGGCCGGGGAAGTCCAGCCAGGCGAAGGCGTACCCGGCGAGCGCGGCGATCACCACCACGAGCACCGTCGTGGGTACGGAGATCAGCACGGTGTTCCAGAACGCCCGGGTGATCCCCGCGTTCTCCAGCAGCGCCGCGTAGTTGTCGAACGACAGCTGTCCGGGGCTGGTGAACGTCGTCCACCAGCCGCCCCGGGCGGTGTCCTCGGCGGACCGCAGGGACGACAGGAGCAGTCCGGCCAGCGGGGTGAGCCAGATCAGCCCGATGACCACCAGGAAGGCCTGAACCAGGCTGTTGCCCAGTCCGCGCCGGAGC
Source organism: Streptomyces ossamyceticus (assembly GCF_001418475.1). Classification (GTDB taxonomy): domain Bacteria; phylum Actinomycetota; class Actinomycetes; order Streptomycetales; family Streptomycetaceae; genus Streptomyces; species Streptomyces ossamyceticus. Next base: position 10,663 of record NZ_LIQX01000118.1, on the reverse strand, counting down.
GCACCGAGATTCATCGCTGACTCCCTCGGAATCGACGGACGTTGAAGACCATGGCCGGGATCACCAGCAGCAGGAGCAGGACCCCGAGGGCGCTGCCCAGGCCCTGGTTGTTGCCGCCGCCGAAGGACACCAGCCACATCTGGGTGGCCAGCACGGTCGCGTCCTCCTGCACGGGTCCGGGCGCGATGATGTAGACGAGGTCGAAGACCTTCATCACGTTGATGACGAGGGTCACGAAGACCACGGTCAGCACGGGCGCGAGCAGGGGCACGGTGATCCGGCGGAACACCTGCCACTCGTTGGCACCATCCATCCGCGCCGCCTCCAGCGTGTCCCTGGGCAGGGTGGACAGGCCCGCCCCGATGAGCACCATGGCGAAGCCGGTCCAGATCCACAGGTAGGCGCCGATGATCGCGGGCGTGACGAGGGCCGGGCCGAGCCAGGAGACGCCGTCGTAGGGCGGGGCGAAGTTGGAGCCGGGGAGCACCACGGTGTACGTGCCGTCGGCGAGGTCGGCGAAGCGGAAGGAGCCGTCGGCCCCCGTGGTCGTGCTCGCGACCGTCTTCCCGTCGCGCACCGCCTCGACGGTCATCCGGGGCAGTCCGCTCTCCTCGGGGTCGACCCGGCCGGGTTCTCCGCCCCCGCCGCGGGTGAAGTCGAGGTAGACGACACCGCGCAGCTCGTCGGGGGCTGCCTCGCGGGCGGCCGCCGTACGGGCCGGTCGGGCGCCCTCGGGCAGGTCCTTGGGGGCGACGCCGACCAGACCGAGGGTGACCGTGTCACCCGGCGACACCGTCGTGCCGGTGCGGTAGGAGCCGTCGGCTCCCGCGCTGAGGCCCTGGCCGTCACGGGCGCGGGCCGTCGGGTACGACGAGGAGCCCTGGAAGGCGTCGTGGACGCCGACCACCGCCGCGTTCAGGACGCCCTTGTCGGGGTCCTCGTCGTAGGCGAGCCGGAAGATGATGCCGGCGGCGAGGAAGGAGACGGCCATGGGCATGAAGAGGAGCAGCTTGAACGCGGTGGCCCAGCGGATCTTCTCGACGAGCACCGCGAGGATCAGGCCGAGCCCGGTCAGCAGGGCCGGCGCCACGACGACCCAGATCGCGGTGTTGCGGACCGCCTTGAGGGTGGCCGGGTCGCGGAACATCTCGGTGTAGTTCTCGCCGCCGACGAACCGGGTGCCGGTGGCGTCGAAGAGGCTGCGGCCCACGGAGAACAGCACGGGGTAGACGACGAGCGCGCCGAGCAGGAGCAGGGCGGGGAAGACGAAGAGGAGGGCGACGATCCGGCCCCGCCGCCGGGCGCGCCGTTGACGCGTCGCGGGTTCGGCGGCGGGGGGAGCGGCCACCTTCGTGGCAGTGGCGGTCATCGCGGTCAGCCCTTGTACGCCTTGGCCGCGGCGGCCTCCAGCTGTGCGGCGGTCCCCTTCGGGTCGGACGGGTCGCGCAGGAAGTCCTGGAGGATCTTCCACTCGCCGGCGCCCTTGGTCCCGCCGAAGGCGGCCGGTGCCTGGTCGGACATGTCGAAGCGGACGGAGTCCCCGGCGGCTATCAGGGATTCGGCGGTGGTGCGGGTGACGTCGTCGCCGTAGGAGGCGGGGTCGACCTTCTTGTTCGGGGAGAGGAAACCGCCCGCCTCGGCCCATACGGCGGCGGCCTCAGGGGTGGCCAGGTACTCCAGCAGGGCCATGCCGGCCTTGGTGTTCTTGCCGTCCTTGAGGACGACGGCCGCGTCTCCGCCGCTGACCACGGGTGCCTTGCCGCCGCCGACCGGTGGGAACGGGAAGAAGTTCGCGTCCTCGCCGATCTTCCGGCCGAACTGGTCCTTGGCGACGCCGGCGACGAAGTCGCCCTCGTAGACCATGCCGGCCTCGGGCTCGGGGCCGAAGACCTTCTCGACGGAGCCGGGGAAGTCGGTGTTGAGGGCGCCCTTCCGCCCGCCCTCCAGCAGTTGCTTGTCGCCGAACAGCTCGCCGAGCGTGGTGAGCGCGTCGACCACGCTGTCGTCCGTCCACGTCAGCTTGTGGGCGGCGAGGGCGTCGTACTTCTCGGGGCCGGCCTGGGAGAGGTAGACGTTCTCGAACCAGTCGGTGAGCGTCCAGCCGTCCTGGCCGGCGACGGAGAAGGCGGCGAGACCCGAGTCGGAGACGGTCCGCCCCGCCTTCAGCATCTCGTCGTACGACTTCGGGGGCTTGACGCCGGCGGTGTCGAGGGCGTCGGGGCTGTACCAGACGGTCGACTTGTGGGCGGCCTTGAAGTACAGGCCGTAGAGAGTGCCGTCGACGCTGCCGTAGTCCTTCCACACGGTCGCGTAGTTGGCGTCGACGGCCTTCTGCGTGGTGCCGGACAGCGGCTTGAGCCAGCCGTTCCCGGCGAACTGCTGGAGCACGCCGACCTGCGGGACCATCACCACGTCGGGGGCGTTGCCGCCCTCGATCTTGCTGCCGACGACGGTGGAGACGTTGTCACCGGTGGAGACGAACTGGGTCTTGGCGCCGGTCTTCTCGGTGAAGGCGTCCAGCACCTTCTGGAAGTTCTTCTGCTCGCTGCCGGACCAGACGCCGGCGACGGTGACCGTCTGGCCGTTCAGCGCCTTGTCGCCGCCGCCCGCGGCGACGGGTCCGCCGCCTCCGCACGCGGTGGCGCCGAGCGCCAGGGCGAGGGCGGTGCAGCCGGTGAGCAGGGTGGTACGTCGTCGCATCATCGTTGATGTCCCTTCGGGGCAGGGGAAACGGACGGTGTGAGGGGTGTGGGGGCTCAGGAACCGGCGTCGTCGCCGATCCACCAGGCGGCCGTGGAGCCGGGGAGGACCCCGGCCGGGCAGGGGCCGCTGGACAGCAGGGGGGTGCCGGCGACGGGCGCGGGCGAGGGGGCGGTGCCGAAGTTGACGGCGCAGACCAGGCCGTCGCCGCGGACGAAGCCGAGGACGCCGGGCTGGGTGTCCAGCCAGCGCATCTCGCCCTCGCCGAGCTGGGGCAGGGCGCCGCGCAGTTGGAGACCGTCGCGGTAGAGGTGCCAGAAGGAGCGGGTGTCGGCGAGCGCGCGATCGGTGGCGTACTCGGCGAAGTACTCGGGCTGCGGCAGCCACGGCTTGGCGCCCTCGACGCCGGAGGTGAAGCCGAACGGGGAGGCCTGCCCGGACCACGGCAGCGGTACCCGGCAGCCGTCGCGGATCCGGGCGCGGCTGCCGGTGCGGTGGAAGATCGGGTCGGTGAGCACGTCGTCGGGCAGGTCGACGACCTCGGGCAGGCCCAGTTCCTCACCCTGGTAGATGTAGGCGGCTCCGGGCAGGGCCAGCATCAGCAGGGCGGCGGCTCGGGCGCGGGCGGCGCCGAGGCCGCTGCCCTCGACGGCGGGCTCGCCGTAGCGGGTGACCGTGCGGACCTGGTCGTGGTTGTTGAGGACCCAGGTCACGGTGGATCCCGTGCCCGCGATGTCCTGCATGGCCTCGGTGATGACCTTGCGGAAGGCGTCGGCGTCCCAGGTGGCGCTCAGCAGGTCGAAGAAGAACGCCTGGTGGAGTTCGTCGGGGCGGACGTACAGGGCGTGTTCGCGTGCCGTGGGGACGGAGACCTCGCCGACGAGGAGCCGCTCGCGGCCGTCCCGCTCGGTGTACTCCTCGCACACCGCCCGCCAGTGCCGCCACACGTCGTGGACCTCGGGCTGGTTCCAGGCGAGCGGGTTGACCGAGTCACGGGTGCGGGCGTCGGCCTCGGGGTCCGGCGAGTCGGGCAGCTCGGGGTGCTTGAAGAGGCCGGCGGCAACATCGATGCGGAAGCCGTCGACGCCCCGGTCCAGCCAGAAGCGCAGGACGCGGTCGAAGTGGGCGCCGACCTCGGCGTCACGCCAGTTCCAGTCGGGCTGCTCGGGCGTGAACATGTGCAGGTACCACTGGCCGGGCCGGCCGTCCGCCTCGGTGACGCGGGACCAGGCGGGGCCGCCGAACATGGCGTGCCAGTTGTTGGGCGGCTCGGCCCCGTCCGCTCCCCGCCCGTCGGCGAAGTGGAAGCGGGCGCGGGCCTCGCTGCCCGGCGCGGAGGCCAGGGCCTCGCGGAACCACGGGTGCTCGCTGGAGCAGTGGTTCGGCACGATGTCGAGGAGCACCCTGACGCCGAGCCGCCGGGCGGCCGCCACCAGCAGGTCGAACTCGGCGAGGTCGCCGAAGAGCGGGTCGACGTCGCAGTAGTCGGCGACGTCGTAGCCGTGGTCGTGCTGCGGGGAGGGATAGAAGGGGCTCAGCCAGATGCCGTCGACACCCAGCTTCTTGAGGTACGGCAGTCCGGCCCGGACCCCGGCGAGATCGCCGACGCCGTCGCCGGTGCTGTCCAGGAAGCTGCGGACGTACACCTGGTAGATCACTGCGTCACGCCACCAGTGACGCGATTCGATGCGCTTGGAGCTCACCCCGTTGGCCTGTCTGTGCGAGCTGACGGTTATGCATGCATGTTATGTAGGCGTTTCACGGGGGTGTCAACGAGTGAACAGCAGATATCTGGAGCCTGGCCCTTTATATAGGGATATTTCGACCCAAGGGGAGGCAGGTCGATACGAGGGCGTTACCTAACATGTAAGTAGGCGCGGAGGCGCGGTAAGGGGAAGAGGGTCAGCCGCGGCGGGAGATGTCGGCCAGCTCCCGGGTGAGCCGCCGCACCGCGGCCTCGGGCGTCGAGTGGCCCGTCATCGCGTCGTGGACGACCGCCTGCACGACCATGCTGACCTGGTCGTAGCGCGGGCTCTTGGGGCGCGGCGCGGCCGCGAGGACGCTCCGGCGCAGCGTCGGCAGATAGGGGAACTCCCGGATCAGTTCCGGGTCCCGGTAGAGATCCGCGCGCACGGGGGGCAGCGCGCCCCGGGTGAGGACCTGCCGTTGGACGCGCTCACTGGTGAGGTACGTGATCAGGCGTGCGGCGGTGTCGGGGTGTTCGGCGTGCGCGTTGACGGCGAGGTTGGAGCCGCCGAGCACACTCGTGCCGGGCCCGTCGGGGCCGGGCAGCGGGGCGGCGCCGATCTTCCCGGCGACTGCGGAACCGGGGGCGGAGGCGCCGACGTAGGCGTAGGGCCAGTTACGCAGGAAGAGCAGCCGGCCTTCCTGGAAGGCCCGCTTGGACTCCTCCTCCTTGTACTCCAGCGCCTCGCGGGGTATCCACCCGTCGCGTACGCCGCGGGCGAGGAACCCGATGCCCTCGCGGGCCGCCGAGCCCACCGTGACACGTTCGCCCTCGTCGCCGAGGATCGTGCCGCCCGCCGAGTAGACGGCCTCGGCCGCGTTGACGGTGAGTCCCTCGTAGGGCAGGAACTGGCCGGCGTAACCGTCGAGGCCGTGCTCGGGCGCGATGGTCCGCGCGTAGTGCTCCAGCTCGGCCCAGGTGCGGGGCGGCGGGACGCCCTCCTCGGCGAGGACGTCCTTGCGGTACAGCAGCAAACCCGCGTTGGTGACGTAGGGGACGGCGTACAGCTGCCCGTCGTACGTCGCCGTGTCCACGACCGGCCGGAGGAAGCTGCCCAGCGGGAAACGGTTGCGCGGCAGCGGGCGGATCCAGCCGGCGGCGGCGAACTCCGAGGTCCAGGTGACGTCGATGTTGAGCACGTCGAAACGGCCGCGGTCGCCGCCGCGCAGATCGGTGATCATCTGGGCGCGGGTCTCGTCCGCGGAGTCCGGCAGTTCGACCAGGGTGACCCGCTCTGCGGGATGGGCGCGGTTCCAGCCCTCCAGGAGGGGCCCGAGGTAACCGGTGAGGTCGCCCGCGGTGGCCAGGGTCAGCGGACCGCGGCCCCGGAGCCCGCCCTGGGCCTGCGCGCCGGAGGCGCCGTAACCGGCCAGAACCACCGCGAGAACGAGGAGGCCCCTACCGGCGGCGCGTATCCACCGCATAGGTTCCTCCTGGTGCACCCGGCGCCGGGCACCTTCGCCCGGAGTCAGAGGCTATGTATACCCGTTAGGTATGGGCGATACTAGGGCCTGGAACACAATACGAGGCTGCGAGGAGGACAGCTCGAGTGCGCCTGCCCCTCCTGGCCTTGCTGGCGCGCGGCCCGGCCCACGGCTACGAGCTCAAGCAGGACCTTGAGCAACTCCTGGGCGCCGCGTACCCTCAGCCGAACATCGGCCAGATCTATGTGACCCTCGGCCGCCTCGAGAAGTCGGGTCTGATCGAGGGCGAGGAGGTCGAGCAGTCGAGCCGGCCCAACAAGAAGATCTACCACCTCACCGCTGCCGGGCAGGAGGCGCTGAGCGCCTGGTACGAGGAGACGTCGGACGAGCCGCGGGTACGGGACGAGTTCTTCATGAAGCTCGCGCTCGCCCCGCAGACCGGTCTCGCCGACCAGATCACCCTGATCAACCGACAACGGCGCCACTACCTGAACACCATGCGCAATCTGTCGAAACTCGCCACGGCCGACCACCGGGACAACCGCATCGCCCAGCTGCTCATCGAGGGCGCCATGCTGCACCTCCAGGCCGATCTCGACTGGCTGGAGCGCTGCCAGGAGGAACTGGAGAAGCCGGAATGAGCGAGGCGCCCACTGCTGTGCTGCGGGCCGAGGGGCTCGTCAAGACCCATCACGGGGAGGGCGCGCCCGCCCATGCCGTGCGCGGGGTGGACCTGTGTGTGCGGCGGGGCGAGTTCGTGGCCGTCACCGGCCCGTCCGGCGCGGGCAAGTCGACGCTGCTGCATCTGCTCGGCGGACTGCAGCGCCCGGACAGCGGCAGCATCTGGCTGGACGGCGAACGCACGGACGCCTACAGCGAGGCCCGCTGGGCCGTGGAGCGCCGCCGCCGTATCGGCATCGTCTTCCAGTTCTTCAACCTGGTTTCCAATCTGTCGGTCGCGGACAACGTGGAACTCCCCGCGCTGCTGGCCGGGGTCTCCGCCAGGCGGGCCCGCGCCGAGCGGGCGGAGCTGCTGGCCGAGCTGGGGCTCGCCGGCAAGGAGCGCAGCTTGCCGGGCGAGTTGTCGGGCGGCGAGCAGCAGCGGGTCGCGCTGGCCCGCGCCCTGGTCAACCGCCCTCCCCTGCTGCTGGCCGACGAGCCGGCGGGCAGCCTGGACAGCAAGGGCACCCGTGAGGTGATGCGGCTGCTGTCCCGTTTCCACCAGCGCGGCCAGACGATCCTCCTCGTCACCCACGACGCCCGGCTGGCGAGCGCCGCGGACCGGGTGATCAGCTTCTTCGACGGCCGGATAGCCGACGACGTCGAGCTGGGCGGCGCCGCGTCGCCCGGCGCGGGGGTGCCCGCCGTGCTGGAGCTGAGGGACTGACGGATGCGAGCCATGTTGCGCTGGGCGCACTCGGACCTGCGCACCCACCGGGGCGAGGCGCTGTTCCTGGTGCTGGCCACCGTCGGCATCGTGACGTCCCTGCTGCTGGCGACGACGCTCTTCGGGTACGCGACGAACCCGTGGCAGCGCCTGTTCACGCAGTCCCGCGGCGCCCATGTGTGGATCCACACCGCCCCCTCCGCCGAGGTGTCCGAGCTGGCCCGGCTGGCGGGCGTCGAGTCCACGGCCGGCCCCTACCGGACCGCCGACACCACGGTCACCTCCCGCGGCACCCGCGCCTCCGTCGAACTGCGCGGCACCTCCGACCGGCCCGAGGTGGGCCGGCCGCTGCTCACCTCCGGCCGGTGGCTGGACCCCGGCCGCCCCGAGGGTGTGGTGCTGGAGAGCAGCCTCGCCCGGACCCTGCTCGCCGGCCCCGGTGACGTGCTGTCCCTGCCCGGCGGCGGGAAGCTGACCGTGCTGGGCGTCGCCGACAGCGCCGAGCCCCGCTACCGCAAGGGCGAGCGGCCGGGCCTGGTCTGGGTCCAGCCGGCCACCCTGCCCCGCACCGCCGCCGAGCAGGGCCAGGTGATCGGGCTGCGCCTGACGGACCCCGACGACACCGACTACGCCGTCCAGCGGGCCGTCACCCTGCTCGGTGCCGGTGCCGTCAGCGAGGTCTCCGCCTGGCAGCAGGCGCGGGCCGAGGCGGAGGGCGACAACCGGCTGCTCGGTCTGGTGCTGGGGCTGTTCGGGCTGGGCGCGCTGGTCGCCGCCGGGCTGGCGGTGCACGGGGCGATCGGCACCCGTATCCGGGGGCATCTGCGGGACATCTCGATCCTGAAGGCGATCGGCTTCACGCCGGGCCAGGTGGTGCGGATCTTCCTGCTCCAGCATCTGGCGTACGCGCTGCTGGGTGCCGTGGCCGCGGCGACGCTCACCCAGGCGCTGGGCCCGCTGCTGCCCGGACGCCTCGGGGACGCGGTCGACCTGTGGCAGGGCATGCCGGGGCACACCGCCGCCCTCGTCGCGGTGCCGGTGGGGGTGGTGCTGTTCATCGGGGCGACGACGGGGCTCGCGGCCTGGCGGGCTGGGCGCGTGCCCCCGGTACCGGTGTCGCGGGCCGCCGTACCGGCCGGCGGACGGCTGTCGGGAGTGGCCCGGCGGGCGCTCGGTGTCGGGCTGCCGCCCGCGCTGGTCCTCGGCTGGCACCGGGCGTTCACCCGCCGTGCGCGGTCCCTGGCCACCATCGCCCGTCTCGCGCTGCCACTGACGCTGATCGTGGTGGCGATGAGCGCGTGGACGACCATCGACCGCTTCCACAGCGAGCCGGAGCGGATGGGTCTGGCGTCGGCGCTCACCGTCCGCGCCGGCGACGGCCTCGGCGACGCGGAGGCCCGGGCGCTCCTGGCGCGCGCCCCGGAGGTCGCCGCCGCCCATCCGGGTGTCGAGGTGGCGGCCCTGGTGTCGGGCCAGACGGCCACGATCGCGTTGCGGGGCATCGGCACGGAGGCGGAGCCGTACCCGTTCACGCTGGCCGAGGGCCGGCCCGCCCATGGTCCCGACGAGGCGGTGGCCGGGCAGGGTCTGCTCGACCTGCTGGACGTAGCGGTCGGCGACTGGGTGCGGCTGACCGTGGCCGGCCGGCCCCAGATCCTGCACATCGTGGGCCGCAGCATCGAGCCGGAGAACGCGGGCCGGACCATCTCCACCTCGCTCGACACCCTGCGGGAGAACGACCCCGGGCTGCGGCCGACGCTCTACCAGGTACGACTGCGCGACGGGGCGGATCCGCGGCGGGTCGCCGCCGAACTGACCGCCGCGGCCGGACCGGGCCGGCTGGACGTACACACGGTGACCAATCCCGCCGACGGTCTGTCGCCGCTGCGCGGTGTCGTCGTGGGCCTGCTGGGAGTCCTCGCCCTCATCGGGCTCGTCGAACTGCTGACGGCCATCGGCGGCACGGTCCGCGAGAGCGAGCGGGATCTGCTGGCGCTGAAGGCGATCGGGCTGTCACCGCGGCAGATCACCGGCATCACCGTCACGGCCACCGGGTGCACCGCCCTCGCCGCGACGGCGGTCGCCCTGGCGCTGGGGCTTCCGCTCGCCCACTGGCTGATCGACGCGCAGGGCAGCTCCAGCGGTATCGGGGCCGGGATCGCGCGGGGCCCCTCCCCCGTGGTGCTGTCGCTCTTCGCCGCGGCGGCGGTGCTGGGCGCCCTGGCGCTCGCGGTCCTCCCCGCACTCCGCGCGGCCCGCCGCCGCCTCGCGGACACGCTGGGCGCGGTGGCGTAGCGCGTCCACACCGGGCCGGGGCCCAGCCGCCCGCGCGCGGCGGCCCGGCACGGGTGCCCGGGTCCTCACCGGTCGGCGGGGTCCGCGCCGCGGCGCCGGTTCACGGGTGCGCGGGTCTCACCGGCCGACGGCATCCACGCCGCACCGCCGGCTCACGGGTGCCCGGGGCCTCACCGGCCGACGGCATCCGTACGCTTCCGTCGGTTCGCGGGTGCGCGGGCCGCGAGGGCTTCCAGGAGGAGGTCCACCGCGTCCTCGAAGGCGCTGTCGGCCATGCCGGGGAGTTCGCCGCGGGCGGCGGTCAGGGCCGGGTACGCCTGCGGGTCGAGGTCCTGGTAGACGTCCCTCCAGGCCCGCTGGTCGGCCTCCCGCTGCTGTCGCGGCAGCGCCGCGAACGCCGCGTCCGTGGCCGCGTGGCTGAGCACGGTGTCGATGAAGGCCAGGTAGAACCGGACGGCCGTGGCGGGCTCAAAACCGGCGGACATCAGCAGGGCGATGCCGGTCTCCACGGCCCGGATCTCGTTCTCCCGCCGGGTCACCCGGTGCGAGGCCAGGGCTGCCGCCCGGGGATGCGCGAGATATCCGGCGCGGACCCGCAGGGCCGTCTCCCGCAGCGCGGCCACCCAGTCGTCGCCGGGCTCGAACCCGGCCATCGCGTCGCCGATGATCCGGTCGGCGATGGCCAGCACCAGGTCGTCGGTGTCGTGGAAGTAGCGGTAGAGGGCTGAGGGGTCGCAGCCGAGGGCCGCGCCGAGCCGCCGGACGCTCAGCGCCTCGGGCCCGTGCTCACCGATCAGCCGCAGACCGGTCTCGACGATCAGGTCCTCCGAGAGCAGGACCCCGGAGCGGGTGGGTCGGCGGCGGCTGCGCTCCTGCGGGACACGGCTAGGCATGCCGGTCGTCCTCTCTCCACGGGGGTCGGGCACGGTGTGCCCGCAGTGAACGACCGCCTGCCCCCTTATGTCAACAGCATTGACGCAAGAGGTCGGTCGGTTGTTCCATCGCATTCCCGCGCGGCCCTTCCTTCCGCCGTCTCCCTCCCGCGAGGAGCCTGCCATGTCATCCGTGCCGTCCCCGGCCTCCCCGCCCCGGCCTGTCCTGCCCCACTCC
>NZ_LIQX01000117.1:10028-10219 GCF_001418475.1 Streptomyces ossamyceticus | reverse complement strand
CCGACAGCCGGGCCCAGACCGTCTTCGTACCGATCCTGTACGTGATGCCCCACGCCTCGGAGACCGCCGCGACGAGGCGCAGACCCCGGCCGTACTCGGCCGCACCGTAAGGACGTTCGACGAGGTACGGACGTGCGGCGCCCTCGTCGCGTACCGCGCGGGAGGGATGGTGGTCGGAGACCTCGACGACG
>NZ_LIQX01000117.1:0-9969 GCF_001418475.1 Streptomyces ossamyceticus | reverse complement strand
GTGGACGACCGCGTTGGTGACCAGTTCGCTGACCACGACGAGCACGTCCTCGACGAGCCGGCCACTGAACGTGTCGGCACCCGGGAGTTCGAGCTCCGCCCACTCCCGGAGCGCGCTGCCGACGAAGCGCCGGGCGGCTCCGGGCGCGAGCGGCCCTCCCGGCAGCGACAACCGCGCCACCGCACGCCGGTCGGCTCCGGCGCGTGCGGAGCCGACGTAGGCCGCGCCGGCGCAGCCCTCCGGCGCGCTCCCGTCCTCCGGACGCGCGGGGGCATCAGGAGAACGCGGCACGGTCTCCCGTTGCGTCGGAATGGCCCCCACTGAGCGGCTCCCTGAGAAGTTCGGACGAATAGGCCTCAGGCGGCACGGACAGAGTGACAGACTGGCCACACTCATAAGCGCCGAGTTACCGAAGTGGGCAACCATGAGTGAGAACAGTGCTACGCAGGCGCTCGAAGACGGTCAGAAAGACAGCGGAACGGACGGACCGATCCGGGCGTCCGACCTCCGTGCGCTCACCGCCGCCATGACGGCGGCCCGCGACGGCACCTTCATCAAGACCCCGGAGACGGGTCCCGCGCCGGTCGCGGAGCTGTGCGCCCTCTTCAACCAGATCATCGACCGCAGCACGCACTTCGGCGGTGAAGTACAGCGCGTCAAGAGGGAGTTGGTGCGGCACGGCAGGCTGGACGAGCGGCTCTCGGCCAGCCCCGGCCAGGGCGCCTGGGCGACCCGCGTCGACGATGTGAACCAGACGCTCGACGCGCTGGTCGCCCCCGCGGTGAACGCCACGCGGGTGCTGGACGCGGTGGCCGGCGGCGATCTGACCCAGCGGGTCGACCTGCACGACGGCAACCGGCAACTGCGCGGCGACTTACGCCGGTTGGGCCGAGCGGTCAACAAGATGGTGGACCAGTTGTCGCTGTTCACCGGCGAGGTGACCCGGGTGGCCCGCGAGGTCGGCACCGAGGGGCGGCTCGGCGGCCGGGCCAAGGTGCGGGGCCTGTCCGGGAGTTGGCGGGACGTGACCGAGGCGGTCAACACGATGGCCTCCCGGCTGACCGCGCAGGTGCGGGACATCGCCCTGGTGACCACCGCCGTCGCGCGCGGCGATCTCACCCGTACGGTGACGGTCGAGGCGACCGGCGAGTTGCTCGAACTGAAGCTCACCGTGAACACGATGGTGGACCAGCTGTCCGCCTTCGCCGACGAGGTCACCCGCGTCGCCCGTGAGGTCGGCACCGAGGGCCAGCTGGGTGGCCGGGCGCAGGTCAGAGGTGTGTCGGGGGTGTGGAAGGACCTCACCGACAACGTCAACTTCATGGCGTCGAACCTGACCTCCCAGGTCCGCAACATCGCCCAGGTGACCACCGCCGTCGCCAACGGCGATCTGAGCCAGAAGATCACCGTCGACGCGAAGGGCGAGATCCTGGAGCTGAAGTCGACCATCAACACCATGGTCGACCAGCTCTCCGCCTTCGCCGACGAGGTCACCCGCGTCGCCCGCGAAGTCGGCACCGAAGGCAACCTCGGCGGCCGGGCCCAGGTCAGAGGCGTCTCCGGGGTCTGGAAGGACCTCACCGACAACGTCAACTTCATGGCGGACAACCTGACCTCGCAGGTCCGCAACATCGCCCTCGTCTCCACGGCGGTCGCCCAGGGCGATCTCGGCAAGAAGATCACGGTCGAGGCGAAGGGCGAGATCCTGGAGCTGAAGTCGACCATCAACACCATGGTCGACCAGCTCTCCGCCTTCGCCGACGAGGTCACCCGCGTCGCCCGCGAAGTCGGCACCGAAGGCAACCTCGGCGGTCAGGCGCAGGTCAGAGGCGTCTCCGGCGTCTGGAAGGACCTCACCGACAACGTCAACTTCATGGCCCTGAACCTGACCTCCCAGGTCCGCAACATCGCCCAGGTGACGACCGCCGTCGCCAACGGCGACCTCTCCAAGAAGATCACCGTCGATGCGCGCGGCGAGATCCTGGAGCTGAAGGACACCGTCAACACGATGGTGGAGCAACTGCGGGCGTTCGCCGACGAGGTGACGAGGGTGGCCCGCGAGGTCGGCACCGACGGCCGGCTCGGCGGGCGCGCCCAGGTGCTGGGCGTGTCCGGTGTGTGGCGGGACCTGACCGACAACGTCAACTCCATGGCCGACAACCTGACCTCGCAGGTCCGCAACATCGCCCAGGTGACGACCGCCGTCGCGAACGGCGACCTCTCCAAGAAGATCGACGTGGACGCGCGCGGCGAGATCCTCGAACTGAAGACCGCCATCAACACCATGGTCGACACCCTCTCGTCGTTCTCCTCCGAGGTCACCCGGGTCGCCCGCGAGGTCGGCTCGGAGGGCCAGCTCGGAGGGCAGGCACGGGTCGAGGGCGTGTACGGCACCTGGAAGCGCCTCACGACGAACGTGAACGAACTCGCGCTGAACCTGACCACCCAGGTCCGCGCCATCGCCGAGGTGGCCTCGGCCGTGACCCAGGGCGACATGTCCCGCTCCATCACGGTGGAGGCGCGCGGCGAGGTCGCCGAGCTGAAGGACAACATCAACCTGATGGTGGCCAACCTCCGTGAGACGACCCGCGCGAAGGACTGGCTGGAGTCCAACCTCGCCCGCCTCGCCGCCCTGATGCAGGGCCACCGCGATCTGATGGAGGTCGCCGATCTGATCCTGCGCGAGCTGACACCGCTGGTGAAGGCCCAGTACGGCGCCTTCTACCTGGCCGACCCCGAACAGGACGGCGCGGCCCTGCGCACGGTGGCCCCCGGCAAGGGCCTCGGCTTCATCGCGGGCTACGGGTCGGCGCAGGACGCGACGGTGGAGACCGGCGGCCTGCCCGTGCACGGTCTCGTCGCCCAGGCGGCCCGCGAGAAGAAGCGGATCCTGGTCGAGCAGACCCCGCCCGACTACATCAAGATCAACAGTGGTCTCGGGGAGGCGGCCCCTTCCAGCGTGGTGATCATCCCGATCCTCTTCGAGGACAAGCTCCTCGGCGTGATCGAACTCGCCTCGTTCTCCCGCTTCTCTGACGTCCATCTGGCGTTCTTCGACCAGTTCGTGAACACCATCGGCGTCGCGATCAACACCATCATCGCCAACTCCCGCACGGAGTCCCTCCTCGGCGAGTCCCAGCGCCTGGCCATGCAGCTCCAGGAACGCTCCGACGAACTCCAGAAGCAGCAGGCGGAGCTCCAGCGCTCGAACGCCGAACTGGAGGAGAAGGCGGCCCTGCTCGCGACCTCCTCCCAGTACAAGTCGGAGTTCCTGGCGAACATGTCGCACGAGCTGCGCACACCGCTCAACTCGCTGCTCATCCTGGCGCGCCTGCTCTCCGACAACCCGGACGGCCATCTCACGGACCAGGAGGTGCAGTTCGCGTCGACGATCCACCGCTCGGGTTCCGACCTCCTCCAGCTGATCAACGACATCCTGGACCTGTCGAAGATCGAGGCGGGCCGGATGGACGTACGGCCGAAGCGGCTGCCGCTCATCAAGCTGCTGGACTACGTCCACGCCACGTTCCGCCCGCTCACCCTCGACCGGGGCCTGGCCTTCGAGGTCACGGTCGGCGAGGACGTACCGCGCGAGATGTACTCGGACGAGCAACGCCTCCAGCAGATCCTGCGCAACCTGCTCTCCAACGCGATCAAGTTCACCGCGTCCGGCAGGGTCGAACTGACCGTCAGCCGCATCAAGGACCCCGAACACCGCTACGCCCGTGAGGACACCGACGAGGTGATCGCGTTCGCGGTCTCCGACACCGGCATCGGTATCGCGCCGGAGAAACTGCCGGTGATCTTCGAGGCGTTCCAGCAGGCCGACGGCACCACGAACCGCAAGTACGGCGGCACCGGCCTCGGGCTGTCCATCAGCCGGGAGATCGCGGGTCTGCTGGGCGGCCGCATCATCGCCGAGAGCATCCCCGGCAAGGGCTCGACGTTCACGCTGTACGTGCCCGTCTTCAGCCCCGGCCACACGGTGACCGGCGGCGCCGAGGACCCCGCCACGGCGCTGATCCCCGACCAGCTGGCGGCCGAGCCGTACCCGGCCGCCCCCGAGGACGACACCTGGCCCGCGCCCACCAAGCTGGAGGTGTGGAAGGCGGGGCGCGCGGGCCAGATCCTGCCGGGCCGGCGGGTGCTGATCGTGGACGACGACATCCGCAACGTCTTCGCGCTCACCCATGTCCTCGGCCGTGTCGGCATGCCGGTGCTGTACGCGGAGAACGGGCGGGAGGGCATCGAGACCCTGGAGCGCAACCCGGACGTCGAGCTGGTCCTGATGGACATCATGATGCCGGAGATGGACGGCTACGAGACGATCTCCGCCATCCGTCGCACGCCCCGCTGGGCCGGTCTGCCCATCGTCGCGCTGACCGCGAAGGCGATGCCCGGCGACCGCGAGAAGTCCATCGCCCGGGGCGCCAACGACTACGTACCCAAGCCGGTGGACGTCGACCAGCTGCTCACCGTGGTGTGCGCCGTCCTGGACCCGGAGGGCGCCGAGCCGTCGCCCGAGAAACGCACCGAAGAGAACGAGGCACCCTCACCATGACCACTCAGGACCGGACCGACGGACGCGCGGGCATCCTCCTCGTCGACGACATGGAGGACAACCTGATCGCGCTGGAGGCCGTCCTGGCATCGCTCAACGAGCCGCTGGTACGGGCCCGTTCCGGCGAGGAAGCCATGAAGGCCCTGCTCCGGCAGCGCTTCGCCGTCGTCCTCCTCGACATCCGCATGCCGGGTATGGACGGTTTCGAGACCGCGGCCAACCTCAAGCGCCTCGACCAGACCAAGGACGTCCCGATCATCTTCCTCACCGGCACGGACGCAGAGATGGGCTACGCCTTCCGCGGCTACGCCACCGGCGCCGCCGACTATCTGACCAAGCCCTTCGACCCCTGGGTCCTCCGCGCGAAGGTCAGCGTCTTCCTGGAGCTGCACCGCAAGACCCGCAAACTGGAGGTCCTGCGGGCACGGCAGAGGGAACAGGCGGAACAGGTCCTGTCCCGCCTGAGCGCACTGGAGAAACAGCTGTCCGAGGAGTCCCCGGACCTGGCGGAGGCCCGCATACAGGTCCAGGAACTCCGTTCCCTGGTGACCAGGGACCAGGGCAGCTGACCTCGCTACTTCTCCCGGGCTCCCTCGTACATCTCGTCGATGAGGTGCTGGTACTCCTTCTCCACCACCGGCCGCTTCAGCTTCAGGCTCGGCGTCAGCTCACCGTGCTCGACGTCCAGGTCCCGCGGCAGCAGACGGAACTTCTTGACGGTCTGCCACCGCTGCAACCCCTGGTTGAGCTGGGTGACGTACCCCTCGATGAGCTCCACCGTGGCCGGGGCCGCGATGATCTGCTCGTACGACTTGCCCTCCAGTCCGTTCTCCTTGGCCCAGCCGAGGAGGGCCGGCTCGTCGAGGGCGATGAGGGCCGTGCAGAAGTTGCGGTCGGCGCCGATGACCATGACGTTGGACGTGAACGGGCACAGCGCCTTGAACTGGCCCTCGATCTCGGTCGGCGCGATGTACTTGCCGCCGGAGGTCTTGAACAGGTCCTTCTTGCGGTCGGTGATCCGCAGGTACCCGTCGGGCGACAGCTCGCCGATGTCACCGGTGTGGAACCAGCCGTCCGCCTCCAGGACCTCGGCGGTCTTGTCCGGCAGCCCGTGATAGCCCTCCATGATGCCGGGGCCGCGCAGCAGGATCTCGCCGTCGTCCGCGATGCGCACCTCGCAGCCGGGCAGCGGCTTGCCGACCGTCCCCGTACGGAACGCCTCGCCGGGGTTCAGGAACGACGCCGCGGAGGACTCGGTCAGGCCGTAGCCCTCCAGGATGGGGATGCCGGCGCCGGCGAAGAAGAAGCCGATCTCGGGTGCGAGCGCCACCGAGCCGGAGATACAGGCGCGCAGCCGCCCGCCGAACGCCTCACGCAGCTTCTTGTAGACCAGCGCGTCGGCGACCTTGTGTTTGGCCCCCAGCCCGAACGGCACGGACGCGGTGCCGGTGCGGCGGAAGTTGTCCTGGCTGACCTTGGCGTACTCGCGGGCGACCTCGGACGCCCACTGGAAGATCTTGTACTTGGCGGCGCCGCCCTCGCGGGCCTTCGCGGCGACACCGTTGTAGACCTTCTCGAAGATGCGCGGCACCGCGGCCATGTACGTCGGCCGCACGACCGGCAGATTCTCGATGATCTTGTCGACCCGGCCGTCGACGGCGGTGATGTGCCCGACCTCGATGTGCCCGGACAGCAGCACCTTGCCCATGACGTGCGCGAGCGGCAGCCACAGGTACTGCACGTCCTCCGCGCTGAGCAGACCGGTCGCGGCGATGGCCTTGCCCATGTACGCCCAGTTGTCGTGCGGGAGGCGCACGCCCTTGGGGCGACCGGTGGTGCCCGAGGTGTAGATGAGGGTGGCGAGCTGGTCCTTGGTGATCGCGCCGACCTTCTCCTTGATCAGGTCGGGCTTCTTCTCCAGGTACGCCGTCCCGCGCTTCTCCAGCTCGGCGAGCGAGAGGATCCAGTCCTCCGAGAGGTCGGCGCCCTCGGGGTCGATGACGATCACATGGGTCAGCGCGGGCAGCTCGGCCTTCTTCTCCCGTGCCTTCTCCAGTTGCTCGGCGTTCTCCGCGATGAGGACCTTGCTGGCGGAGTCGGACAGGATGTACGCCGACTCCTCGGCGTTGGTCGACGGATAGATCGTCGTATTGGCGGCACCGGCGCACATGATGCCGAGGTCGCACAGGATCCACTCGATCCTGGTGGCGGAGGACAGCGCGATGCGCTCCTCCGGCTGTACGCCCAGCTCGACCAGCCCGGCCGCGATGGCATCGACGCGCGCGGCAGCCTCCGCCCAGGTCAGCGGCTTCCAGTCCGAAGGTCCCTGGCCTGAGGCCGGCGGCACCGGGTAACGGAATGCCTCCGCGTCGGGCGTGGCCGCCACGCGCTCCAGGAAGAGGGCCGCCATGGACGGCGGGCGGTTCTCGATCAGGGTCTGTGTGTCGCTCACGACATCCTCCGGGGCCCGCGACAGTGCGGCAGGGTCAGCATGGACTGTGCGGCTGGCTCAAAGCGGCTGTTGTTTAACTCGCGAGTAACCATCGAGTGGTGATCAGGGTAGAGCGAGGTTGGCTGGTTCGTAAGGGGCGGCGGGGCGTCACTTTCCACCGAGAACGACCGTACGAGCACGCGGCCGCCGCGCCTCGAAGACATGCGGGCCCGCCGCGCCGAAACGCGACGGGCCCGCATTCTGCCCAAGTTTCCGGGGGTAACAACGGCTACCGCCGGGACCTGCGGAGATCCCCGCAGGTGGCTATTTCTTGCCCTTGGCTCCGCCGGCGCTGTCGTCACTGGACAGCACGGCGATGAAGGCCTCCTGCGGAACCTCCACAGAGCCCACCATCTTCATCCGCTTCTTGCCCTCCTTCTGCTTCTCCAGCAGCTTCCGCTTCCGGGAGATGTCACCGCCGTAGCACTTGGCGAGGACGTCCTTGCGGATGGCGCGGATGGTCTCGCGGGCGATGACCCGGGAGCCGATGGCGGCCTGGATCGGCACCTCGAAGGCCTGCCGCGGGATCAGCTCCCGCAGCTTGGCGACGAGCCGCACGCCGTACGCGTACGCGGCGTCCTTGTGGGTGATCGCGGAGAAGGCGTCCACCTTGTCGCCGTGCAGCAGGATGTCGACCTTGACCAGGCTGGACGTCTGCTCGCCGGTGGGCTCGTAGTCGAGCGAGGCGTAGCCGCGCGTCTTGGACTTCAGCTGGTCGAAGAAGTCGAAGACGATCTCGGCGAGCGGCAGGGTGTACCGGATCTCGACGCGGTCCTCGGAGAGGTAGTCCATGCCGAGCAGGGTGCCGCGCCGGGTCTGGCACAGCTCCATGATCGAGCCGATGAACTCGGTGGGCGCGAGGATCGTGGCGCGTACGACGGGCTCGTACACCTCGTTGATCTTGCCCTCGGGGAACTCGCTCGGGTTGGTGACGGTGTGCTCGGTGCCGTCCTCCATCACGACGCGGTAGACCACGTTCGGCGCGGTGGCGATCAGGTCGAGGCCGAACTCGCGCTCCAGCCGCTCGCGGATCACGTCGAGATGCAGCAGCCCGAGGAAGCCGACACGGAAACCGAAGCCGAGCGCGGCGGACGTCTCCGGCTCGTAGACGAGCGCGGCGTCGTTGAGCTGGAGCTTGTCGAGGGCCTCGCGCAGCTCGGGGTAGTCGGATCCGTCGAGCGGATAGAGCCCGGAGAAGACCATGGGCTTGGGGTCCTTGTACCCGCCGAGAGCCTCCGTGGCGCCCTTCTGCTGGCTGGTGACGGTGTCACCGACCTTGGACTGGCGGACGTCCTTCACACCGGTGATGAGGTAGCCCACCTCACCGACGCCGAGGCCGTCGGCCCCCAGCATCTCGGGCGAGTTCGTGCCGATCTCCAGCAGCTCGTGGGTGGCGCCCGTCGACATCATCCTGATGCGCTCACGCTTGTTGAGCTGCCCGTCGATGACACGGACGTACGTGACCACGCCGCGGTACGAGTCGTACACCGAGTCGAAGATCATCGCGCGGGCCGGAGCGTCCTTGACGCCGACCGGGGCGGGGACATCGGCGACGACCCGGTCGAGCAGCGCGTCGACCCCGACACCGGTCTTGGCGGAGACCCGCAGGACGTCCTGGGGGTCGCACCCGACGAGGTTGGCGAGCTCCTCGGCGAACTTCTCCGGCTGAGCGGCCGGCAGGTCGATCTTGTTGAGGACCGGGATGATCGTGAGGTCGTTCTCCATCGCCAGGTACAGGTTGGCGAGGGTCTGCGCCTCGATGCCCTGCGCGGCGTCCACGAGGAGGACGGTCCCCTCGCAGGCGGCCAGCGACCGTGACACCTCATAGGTGAAGTCGACGTGCCCGGGGGTGTCGATCATGTTGAGGATGTGCGTGTTGCCCGGGTCGCCGGTCGGCGCCCAGGGCAGACGCACCGCCTGGGACTTGATCGTGATTCCGCGCTCACGCTCGATGTCCATGCGGTCGAGGTACTGAGCACGCATCTGCCGCTGCTCGACCACACCGGTCAACTGGAGCATCCGGTCGGCGAGCGTGGACTTGCCGTGGTCGATGTGCGCGATGATGCAGAAATTGCGGATCAGAGCCGGGGCGGTACGGCTCGGCTCGGGCACATGGCTAGGGATCGCGGGCACGCAGGGTCCTGATTCTTGAGGCGTCCGCAGCCGTCTGCGGTCTCGGGTCGGATCTAGCGGGTCTGTACGAACGGGGTCTACCGGGTCTATGCGTAGGCTCCATGGTCCCACGGGCGCGGGGCTGGGGCGGGTTTGGGCCACTCGCGGAGCCACTGGTAGCCTGGGTGGCTGTGTCTCATGCCCTCTCTGCAGGAGGCACATCCCAAAGAAAACCAAAGGTGCCCGGGGTTCGCATGCCCTGCATGTCCTCGGTCGCCAGTAGCTGAAGAGGCTCATTCGTGGCGAACATCAAGTCCCAGATCAAGCGGAACAAGACCAACGAGAAGGCGCGCCTGCGCAACAAGGCCGTCAAGTCGTCGCTCAAGACCGCGATCCGCAAGGCCCGTGAGGCCGCTGCCGCGGGTGACGCCGAGAAGGCCACCGAGTACCAGCGCGCTGCCGCGCGTCAGCTCGACAAGGCCGTCTCGAAGGGTGTCATCCACAAGAACCAGGCCGCCAACAAGAAGTCGGCGCTTGCTTCCAAGGTCGCTTCCCTCAAGGGCTGAGCTTCACCTTTGATCTGACCGCCGGACGGACCCGTAGCGGGCCCTCTCTCATCCGCTCCCGCCCGGCACCCCTGGACCTGCACGCGGCCTGCGTTCGCCACGCGGGTGCAAGTCCACCATCGTGAAACGAAGACCCCGTCACCCTCCCTTCCCCAGGGAGGACGACGGGGTCTTCGCGCTGACGGGGTCTTCGCGCTGGGGGGGCCGGTGCGCGTGGGGGCCGGTACGTGTGTGTGGGG
>NZ_LIQX01000116.1 GCF_001418475.1 Streptomyces ossamyceticus | reverse complement strand
CGCGATGGTGCCGTCGGCCCGGGCCGACGGCACCATCGCGCACACCATCAACAGGGCGCCGCACAGGGCGGCGAGCGTCGCCCGTCGGGATTCGACTCTGGATGTGCCTCTGATGCGCATGGGTTCCTCCCCGTGACTCGTCGTCAGTGGGCAGAGGGTAGGGAGCGCCCACGTCGCCCGGCACCGCCCGCGCCCGCTCCGGTACACGGTCATGACATTCGTGACGGCCACGGCGATACGCACCCCGGTCGGGCGTTGCGGAACGCGTTACAGAACAAGGACAACTCGGTGCAACCGTGTACCACCCGTCCGCGTCTCCGACCGTGCCCAGCGGAAGGGCCGGGCCATGGCGCGACGGAGAGTGACGAGTGAACCGATCCAGGGGTTGTGCGAGACGGGTGTCCCAGATGGCCGCCGCGGGGCTGATCGCGGGGCTGGTGGTGGCCTGCGGGCCGAAGGACCTGGCTCCGGGAGAGTCGGGCGGGAGCGGAAAGCCGGGCAAGGCGTCGAAGTCCGCGACTCCCACGCCGGCGAAGACGCCCGGCGGCCCGAAGAAGACACCCGGTACCCCCACCAAGACCCCGTCCTCGAAGCCGAGCGGTACGGCAGCCGGTGGCGCCAAGGCCCTGTCCTGCGCCCAGTTGCAGAACGCGTCCCTGGACGGCGGAGGGCTGGAGGGGTACGGCATCGCGGGGGCCACCCTCAGCGCGGGCCGCTGGGAGGGTCCGGACGGTGTGGTGATCGAGCTGCAACCGCAGTGCGCCGTCGGTGACATCACGGGGGACAGCGCGGCCGACGCCGTGGGCGCGCTGAAGATCTCGACCGGTGGTACGGGCAAGTTCTACACGCTGGTCACCTGGCGCAACGACGGCGGCACCCCCGTCCCCGCGGCCGCCGCCGAGCTGGGCGACCGTACCCCCGTGGTCTCCCTCGACTTCCCGTCCGCCGGGCCGCCGCGCCAGGTGACCGTCGTCTACCGGACGCGCGGCGACGACGATCCTGCGGCCGTCGTCACCCTGACCCGCACCGCGGTGTACGAGGTCAGCGGCGCCTCCATGGTGGAACTGCACCACAGCGACGCCCCGTACACGCCGTAGCGCCAGGAGAAGTCGCGGTTCAGGAGGCGGGCCGGGGATCGATCCACAGCGACTCGGACGTGGCGCACAGCTCGCCCTCGGGTGTGGTGAGCGCGACGCCCATCGTGTGCTTGCGACCGGACTCCGAGAGCAGCCAGGCGTGCAGCAGGTACGGCTCGCCCGCGACGACCGGTCGCAGGACCGTTCCGGTGAGGGAGGCGGTGACCGCGCCGGGGCGCTGGGTACCGAGGAAGCGGCCCGCCCAGTGTCCCGGGCAGTCCAGGGCGCCCCAGACCAGGCGGGTCGGGAACAGGCCGTCCGGATCGGCGAAGACCGGCGACGGGGTCCAGGCGGTGGCCACGACGTCCTGGCCCGGCACCGGTCCGCAGTACACGCGCAGGCCGCGGTCGGCGGTGCGCAGGCCGCAGCCGAAGCAGTCGACCACACCCGGGGGCGGTGTCGCGCGGAACCTCTCCGCCGCGGCGGCCGCCTCGTCCCAGGACGGCGCGGCCGGCACGTCGAGCGGCAGTTCGGCGGGGCGGGCGGAGGCGAGCGGCCGTGCGGCCTCGCCCAACTCGACTCCCCCGTCAGCCGTTTCGGCGATCCGTACGGGCACCTCGACCGGCACCGGCCCGCGGAAGTCCACCCGTACCGTCTTCGCCTCGGACCGCTCCGCCAGGGTGCCGGCGACATAGCCCCCGAAGGCCACTCCGGGGTAGCCGACGTACAGCTCCGGCACCACGATCGTGTCACTCGTCGTCATGCTCCCCACTTCACCACATCCCGGGGACCACGCTCGGCCGACCGGCTGGACGCGGTGTCGCCCGGACGGGGCCTGTCGGGGCCGGTCGGGGCCGGTCGGGGCCGGTCGGGGCCGGTCGGGGCCGGTCGGGGCCGGTCGGGGCTCGCGTCGGGTCAGGCGCGGCGGTCGGCTCCGCCCGGCGCGAGGGCCGGCTGGAACTCCGCCTGCTGGAGTTCCGCGAGCAACTCGCTCTGTCCGGCGAGTAACTCGGTCAGGATGCGGCGAGCGGCGCGCAGCAGGTCGGCCACGTCGCCGCCGGCGAGCGCGTAGCTGACGGTGGAGCCCTCCCGGATGGAGACGACGATGCCCGAACGGCGCAGGACACCCAGTTGCTGGGACAGGCTGGACGGTTCGATCTCGATCTCACTGAGCAGGTCGCGCACGGCGAGCGGGCCGCTCTGCAGCAGTTCCAGAACCCGGATGCGCACGGGGTGTCCGAGCATGCGGAAGAACTCGGCCTTGGCCTGGTAGAGGGGGACCTGCATGGGAATCGCTCGCTCCCTGCCGTGTTCGACGGGCTTTCTCTGGTGCTTTCTCTGGGCTCTCTCTCGGCGGCGGCCCAGATGTCACCGCGGACGGCTCGACGGGGCCGGCGCCGTGTGCTGCGCCAATCCTTGCCGATCCGGCCCCGCACGCCCATGGCTTTGACCTCATCTGGATATTCCCAGTTGAAGAAGTCTTCAAGTCATGGGCATGCGAGGGCGCGCGTCACGGCATCGCTATACGTGGAGATCCACTCCGACGCGCTTGAGTTGGTGGCGAGCCATGGCGAGGTTCGATTTGCCCCTGTCGAGCACGAGGTAGAGGAACAGGCCGTTGCCGCTGCGGCCCTTGAGCGGCTGGATGATGTGGTACTGGCTGCCGAGGGTGATCAGCACGTCCTCGATCTCACCCGTGAGTCCCAGGTGCTCCATGGTGCGGGTCTTGGCGCGGATCACGTCCGTGTTGCCCGCCGCCGCGACGGTCAGGTCGAGGTCCTTCCCGCCCCCGAGCGTGCCGAGCGCCATCCCGCTCGTGTAGTCGACCAGCGCGGCTCCTAAGGCACCTTCGATCGACGTCATGATCTCCTTCAGCGAGATCTCCACATTGCTCATCCCGGAATCTCCTCCATGTCACTGTGCGGACGGGGCATCGCCCTCTCCGCCGGTGCAAGGACCCTATGAACTGCCCGCGACGGACATCGCTGTTGTTCGGTTGTCGTTCGGTACTGAACACGTGAGCCGTGAATTGCCGCACGCCTTATCGCTTCTGATCGGTCGAGCGCCAGGACGTCCGGTGCCCCTGTCGATCTCGGGATCCGGGGATTTCTCTGAGGAAACGGCGCACGTCCCTGACGCGTGGCCGCGCCCGGCGGCGCCACCGGGGGCGGCCGCCGGCCCCTCCGGCGATGCGTGGCGGACGTCCGTGTCGACGCAGGTCGCGGTGGGTCCGACGAGGAGCGGGCGTCCGAAGGTGGGCACCGCGCCGCCTCCTGTGCGCACACCCGGAGAGGGGCCCGCCCCCCAGGGAAGGGAATTGCCCAAATGAGATGAGCTTCGCGAACACTCTCGCCCGAGGCTCACGGTCTGCAGTTTGCTAGGTGCTGCGCCACTTCCCGACAGGGGTTCCGGATGAGCCATGGGAGGAGCGTCGGCATGCCGGGCGGTCCCGGAGCCGTCGGTCCCGGAGGTGGTCGGAATCGCCATCCGAAGCAGCCCTCTGTACCGCGAGCCGGCCGCGAGCCAGATGCTCCGCCCTGGCACGGCCCCCGAGGGCGTCGACCGCAGGCGGACCCCATGCTGAAGCCGCCGGGAGACCGCCGGGGGGCCGGCACCTGGTGATCCGCCCCGGCGGACGTCGCGCGCGGTCGCCGACGGCAACCGACGGGGTACGGCGGGCGGCGGGCGCCTCACTCGCGACACCAGGACCTCTCCCCCCTCCCGACCGACTCCCGGTCACCGTCGCCGACGACCAACCAGGCACGACGCGGCGTCCCCGACCGGGCACGGCACGACGCGGCCCCCCTCACGGGCACCCGTCCCTCGCCTCCTCCCCCTCCCGCGGCACCCGGCCCGCTCGTCCGACGCATCCTTAACGCGGTCTTGACGCCGCCCGCCCCCCTTCGCCGTGGCCTTGGGATCACTCCCTGCTTACGCTGATGCGGCGGTCTTCCGATG
>NZ_LIQX01000115.1 GCF_001418475.1 Streptomyces ossamyceticus | reverse complement strand
GCCTGGGTGTAGGGGTGGGTGGGGTGGTCGTAGATCTCGGCGTCGCGGCCGATCTCGACGATCCGGCCGAGGTACATCACGCCCACCCGGTCGGAGATGTGCCGCACGATCGACAGGTCGTGCGCGATGAAGACGTAACTCAGCCCGAACTCCCCCTGGAGCCGCTCCAGCAGGTTGATCACCTGGGCCTGGACGGACACGTCGAGCGCGGAGACCGGTTCGTCGGCCACGATGATCTCGGGGCGGAGCGCCAGCCCGCGGGCGATGCCGATGCGCTGGCGCTGGCCGCCGGAGAACTGGTGCGGATAGCGGTTGACGTACTCGGGGTTGAGGCCGACCACGTCGAGGAGCTCCTGCACCCTGCGCCGCCGGTCGCCCTTGGGGGCCACCTCGGGGTGGATGTCGTACGGCTCGCCGATGATGTCGCCGACGGTCATCCGGGGGTTGAGGGAGGTGTACGGGTCCTGGAAGACCATCTGGATGTTGCGGCGCACCGCCTTCAGGGCCCTGCCGGAGAGCCTGGTGATGTCCTCGCCCTTGTACTTGATCGACCCGGCGGTGGGCCGCTCCAGGTTGACCAGCATCCTGGCCACGGTCGACTTGCCGCAGCCGGACTCGCCGACGATGCCGAGGGTTTCCCCCTCGCCGAGCGTGAAGTCCACCCCGTCCACGGCCTTGACCGCGCCGACCTGCTTCTTGAACAGCACGCCCTGGGTCAAAGGGAAGTGCTTGACCAGTCCACTGACCTCCAGGATCGGCTCAACCGTTGACGTGGCCGTCGACTCGGTCATCGAGGCACTCCCTCCAGAAGTGGCAGGCGCTCACCCGCGTGCCGTCGGACGGGGTCACGTCGTACAGCGGGGGTACGTCGGTGCGGCACACGTCACGGGCCATCGGGCAGCGCGGGTGGAAGGCGCAGCCGGGCGGGATCTTCGTGAGGTTGGGCGGGAGGCCCTTGATGGCGTAGAGCTCCTGGCCCTTCTGGTCCAGGCGCGGGATGGAGTCGAGCAGACCGCGGGTGTACGGGTGGGCCGGGGCCTTGTAGATGTCGTGGACGGGGGCGGACTCCACGATGCGGCCGGCGTACATGACGGCGATGCGGTCGGCGACGTCCGCGACGACGCCGAGGTCGTGGGTGATGAGGATGAGGCCCATGTCCAGTTCGCGGCGCAGCTCCGCGAGGAGTTCCATGACCTGGGCCTGGACGGTGACGTCGAGGGCCGTCGTCGGTTCGTCGGCGATGATCAGGGAGGGCTCCAGGGCCAGCGCCATCGCGATCATGATGCGCTGGCGCATACCGCCGGAGAACTGGTGGGGGTAGTCCCGTACGCGTTCCTTCGCGGCCGGGATGCGGACCCGGTCCATCAGCTCGACGGCCCGGGCGCGGGCGTCCTTCTTGGACATGCCCCGGTGCACGACGAACATCTCGCCGAGCTGGTCGCCGACGGTGAGGACGGGGTTCAGGGCGGAGAGGGCGTCCTGGAAGATCATCGCCATCTCGGCGCCGCGGACCTTCCGGCGTTGGTCCTCCTTGAGCTTCAGCAGGTCCCGGCCCTTGAAGAGGATCTCGCCGCCGGTGATCCGCCCCGGAGGCATGTCGAGGATCCCCATGATCGCCTGCGCGGTGACCGACTTCCCCGAGCCGGACTCCCCCAGCACCGCGAGCGTCTGTCCGGCGTCGACCGCGTACTCGACCCCGTTGACCGCCTTGGCGATCCCGTCACGCGTCCTGAACTCCACGCGGAGATCACGTACTTCGAGCAGCATGACGACGGCTCACCTCAGCTTCGGGTCGAGGGCGTCGCGGACCGCGTCGCCGAGCATGATGAACGCGAGGACGGTGATCGCGAGGGCGCCGGAGGGCCACAGCAGGGCGTGCGGGGCGTTGCGGATGTACGGCGAGGCGGCGGAGATGTCGATGCCCCAGGAGACGCTGGGCGGCTTCAGACCGACCCCGAGGTAGGACAGGGTGGCCTCCAGGGCGATGTACGTGCCCAGCGCGATGGTCGCGACGACGATGACCGGGGCCACGGCGTTCGGGGTGATGTGCCGCAGCAGCATGCGGGAGTTGGAGGCGCCGAGCGCGCGGGCGGCCTGGACGTAGTCGTTCTGCTTGGCGGTGATGACGGAGCCGCGGGCGATGCGGGAGATCTGCGGCCAGCCCAGCAGCACCATGAACCCGATCACCGGCCAGACGCTGTTGCTGGTGACGACCGACAGCAGCACCAGACCGCCGAGCACCACGGGGATGGCGAAGAAGACGTCGGTGATCCGGGACAGGAACGAGTCGGAGATCCCGCCGAAGAAGCCGGCGAGCCCGCCGAGCACCGACCCGAGGAGCGCGACCCCGAGGGTGGCGCAGACGCCGACGGAGATCGAGATCCGCGCCCCGTACACGGTCCGTGTGTACACGTCGCAGCCCTGTCCGTCGAAGCCGAAGGGGTGGCCCGGCTGCGAGCCCTCCTGGGCCTTGGAGAGGTCGCACTTGAGGGGGTTGCCGGAGGCGATCAACGACGGCCACAGGGAGATGACGACCAGGAAGAGGATCACGAGCGCCGAGATGATGAAGACGGGGTTGCGGCGCAGGTCGCGCCAGGCGTCGGACCAGAGGCTGCGGGCCTTGTCCGCCGGGCCCCCGGCGTCGGAGTTGCCGAGCCCCTTCTCCAAGGTCTCCCCCTCGGTGGTGGCCAGATCCATGGTGCCGTCCAGTCCCGTCGCGGCGATCGCCCCGTTCTCGGTGGCGCGTTGTCCGCCCGAGACGTGCGGCTCCCCCGACTGCGGCTCAGGCATAGCGGATCCTCGGGTCGAGTACGGCGTAGAGGAGGTCGACGAGCAGGTTGGCGGCGAGGAACACCAGGACGAGGACGGTCACGAAGCCGACGACGGTCTGGGTGTTCTGGCGGAGGATGCCCTGGTAGAGCTGGTAGCCGACGCCATGGATGTTGAAGATCCGCTCGGTGACGATGGCCCCGCCCATCAGGGCCCCGATGTCGGTGCCGATGAAGGTGACCACGGGGATCAGGGAGTTCCGCAGCAGGTGCTTGCGGATCACCCGGTGCCGGGGCAGGCCCTTGGCGACGGCGGTGCGGACGTAGTCGCCGCGGGCGTTCTCCGCGATCGACGTACGGGTCAGCCGGGTGACGTAGGCGAGGGAGACGGAGGCGAGGACGAGTCCGGGGACGATCAGCTCGTCGAAGGGGGCGTCGGAGGAGACCGACGGGCTGATCCAGCCCCACTCCACGCCGAGCAGCAGTTGGAGCAGCAGACCGGTGACGAAGGTGGGGACCGAGATGACGACCAGGGTGGTCAGCAGGACGCCGGTGTCGACGGGCCGGCCGCGGCGCAGCCCGGTGACGACGCCGAGCGTGATGCCGATGACGATCTCGAAGAGGATCGCGACGATCGTCAGCCGGATGGTGACCGGGAAGGCGGAGGCCATCAGCTCGGTGACCTCCTGCCCGTTGAAGGCGGTGCCGAAGTCGCCGGTGAAGACGTTGCCCATGTAGGTCAGGTATTGCTGCCACACGGGCTTGTCGAGGCCGAACTCCCTGCGCAGCTGGGCGGCGGTCGCCGGGTCGCACTCCCTGTCGCCGCACAGCCCCGCGATGGGGTCGCCCATCACGTTCACCATCAGGAAGATCAGGAGGGTGGCGCCCACGAAGACCGGGATCATCTGGAGCAGGCGCCGGATCACATACCGTCCCATGCGGACTCCGGAGGTAGTGGGCGGGCGCCGGGGCGCCCGCCCGGACGGCTCAGCTGACCTTGATCCGGTCGTACACCGGCACGCTGAACGGGTTCAGCGCCACGTTGGAGAGCCGCTCGGAGTAGCCCGCGCTGCCGTTCTGGTACCAGAGCGGGATGGCGGCCATGTTGTCCCGGACGACCTCCTCGGCCTGCTGGAACTTCTCCACGGCCTTGGTCGTGTCCTCCTCGGCGTTGGCCTCGTCGACCAGCTTGTCGAAGTCGGCGTTGGACCACTTGCCGTCGTTGGAGGAGGCGTTGGTGTAGTACAGCGGCTGGAGGAAGTTCTGGATGAGCGGGTAGTCCATCTGCCAGCCGGCGCGGAACGGGCCGCTCATCTTCCGCTGGGTGATCTGGTTGCGGTAGTCGGCGAAGGTGCCGACCGGGTTGCCGACGCACGCCTGGTCGTTGTCGAGGGCGTTGTTGATGGAGTTGCAGACGGCGTCGACCCACTGCTTGTGGGAGCCGGTGTCCGCGTTGTACGTGATCTTGACCTGGCCGCCGGGGAGGCCGCCGCCCTCCTTGATCAGCTTCTTGGCCGCGTCCGCGTCGTACTCGCAGGCGTCACCGCACAGGCCCTCCTTGTAGCCGCCCTCCTCGCCGAGCACGGGTGAGGTCCAGTCGGTGGCGGGGGTGCGGGTCTTCTGGAAGATGGTGTCGGTGATCTGGTCGCGGTCGATCGCGCGGGACAGGCCCTCGCGGACCTTCTCCGAGCCGGGCTTGTTCCATGCCTTGTCGTAGAACGGGAAGGACAGCGTCTGGATGATGCCGGCCGGGGTGTTGATGTACCGGTTGCCGAGGTCGGCCTGGACGTTCTTCAGCTGGGCGGCGGGGACGTCGTCGACGAGGTCGAGGTTGCCGGCCATCAGGTCGGTGTAGGCGGTGTTGTTGTCCGTGTAGACCTTCAGGTCCACGCCGCCGTTCTGGGCCTTGTCCTGCCCCGGGTAGCCGTCCCACTTGCGCACGGAGAGCTGCGAGCCCTTGGTGTACGAGTCGACGGCGTAGGGGCCGTTGCCGACGGGCTTGCTGAGCCAGGCGTCGTGGTCGGTGAAGAACGACTGGGGCAGCGGGACGTAGGCGTTGTAGCCGAGGGTGTCGGGGAACGTCGAGAACTTCTGTGTCAGCGCGACGGTGAACGTCCGGTCGTCGACGACCTTCAGACCCGAGAGGGTGTCGGCGGTCTGCTTGCTGCCGTCGTCCGGGTGGGTCTTGTCGTAGCCCTGGATGTACTCGAAGAAGTACGCGTTCTTCTGGTTGTTCTTCAGGCCGGCCCCGTAGTTCCACGCGTCCACGAAGGACTTGGCGGTGACCTTCTCGCCGTTGCTGAAGGTCCAGCCGTCCTTGACGGTGATCGTGAAGTTCTGCGAGTCCGTCGTCTCGATCTTCTCGGCGAGCATGTCCTCGGCCGCGCCGGTCTTGGCGTTGTACCGCTTCAGCCCGCGGAAGATCATGTCGAGCACCTTGCCGCCCTGCACCTCGTTGGTGTTGGCCGGCTCCAGAGGGTTCTGCGGGTCCCCCCAGGAGGAGCTGAGCACCGCGCCGCTGTCACCGCCGCCACTGCTGCCGCCGCTGTCGCCGCCGCATCCGGTCGCGGCGAGCGCCACCGCGACCGCGCCCGCGGCCCATCTGGCATGCGTGGCTCCGCGCATCGAGTGCCTCCTCTTGAGTGATCCCGTTATCGGCCAATATCGGCGGATGGCACACATGGCGCACGTCTGCGGGGTCCGTACGAGTGCGAGTTGTTCCGGGCGGGCACGGGGGAACACTCCGGGGCGCCGGGCACGTGCAGGCCACAGGCCGTACGAGCGGCGCCAGGCCGAGGAGGCGGACGGGTGGGGGTGCCCGGGCATCACGGCACCTGGCGCGCCTTGTCGTCGTCGGCCCTCAAGTACTCCAGCTGTAGATCGTGATCAGGTGTCGTGAGACGCCGCCCTTCATGATCGCCAAGCTGCAGTGCGTGGTGTTGGACTGCGTCGATGTCGTTGGCCTGTCCAGGTTCTACCAGTCGCTTCTCGGCGGCGTAGTGAACCAGTCGGATCCGCGGTGGTCGCTCGGGGAGGGCTGGGCGACACTCCACACCGGTGGTGGGTTCGTGCTGGCCTTCCAGCGCGTGGACGACTACCAGCCGCCGCGGTGGCCGGACTCGGCTCACCCTCAGCAGTTCCACCTCGACCTGGAGGTCAAGGACCTGGAACAAGCTCAGGACGACGTCCTCACGCGGGGCGCCAGACTGCTCGACGCGGGTGATGGACAGCGGAGTTGGCGCATCTTCGCGGATCCGGCAGGACACCCGTTCTGTCTCGTCCGGCACTGACAGGGGGACTGTAGGGGTGCGGCCACCGTTGATCATCGCGAGTTGTGTGGACTGACGAAGAGACGGTGGCCGCGGGCCACGGCATAGATCCCGCGCGTTGGCGGGAGGCGTTCGAGGTGGCCATGGGCCGGATGGCGGGCCGGTTCGCGCGGGTCGAGCCACGGCTTCGGGCCGGGCGACTGGTGCTGGGCCGCCACTCCTGACGCTCCGCCCGGTGGACGAGCGCCCCGTCAGGGTCGCCTGCACCCGCCTCAATCTGCAGCTCCTGGAGGATGGCCTTCCAGGTGCCGTCGGCCGACCAGCGGCGATGACGCTCGTAGACGGTCTGCCAGGGGCCGTTCCGTTCCGGCAGGCCAGGCCAGGGCACACCGGTCCGGGCCCGGAACAGCACGAGCTCGTGTCGCCGCACCATAAATGCGTCCTGTCCGGCTGGCCACGAGATCCACCCAGCCCACCAAAAGCCATCAGAAACGGCCCAGGGGCTGGTGGTGAGAATCGTAGATTCTCACCACCAGCCCCTGGGCACTCGTTCACGACCGGGGTCATTCAACAGGAGCCGGTTCGGCCCCTCGCATCAGTCCTTCGTGACCGGGCCGGTCTCGGCATCCTCCTCCAGCGCCTTCAGCGCCGGATCGAGCACGACGTCTTCGGCACGGGCCTCGGTCGTCGGATCCTCCGGGAAGTGGCAGGCGGTCAGATGGCCGTCACGGTTCCCGGACAGCTGCACCAGAGGCGGTTCCTCCGTGGCGCACTTGTCCTGCGCCTTCCAGCACCGAGTGCGGAAACGGCAACCGGACGGCGGCGAGATCGGCGAGGGAACGTCGCCGTAGAGGCGGATCCGTTCCTTGGCGTTGGCATCGCTCTCCACCGTGACCTCGGGGACCGCCGAGAGCAGGGCGTGCGTGTAGGGGTGCCGGGGCCGGTTGTAGATCGAGTCACGATCGCCGACCTCGACCACCTTGCCCAGGTACATCACAGCGACACGCTGCGAGAAGTGCCGCACGATGGCCAGGTCGTGGGCGATGAACACAAAGGCGATGCCCAGCTCCTGCTGCACCTTCTGCAGCAGGTTCACCACCTGCGCCTGGATGGACACATCCAGCGCCGAGACCGGCTCGTCGGCGACGATCAGCTTCGGGTTCAGTGCGAGGGCCCGGGCCACGCCGATACGCTGCCGCTGCCCCCCGGAGAACTCGTGGGGGAAGCGGTTGTAGTGCTCCGGGTTGAGGCCCACGAGCTCCAGCAGCTCACGGACCTTCTTCTCCCGACCGCCCTCCGGCTCGATCCCGTTGACCTCCATCGGCGACTTGATGATCGTGCCGACCGTCTGCCGCGGGTTGAGGGAGGAGTACGGGTCCTGGAAGATCATTTGAATCTCGGACCGTACCGGGGCGAGCTGCTTGCGCGAAGCGTGCGTGATGTCCTGGCCGGCGTAGGTGATGGAACCTCCGGTGGGCTCCAGCAGACGCGTGATGAGCCGGCCGGTGGTCGACTTGCCGCAGCCGGACTCGCCGACGACGCCGACACTTTCGCCGACACCCACGGTCAGGTCGACACCGTCGACCGCCTGGACGGCGCCGACCTTCCGCTTGATCGGGAATCCACCGTAGATCGGGAAGTGCTTGGTCAGGCCCTTGACCTCAAGGAGCGTTTCCCTGGAAGTGTCGACAGGGCCCTGCTGTGCGGGGAGGGTGAGGTTGTCGCTCATGTCTCGGTTCTCCCTAGCGCAGCCTGGGCTGGATCTTGTCGATGAAGATGGTCTGCTTCTGCTCGGCCGTCAGATGGCAGGCGGCGGCCCGGCCATCGGCGAGCGGCGGTCGCGCGTCGGTGCAGAGGGTGCCCGGCACCTCACTCTTGAAGGCGCAGCGCGGGTTGAAAGGACAACCCGAGGGCGGGTTGAGCAGCGACGGCGGGCTGCCCGGGATGGGCGTCAGCGCCTGCTGGATGTCGCTGTCCAGCCGGGGCATCGAGCTGAGCAGGCCCCAAGTGTACGGGTGCCGCGGGTCGCCGAGCACCTCCTTCACGCTGCCGCGCTCCACGGCCCGGCCCGCGTACATCACCAACAGATCGTCGGCCATCTGCGAGATGACACCGAGGTCGTGGGTGATGAAGATGATCGCGGAACCGAACTCCTGCTGAAGGTCCTTCAGCAGGTCCAGGATCTGCGCCTGGACCGTCACGTCCAGCGCGGTGGTCGGTTCGTCGGCGATCAGCAGGTCGGGGTCGCACATCAACGCCATGGCGATCATCGCGCGCTGGCGCATACCACCGGAGAACTGGTGCGGGTAGTCGTCGAAGCGCACCTTGGGCTGCGGGATACCGACCTTCTCCAGCATCTGGACGGCCCGGTCCCGTGCCTCCTTCTTGGAGGCTCCCGTGTGCTTCATGTACGGCTCGGACAGCTGCCGGCCCACCGTGTAGTACGGCGAGAGCGCCGTCAGCGGGTCCTGGAAGATCATCGCCATCTTGTTGCCGCGGAGCTTCTCCAGCTCGTTCTCACGGGCGGTGACGAGCTCCTGGCCCTCAAGCAGGATCTCGCCGTCGATCGTGGCGAACTGCTGGTTGTGCAGACCGAGGATGGTCAGGTTGGTCACCGATTTGCCGGAACCCGACTCACCGACGATGCCGAGGGTCTTCCCCCGCTCCAGATCGAAGCTGAGCCCGTCGACGGCCTTGACGATGCCGTCCTCGGTCTTGAACTGGACCCGCAGGTCCCGCACGGAGAGAAAGGCCCCGGCATCGGCCGAGGAGGGAGCCCCCGATTCCTTGGTCAGAGTGGTCACAGAGAGCTCCTAGGACAGCCGCACGCGCGGGTCGATGAAGGCGTAGCACGCATCGACGATGATGTTGAACAGAAGGATCATGGCGGCCGAGAACAGCATCACACCGAGCAGCAGAGGAAGGTCGCTGAAGTTCACGGCCTCCACCGCCAGCCTGCCGAGGCCCGGCAGACCGAAGGTGAACTCGGTGATGATCGCGCCACCCAGCAGCGCGGCGATGTCGATACCGAAGATCGTCACGATCGGAATGAGGGAGCCCCGCCAGGCGTACCGGAAGAAGACGTAGCTGCGGGACATGCCCTTGGCGCGGGCCGTCCGCACGTGCTCCTCCTGCAGCTGTTCGATCATCGACGAACGCGCCATACGAGTGTACTGAGCGGCGAAGATCGTCGAGAGCACGGCCCAGGGAAGTATCAGACCGGTGAACCAAGCAGCCGGGTCCTCAGTGAAGTTCGTGTACTTCGGCTCGTCGAACAGGTGCATCTGGAAGACGAGGATGGCCATGGCCAGCGGGCCGAGGAAGTAGATCTGCATGGAGCTCAGAACCATCGAGCCCGCGGTGAACGCCTTGTCGACGACCGTGCCGCGCTTCCACGCGGCGATCAGACCCGCGCCGAGGCCGACGATCAGGAAGAGGATGGCGGCACCCACGGCCAGCGAGACCGTGGTGGGCAGGCGGTCGATGAGGGTCGACCAGACGTTCTCGTTCGTGTGGTACGAGTAGCCGAAGCACGGCGCGGGGCAAGAACCCTGGGAGAAGTCGTCGCGTCCCATGACCAGGCCGCTCAGGAAGATCCAGAACTGCTCGGGGATCGACTTGTCGATGCCGAGTGTCTGGTGGATGTTGGCCAGCGCGTCCGGAGTGCAGGTCTTGCCGCACATCAGTAGCGCCGGATCACGAGGCATGCCGAAGAAGAGCAGGAACGCGACCACGGTCAACAGGACCAGGATCACGGCGGCGCCGAGGGTCCGGCGGAGGATGAAGCGCAGCATCAGAAAGCAGCTTTCGGGCGTGGGAAGGCTGTGCGGGCCGGGGCGCCCCGTCGCGGGACGGGGCGCCCTTCAGCACCGGAGGGTGGGAGGTGTTACTTCACGAACAGCCTGCGCGGGTCGACGCCACCGAGGACGTCGTCGTACACGAGGCCACCGATCTTCGAACCGGCGATCTGGGTCTGCTTGTAGTACGCCGTCGGAACGTTGGACACCACGTTCTTCACGATGTACTCGTTGACCTTGTTCCACTCCTCCGCGGCCTTCACCGGGTCCGTGATCTTGTTGATCCGGTCGATGTCCGCGTTGACCTTGTCGTCATTGATGTGCGAGTAGTTCGAGGCGCCGTCCTGGATCTGCCGGCCGTCGTACAGCGGCGGGATCACGGTCGAGGCGCTCGGCCAGTCGGCACCCCACGCGGTGTGGAAGATGTCGTAGTTGTTCTTGACCTTGCTGACCTGGTCGTAGTACGTCTCGGCCGGGATCTCCTGGCGCTGGACGTCGAATCCGGCCTTCTCCAGACCGGCCGCCATGGCGGTCGAGTACTGCTGGCCCTCAGGGGTGTTGATGTAGCCGAAGGTGAGCTTCAGGTTCTCCTTGCCGGCTTCCTTGAGGAGCTGCTTGGCCTTCTCCGGGTCACCGGCCGGCTTCTTCTTCTTGCCGAACGGGTCGAAGTTGGGGTTGTAGCCGGAGACGGTCGGGCTGATCAGACCGCCGGCGACCTCCATGGCCTGCGCACCACCGTAGGCGCGGACGAAGGGCGTGACGGGCAGCGCGTACGCGATGGCCTCACGGACCTTCTTGTCCTGCATCTCCTTCTGGGACAGGTTGATGTTCATCTGGCCCACGTACGGCTGGTAGCCGGAGACCACGCGGCTCTTCAGCGAGGAGTCGGCCAGCACCTTGGACAGGTTGCCCGCGTCGACCTGGTTGTTGAAGCTGATCGAGGTCGCGTTCTCGCCCGAGTCGTCGAGCAGTGCCTTGGTGGAGTCCTCGTACTGCTTGTTGAAGACGAAGTTGAACTGGTCGACGTACTGGTGACGGATCGGGTCCGTCTTCGGGTCCCAGTTGGTGTTCTTGACCAGCGTCATGGACTTGCCGGACTTGAAGTCCTTGATCTTGTACGGGCCGGCCGTCATCGGGGCCTTGTCGTACTTCGCCTTGGTGTCCTTCTTCTC
The DNA here is from genome assembly GCF_001418475.1 of Streptomyces ossamyceticus. Classification (GTDB taxonomy): domain Bacteria; phylum Actinomycetota; class Actinomycetes; order Streptomycetales; family Streptomycetaceae; genus Streptomyces; species Streptomyces ossamyceticus. The sequence goes on along the minus strand of NZ_LIQX01000115.1, from coordinate 12,551 downwards.
GGACACTATGCCGTAGCCCGCCATGGCGAGGGCGTAAGGCAGGTCCGGCTTCGCCTCCTTGAACTTGAAGACGATGGTCTTGTCGTCCGGCGTGTCAAGGATGCTGTCCGGCAGGTGCTTGCCCTTGTAGGGGCCGTCCTTCAAGATCTTGCGGTAGGCCGCACCAGGGGTGTTGGCCAGCCACTGCTGGATGTACGTCGGCCCGTTGGTGACGAACGGGGCGAAGAGTCGCTCGAAGGTGTGGCGCACGTCGGTCGACGTGATCTCGGAGCCGTCGGCCCACTTGACGCCGTCCTTGAGCGTGAACTTCCAGGTCTTGCCGCCGTCGGTGGTCGTACCGCTGTCGGTGGCCAGGTCGCCGACGACCTCGTGCTTCGAGCCGTCGTCGCTGGTGGCCTTGTAGCCGGTGAGACCGCGGTGCAGGATCGAGGACAGGGAGCCCTCGTCGGAAACGTAGATCTGGGCCGGGTCGAGGTGGGCGTAGCTGTCCCTCTGAAGGACCGTCACCGTTCCGCCGGGCTTGGCACCAGACACCTCGGCGGCCGGCCCCATCGAGGCCTTGGCGTCGCCGAAGTCGATGCTGGACTGCTGCCGAGCGGCGTTCTCCTTGTCCTTGTTGTCGCCGGACCCTTCTTTGCTGCCGCCTTCGCTGCAGCCCGTGAGCGCAAGGGCTCCGGCCGCGAGCAAGGAGATGGCGGCGTACGCGTGGCGTCCACCCTTACCCATCACTTGGTTCCCACCCATCTATCTGTCACAAGTGCGATGAAATGAAGTGCCAGCCGATACCGCGACGGTGCCGCCCCGGCTGGTTCGGGCGAGGATGCCCATTCAGTCCCGGTCAGCGAGCCGTCTTGGGGTCGAAGGCGTCGCGGACCGAGTCCCCGAGCAGGTTGAACGCCACGATGAAGATGATCATGGAGATACCCGGGAAGAACATGTAGGTGATGTCGTTCTGCATCACGAGTTCGGTCGACGCCTTGGAGAACATCTGCCCCCAGTCAGGCGTCGGCTCGACGATCCCCACACCGAGGAACGAAAGGCCTGCTTCCGCCGTGACGAAGGCGGGAAGCATGTACGTCGACTGCACCAGGATCGGCGTGACGACGTTCGGGAGGATCTCCTTGCGGATGATCCGCCAGGGGGGCGCCCCGCTCACCTTGGCCGCTTCGATGAACTCGCGTCCGGCGAGAGAGAGCGTGGTGCCGCGCAGGATACGGGCAAGACTCATCCAGCCGAGGAACCACTGCACCGCGATCAACGCCACTACGCGTACGTAGACCGGCGTCTCGTCCTTGGGGTCGACGAAGAGCGAGACCACGACCGGCATGCTGGCGATGAAGAAGAGCTGCGACGGGAAGGCGAGCAGGAAGTCGACCACACGGCTGATGGCGAAATCGACCTTACCGCCGAGGTACCCCGCCGCGATGCCCAGGAGGACACCGGTGAGCACGGTGGCGACGGTGACCGCCACGGAGATGCCGAGCGAGTTCCTGATGCCGTACAGCAGCTTGGTGAAGACGTCATAGCCGTTGCCCGGCTCCAGGCCGAACCAGAACTCGCTGCTGATACCACCGTTGGGGTGAAGCGGAACACCCGCGCTGTCGAAGAGCTCGGGGCGCTCGTCGGCATAGACCGTGTACGGGTCCTTGCCGTAGAGCTTCGAGATGACCGGCGCGAGCAGGCCGATCGCGATGAAGAAGAGGACGATACAGGCGGATGTCACTCCTGCGCGGTCCCGCTTGAAGCGGATCCACATCAGCTGGCCGGGGGAGCGACCGACGAGTTCCTTGACCTGGACGGTCTCGGTCGTCGCCGCCAGTTCGGGGTCCAAGGCGACCGCGGGCCCGGAGCCCTCGGCCTTGGTTGGACTGGTCATGTGTGTTCTTCCCCCGGGGGGTTGGAGAGTTGAGCGCAGCACAGATCCGGCTACCGGCGGGTTCTGCGTTTTGGGGGAACTTTCGCCAAGTGAGTCAACGCGCGTCAAGGGCGGAAGGCATAGGGATCTCCCTACCGTCCATATTTTGAGCAAAAATTGCAAAGATTGACACCTACGCGCGCTTGACAGGCGAGATCGAAGAGCGGCAAATCGGACATTCATTGAAGGATTTTTGTTTACATGTCCGAAACTTGATCGCTGCAACACCGATATGCGAACAGCGCTTCACAGCCCGCAGACAGCCCGAAGAAGGGTTCGAGACGCGAAGCCGGCTCTCCCCTCCGCCCCCTCACGAGCGCCCTCGGAGCTCCCGTACTTCCGCAGGTTCTAGGCTCTCCCCGTGTGCGGTCATGCCGGAGGCCCGGTCCTCCGCTCTGCGGTGAACCGGGGCTTCAGCGACTACGCGTGACGGTCTGTCAGCCGTGCTTGGCGCGGCTGGCGGCGCGGGCGCGCTCGCGGGCGTCCAGGTTGACCTTGCGGATGCGCACGGCCTCCGGGGTCACCTCGACGCACTCGTCGTCCCGGCAGAACTCCAGCGACTGCTCCAGCGACAGCTTGCGCGGCGGGACGATGGACTCGGCGACGTCAGCGGTCGAGGACCGCATGTTCGTCAGCTTCTTCTCCTTGGTGATGTTGACGTCCATGTCGTCGGCGCGCGAGTTCTCACCGACGATCATGCCCTCGTACACCTCGGTGCCGGGCTCCACGAACAGCACACCGCGCTCCTGGAGGTTCGTCATCGCGAACGCGGTGACGGAGCCGGAGCGGTCGGCGACGAGCGAGCCGTTGTTACGGGTCTGCAGGGTGCCGAACCAGGGCTCGAAGCCCTCGTGGATGGAGTGCCCGATGCCCGTGCCGCGGGTCTGCGTGAGGAACTCGGTACGGAAGCCGATGAGGCCGCGCGAGGGCACCACGAACTCCATACGGACCCAGCCCGAGCCGTGGTTGGACATGTTGTCCATCCGGCCCTTGCGGACACCCATGAGCTGCGTGACGGCGCCCATGTGCTCCTCGGGAACGTCGACCGTCATGCGCTCGACCGGCTCGTACGTCTTGCCGTCGATCTCCTTGGTGACCACCTGCGGCTTGCCGATGGTCAGCTCGAAGCCCTCGCGGCGCATCTGCTCGACCAGGATGGCCAGCGCCAGCTCACCGCGGCCCTGCACCTCCCAGGCGTCGGGGCGCTCGGTGTCCAGCACACGCAGCGAGACGTTGCCGATCAGCTCGCGGTCGAGGCGGTCCTTGACCTGGCGGGCGGTGACCTTGCGGTCCTTCACGGCCGCCTTGGCGTCCGCGCCCTTGCCGGTGCCGCCTCGGCCGACCAGCGGGGAGGTGTTGGTACCAATGACCATGGAGATCGCGGGCTCGTCCACCGTGATGAGCGGCAGCGCGAGCGGGTTCTCCACGTCGGCGAGGGTCTCGCCGATCATGATGTCGGGGATACCGGCCACGGCGCAGATGTCACCGGGGCCCGCCTTCTCGGCCGGCTTGCGGGTGAGCGCCTCGGTCATCATCAGCTCGGAGATGCGCACGCTGGTGACGGAGCCGTCGCGCTTCATCCAGGCGACGGTCTGCCCCTTCTTCAGCTCGCCCTGGTGGACGCGGAGCAGCGCGATACGGCCGAGGAAGTTGTCGGCGTCGAGGTTGGTGACGTGGGCCTGGAGCGGGGCGGCGTCGTCGTACGTCGGCGCGGGGATGTGCTCCAGGATCGTCGAGAAGAACGGCTCCAGGCTGGTGGAGTCGGTAGGGACGCTGCCGTCGGCGGGCTTGGTCAGCGAGGCGACGCCGTCCCGGCCGCAGGCGTAGACGATCGGGAACTCGATCTGGTCCTCGTCGGCGTCCAGGTCCAGGAAGAGGTCGTAGGTCTCGTTGACGACCTCGTCGATCCGGGAGTCCGGGCGGTCCGTCTTGTTGATGCACAGGATGATCGGCAGCCGCTGCTGGAGCGCCTTGCGCAGCACGAAACGGGTCTGCGGCAGCGGGCCCTCGGAGGCGTCGACGAGCAGCACGACACCGTCGACCATCGACAGACCGCGCTCGACCTCGCCGCCGAAGTCGGCGTGGCCGGGGGTGTCGATGATGTTGATCGTGATGGGCTCCCCGCCGTCCTTCGGGTGGTACTTGACCGCCGTGTTCTTGGCGAGGATCGTGATGCCCTTCTCACGCTCCAGGTCGTTCGAGTCCATCATGCGGTCGTCGACGGAGTCGAGCTGGTGCGCGGCGAAGGCACCGGCCTGCTTCAGCATGCCGTCGACGATGGTCGTCTTGCCGTGGTCGACGTGGGCGACGATGGCGACATTGCGGATGTCGTGGCGCGTGGCCATATTGCGGCGTTCTCCCGGAGTGTGAGGACGGCCCTGCTGCGTACGTCTGTGTTACGCGGGCCCTGCCGGGCTGGACACGCCACGGCCTCACCCCATGGTACGGGCCCACGACGGCAAGGGCTCCCCGGGCCGTGCGGCCCCCGCTCCGCCCCAGCTCAGACGCCCTTGACGGCGTCAGAAACCGCCCGAGACCGCTCCGGCCGCCGCCCCTGTCGTGCGGGGCGGCGGCCGGAGCGCGAGGGGAGGGTGATCACTTGCGTGCGGGGCTCCCCGGCGCCGTAGCGCCCTTCTTCAGGAAGCCCATGTCCTCGTAGACAGGGGTCTGGAAGCCGAAGGCGCCGGCGTTCGCCACGTGCGGGCGGGCGGCGTAGAGCTGGGGGCGCTGGTAGAGGGGGATCGAGCCGGCCGCGGCCCAGATGCGGGCGTCGGCCTTGCGGATCAGGGAGCGGGTCTCGGACTCGTCGAGGGTGGAGATCGCCTGGTCGAAGAGCTGGTCGACCTGGTTGGTGCCGACGCGGGTGTAGTTCTGCTCGACGCTCAGCGAACCGTCGGCCGCGGGGACCGGCTTCGCGTAGATCGGGCGGGCGTCGGTGGCGGGGAACGCGGAGGTGGGCCACGAGTACAGGGCGAGGTCGTACTGCCCGTTCGCGATGTGGTCCTTGAAGTAGCTGTCGTCGGCGACCTTGGAGATCTGTGTGCGGATGCCGACCTGTTCCAGCATCACCGCGATCCGCTCGCCGACGGTCCGCAGGGACTCGGTGCCCTGGCCCGACGGCAGGACGAAGCGGAGAGTGAGCGGCTTGCCGTTCTTGGCGAGCGGCGCCCGCGCGGCGTCACCGGGCGCCCTCGTGCCGCGGGGGGCGTAGGCGCCGGGGGCGTTCTGCTTGCCGTCCCGGGCGAGGGGACTGTCGTCGTCGGTCTCGTAGGGTTTGTTGTCGTCGCCGACGACATACGTGTCCTCGTCGCCGGTCTTCTTCGTCGCTTTCTCGTCCGCCGCGTCGTCCGCCTTCTTCTCGGACTTCTTCTCGGACTTCTCCTCGGACTTCTTCTCGGGCTTCTCCTCCTTCGACCCGGCGGTCTTCTCGCCCTCCGCCCCGGCGGCCTTCTCGGTCTCCCGGAGCGGGCCGCCCTCCTCCCAGCCGGCGTCGGCGAGGAGGGCGCGGGCCTCGTCGGTGTCCTGGCCGCCGAGGGCACCGCTGCTGTCGGCGTAGGCGGCCTGGCCGGAGAGGGCGAGGTGGCTGCCGACCGGGGCGGCGGGCAGGCCCAGCGGCTTCAGGACGAGGGCGGCGAGTTCCTCGCGGTCGAGGGCGCGGGCCACCGCGCGGCGGACGCGCTCGTCGGCGAGGGGTCCGTCGGCGCCGTTGAGGGCGAGCTGGGTGAAGGCCGGTTCGAGGGAGCGGCGTACCTCGAAGCCGCTCAGGGCGGACTGCTGCGCGGTGTACTCGGCGAGCGCCGCCCGCCGCTTCTTCCGGGCGCTGGTCTCCTTGCCGGCGGCCTTCTCGTCGGAGCCGTGCGCGATCGCCCAGGACCGCAGCGACTGCGCGGGCGTCAGGGCGGCGCCGGGCCCCTGGGCGAGGGGACCGCCGGACCCGGCGAGGGGACCGCCGAGGCCCTGTGCCGCACCCCGGGCGTCCGGAGAGCCGTGCGGGGCGGCGGAGCCCACGGGGCCTCGGGCCTCCTTGCCGGCCAGCATGACCCGCTGCGCCTGGGTCGCGTCGATCTCGGCGATGTCCACCTCGCCCTTGGCGAGCGCATCGGCCCGCTTGTCGCGGGGGACGGCGCGCAGCACCAGTTCCGACAGCTTGGCCTGGCGGCCCCACCAGCGGGGGTTGCGGGTGAGGGTGACCTTGCCGCCCTTGCGGTCGATGTCCTTGACGGCGAAGGGGCCGGCGGTGACGTTGAGCTTCTTGCGGGCGCCGTCGTTGAAGGCGTCGGGGGTGCCCGTCACCTGCTTGGGGTAGAGCGGGGAGAACAGCGACTTCCAGTCGGCGTAGGGGCGGGCGAAGGTGACGCGGACCTCCAGGTCGTTGTCGCCGCGCTCGACCTTCTCGATGCGCTCGTAGCCGGCGTTCCGGGCGGTCCAGTACGCGGAGTCCTTGCCGGACAGGGCCCGCCACTGGGCGACGAAGTCGGCGGCGCCGATCTCCCGGCCGTCGCTCCACACCGCCTGCTGGTTGAGCTTGTAGAGCACGACCTGCCGGGGTTCGCGTTCGACGATCTTCGCGGACTCCAGGTAGTCGGCGTCGACCTGGGGGCGCCCCCCGGCGTCCAGGCGGTACATCGACGGCAGGACGGCGTCGGCGACGCGCGCGCTGGCAGGGTCGGCGTCCGCCTGGAACGTGTTGAACGTCTCCGGTACGGCGTCCACGGCCCAGCGCAGCGTGCCGCCGTCAGCGATCCGGTCGCGGGCGGCCGGCGCGATGTCGGGGCCGGCCGCCGGCCTGCCTGCGGGGTCCTCCTCGCCGCAGGCCGTGAGCAGGGGCGCCGCGAGCACACCCGCGGTCAGGAAGGCGACCGAGCGCATCACCGCACGCGGTCCGACGCCGTGGTGGGACATCACTGCTACCTCCGGAGGACCGCACCCTCCACCAGGAGGGCGTTATGATCACTTTTGGGTGCATATGGAGCTGATCACATCTATGGCCACACACTGAAGAGGAAGGGGTTCACCGACCGAGGGAGGCACGGCGACGGGGAGCGAAAAGCCACCCGTGCGGCGGAACGCGCCGCAGGTGACCCCCGGCGCACACCGAGCGCGCATGGGCGTGCGGAGGAGGCCCGCAATCCGCCAATCGATGCACATCCCTTCCCAGCGCAACGTGTGACGCGCAACACTCGCAGGCGCATGAACGTTGCCGCCTCGGTCCTCGACGATCCGCGGAAGTGAGGGCAAGTCATGTCCGTGCAAGATGAACTGACATCGGTCCAGCGCTGCCTCGACGACCTCCATCGGTCGGTGGGACGCCTGGAACAACAGATCGGCAGCGGTGGGCTCGACATGCGCCGTGTCCGCGCCGACGCCGATCACCTGCGCGAGAGCGTCGCGCTGCTGCGCGAGGGGGCCGTCGCCCGCTCGTCGACCAAGCACCCCGAACTCGTCCCCATCCCCGACACCCCGTACGACGACTCGCTGTGGACGGACTCGGACGACGAGGGACTCGGAGCCCGCGACCGCCGCGCCCCCTGACCCCGGGCACCCGGCACGCCGAGCGCCCGACAACCGAAAAGAACCGACCGGGAGTCCCCGTTGGCCACTGGTACGGAACCTCCAGGCACAGAACCCCATCCCCAGCGCGGCGGCGTGCACAGCGGTACACGCGCCGCGATCACCGCACCGCATCTGCGGACCGACCGCTGGTGGCTGGCCCCGGCCGGCACCGCGGCCGGTCTGCTCGCCTTCATCGTGTACTCGACTTGGCGGGCCTTCTCGGACGCGCACTACTACGCGGCCCCCTATGTCTCGCCGTTCTACTCCCCGTGTCTCGCGGAGCGCTGCGAGCCGATGCACGCGGGACCCAACTGGGAGATCTTCGGCAGCTGGTGGGGCATCTCGCCGGCGATCATCATCCTGATCTTCCCGCTGGGCTTCCGCCTGACCTGCTACTACTACCGCAAGGCCTACTACCGCGGCTTCTGGGCGTCCCCTCCCGCCTGCGCGGTGGCCGAGCCGCACAAGAAGTACACCGGTGAGACCCGCTTTCCGCTGATCCTGCAGAACATCCACCGCTACTTCTTCTACGCCGCGATCGTCGTCGCCGGGATCCTGACGTACGACACCGTCCTCGCGTTCCGCGACGAGAACTACGAGTGGGGCCACATGGGCCTCGGCACGCTCGTCTTCCTGATCAACATCGTGCTGATCTGGGCCTACACGATCTCCTGCCACTCGTGCCGGCACATCGTCGGCGGCAAGCTCAAGCACTTCTCCAAGCATCCCGTGCGCTACCGGATGTGGCAGTGGGTCGGCAGGCTCAACGCACGCCACATGCAGCTGGCCTGGGCGTCCTTGGTGAGCGTGGCGCTCGCCGACTTCTACGTGTATCTGCTCGCGTCCGGCGCGTTCGACGACCCGACCCTCTTCTGACCGGCCCTCCTCCGACGACAAAAGGTGCTTGAGATGTCCGTGGTCGAACGACAGGAGTGGGATGTCGTCGTGGTCGGCGCCGGCGGAGCCGGGCTGCGCGCAGCGATCGAGGCCCGCGAACGGGGCGCCCGTACGGCGGTGATCTGCAAGTCGCTGTTCGGCAAGGCCCACACGGTGATGGCCGAGGGCGGCATCGCGGCCGCCATGGCCAACGTCAACTCCGGTGACAACTGGCAGGTCCACTTCCGCGACACCATGCGCGGCGGGAAGTTCCTCAACCAGTGGCGCATGGCAGAGCTGCACGCCCGCGAGGCCCCCGACCGGGTGTGGGAGCTGGAGACCTGGGGCGCGCTGTTCGACCGTACGAAGGACGGCCGGATCTCGCAGCGCAACTTCGGCGGCCACGAGTACCCGCGGCTCGCGCACGTCGGCGACCGCACGGGACTGGAACTGATCCGCACGCTCCAGCAGAAGATCGTGGCGCTCCAGCAGGAGGATTTCAAGGAGACCGGGGAGTACGAGTCCCGGCTGAAGGTCTTCCAGGAGTGCACGGTCACCCGGGTCCTCAAGGACGGCGACCGCGTCTGCGGGGTCTTCGCCTACGAGCGCGAGTCGGGACGCTTCTTCGTCCTCGAAGCGCCTGCCGTCGTCATCGCCACCGGTGGCATCGGCAAGTCCTTCAAGGTGACGTCGAACTCCTGGGAGTACACGGGCGACGGGCACGCGCTGGCGCTGCTCGCGGGGGCGCCGCTGCTGAACATGGAGTTCGTGCAGTTCCATCCGACGGGCATGGTCTGGCCGCCGTCGGTGAAGGGCATCCTCGTCACCGAGTCGGTGCGCGGCGACGGCGGGGTCCTCAGGAACTCCGAGGGCAAACGGTTCATGTTCGACTACATCCCGGACGTCTTCAAGGAGAAGTACGCGCAGTCCGAGGAGGAGGGCGACCGCTGGTACGAGGACCCCGACCACAACCGGCGGCCCCCCGAGCTGCTCCCCCGTGACGAGGTGGCCCGCGCCATCAACGCGGAGGTGAAGGCGGGCCGGGGCTCCCCGCACGGCGGGGTCTTCCTGGACGTGTCCACCCGTATGCCGGCCGAGGTGATCCGCCGCCGGCTGCCCTCGATGTACCACCAGTTCAAGGAGCTGGCCGACGTCGACATCACCGCGGAGGCCATGGAGGTCGGCCCGACCTGCCACTACGTGATGGGCGGCATCGCCGTCGAGTCGGACACGGCGGCGGCGCGCGGGGTGCCGGGGCTGTTCGCGGCCGGGGAGGTGGCCGGCGGGATGCACGGCTCCAACCGGCTGGGCGGCAACTCCCTGTCCGACCTGCTGGTCTTCGGCCGCCGGGCCGGGCTGCACGCGGCCGAGTACGCGACGGGCCTCGCCGGGGCACGGCCCCCGGTGGACGACGAACAGGTCGACGCGGCCGCCGCCGAGGCGCTGCGCCCGTTCTCCGCCGAGGGCGAGGTCCGCCCCGAGGGGCGGCCTCCGGAGAACCCGTACACCCTGCACCAGGAGCTCCAGCAGGCCATGAACGACCTGGTCGGCATCATCCGCCGCGAGGGCGAGATGGAGCAGGCGTTGGAGAAGCTGGCCGATCTCCGGGTGCGGGCGCGCCGGGCCGGGGTCGAGGGGCACCGGCAGTTCAATCCGGGCTGGCACCTCTCCCTGGATCTGCGGAACATGCTGCTGGTCAGCGAGTGCGTGGCGCGGGCAGCGCTGGAGCGCACCGAGTCGCGCGGCGGCCACACCCGCGAGGACCACCCGGCGATGGACCGCGACTGGCGCCGGCTCAACCTGCTGTGCCGGCTCACCGATCCGACGGGCGGGCTCGCGGCCACCGACCCCGTCGCGGGCCAGATCTCCCTGACGCGGGAGACCACCGATCCCATCCGCCCGGACCTGCTCGCCCTCTTCGACAAGGAGGAGCTGGTCAAGTACCTCGCCGAAGAGGAGCTGTACGAGTGAGCAGCCACGAGGAGCCACGGTCATGAGCGGCTACACGGCCCACTTCAGGGTGTGGCGGGGCGATGTGGGGGGCGGCGGCCTGGAGGACTTCAAGGTCGAGGTCAACGACGGTGAGGTGGTGCTGGACATCATCCACCGCCTCCAGGCGACCCAGGCCCCGGACCTCGCCGTCCGCTGGAACTGCAAGGCCGGCAAGTGCGGTTCGTGCTCGGCGGAGATCAACGGCCGTCCCCGGCTGATGTGCATGACCCGGATGTCGGTGTTCGAGCGGGACGAGACGATCACGGTCACGCCCCTGCGGGCCTTCCCCGTCGTACGGGACCTGGTGACGGACGTCGGCTTCAACTACCAGAAGGCGAGGGAGGTTCCGTCGTTCGTGCCGCCGGAGGGGCTCGGCCCCGGTGAGTACCGGATGATGCAGGAGGACGTGGACCGTCCGCAGGAGTTCCGCAAGTGCATCGAGTGCTTCCTGTGCCAGGACACCTGCCACGTGGTCCGCGACCACGAGGAGAACAAGCCGGCGTTCGCGGGCCCCCGCTTCCTCATGCGCGTCGCCGAACTGGACATGCACCCGCTGGACGCGGCCGAGGACACCGGCCTGGACCGCAAACGCACCGCGCAGGACGAGCACGGCCTCGGCTACTGCAACATCACCAAGTGCTGCACGGAGGTCTGCCCCGAGGGCATCCGGATCACGGACAACGCGCTCATCCCGTTGAAGGAACGGGCCGTCGATCGCAAGTACGACCCGCTCGTCTGGCTCGGCTCGAAGATCAGGAGGCGCTCCTCGGCGGACTGAGCGCCACCGCGGGGGCGCCGCACCTGACGGGGAGCGGCCGGGCCGCGTCCGGGTCGTCTTTGCCTCCTCCCGGTCGCGACCCGGCGGGTCCGGTCATACGCTCCCAAATGTGACGTCGCGTTCGAGGAGTAACCGGTCGCGCGGCGCCACGTCGCACATAGGTGTGCGGGTGGCGCACGCCGCGTTCGGCGGGATGACCGCCTTGGTCTGGCTGCTGCTGGTCCCGTTCACGGACTCGCCGGACACGGGCCACCGGACGCCCGCGGCGGCGGCCGCGTCCCTGGCGGTCGCCGAGTGGTCCGCGGGATCGGCGGGGTCCGCGGACATCGGCTCGTCACCGTTCCCGGTCGGCGCCCGGCGGGCCGTGGCCGTCGGGGTGGGCGACGCGGCGCCCGCCGACGACGAGAGTTCGGGGACGGATCTGATCCTTCCGGTCGCGGTCGCCGCGGTGGTCGCCGGGTTCGCCGCGTACTCACTCGTCCGGCGCAGGCGGCGCGCGGCGCTGCGGACGACGCCGGCCGGAACCTTCGAAGAACATCTGCCCCCGTTGCCGGACCTGCACCAGCGGGGCCGCCGTCTGCTGGTCGAGACGGACGACTGCGTCCGTACCGGCGCCGAGGAACTCCGCTTCGCCGTCGCCCGGTCGGGCCCTGCTGCGGCCCGGCCGTTCACCGACGCCCTGGCGGACGCGCGCCGCGAGGTCGAGGCGGCCTTCCGGCTCCGGCAGCGGCTCGACGACACCACCGGCACGCTCCCGCCGGACGAGGAGCGGGCCCTGCTGGAGGAGATCCTCGCCCGCTGCACGATGGCCCAGCGACGCCTCGACATCGCCGCCCCCGCCTTCGACCAGCTCCGCGCCCTGGAACGCGACGCGGTCCCGGCGCTGCAGAGCGCGGAGGCCCGCTTCCGTGAGCTGACCGGCCGTACGGCGACGGCGGCCGCGACCCTCGCCGGGCTCCGCGAGCACTACGCCCCCGACGTCGTCCTCCCCGTCACCCACCACGCCGAACACGCCGAGGACCGGCTGGTGTTCGCGACGGCCGAGCTGAACCGGGCCCGCCAGTTCACCTACGCGGGCGACCCGATGACGGCCGCCGTGCACCTGCGGGCCGCCGAGGGTGCCATCGACCAGGCGGACGTCCTCGTGACGGGCGTGGAGCGGCTCGCCACGGAGGTGGCTCGCGCCGCCGGCGCGGCGAAACAGGGGGCGCCCCGCGAGGGCACGCACACCGACCCCCTCGACGCCCTGTGCCGCGAGGACCGCTGGCTGCTCCCGGCCCGCAGCACGGTGGCCACCACGAGGGACTACGTCATGACGCACCGCGGGGCAGTGGGAGTAACGGCAAGAACCCGCCTCACGGAAGCGGAACACTACGCGGCCATCGCCGAGGCGGCGGCACTGCGGAGAGGTCCGCCCGGGGCGGAGGGGGCCGACGG
>NZ_LIQX01000114.1 GCF_001418475.1 Streptomyces ossamyceticus | reverse complement strand
GGCATCGCCCGCAGCGCCGACCAGGTCGACTTCCTCATCGCGAACCGCGAACAACTCGTCGAACTCCGCCGCACCGTGCAGCCGTTGGCCCGCAAACTGGCGACCCGTCTCGCCGCGCGGCGGCGCAGGGCGGCGCGGGGCCGGATCGACATCCGGCGCACACTGCGCCGCTCGCTGTCCACCGGGGGAGTACCGCTGCGCCCGGCCTACCGGCGGCACCGGCCCGCCCGCCCGGAGATCGTGCTGCTGTGCGACGTGTCCGGTTCGGTCGCCGGGTTCGCGAACTTCACGATGCTGCTGGTGCAGGCGATGCGGGACCAGTTCAGCAAGGTGCGGGTCTTCGCTTTCGTCAACAAGGTCGACGAGGTCACCCACCTTGTCACCACCGGTGAGGCCGACCCGGCGGAACTCGGCCGCCGGATCGCCGAGGAGGCTGCGATCAGCGGCTGGCACGGCAGCAGCGACTACGGGACCGCGCTCGGGGAGTTCGCCGAGCGCCACCTCGACGCCGTGGGGCCGCGCACCTCGGTGATCATCCTCGGTGACGCCCGCACCAACGGGTTCGACCCCAACGAGGCCGCCCTGCGGCGCGTCGCCGGCCGGGCCCGTCGCGTCCACTGGCTCAACCCCGAGTCACCCGAGCTGTGGTCCACGGGCGACTCCGCCGCGCACGTCTACGCCGAGGTCGTCGAGATGCACGCCTGCCGCAACGCGCGGCGCCTCGGGGAACTGGTGACGCGGCTGCTGCCGGTGTGAGACGGTGCCGATGCCGGCCTCAGGCACAGGGCCGCCTCCGGACTGAGGGGCGCGCCCGACTGAGGGTCGCGCCGGACTGAGGAGTGTCCCCGGCCCTGAGGGGTGCCCCCGGCCTCGGCTCAACCCCGGCCGGTGTCGATCACACAGAACCGGTTGCCCTCAGGGTCCTCCAGGACGACGAAGTCGGCGTCGTCCTCGTACAGCTCCCAGTCGACGCGGCGCGCGCCAAGGCGCACCAACCGCTCGACCTCCGCCGCCTGGTCGGCCGCGTTCCCGGCGTAGAGGTCCAGATGCACCCGGGGCCGCGCCTGTACCGGCGTCTCGCTCAGCCCGAGCGACAGCTGGGGCCGGGTCCCGTCCGGGTGCACCAGCACCACCCAGTCGTCCTCCGGTTCCTCGCGCGGCACGTAACCCAGTGCCCGCGTCCAGAACGCTGCGGCCCGCCGTACGTCGGAGGCCCCCATCACCACGGATCCGATGCTCAGCATGCACCGATTCTCACCGACCCGGGCCGCTCTCGCGGATTTGGGCCGCCGTGCCGCTGCGTTTCGACCGCCTTGCCGCGATCCTGGAGACAGACCTCGACGTCAGGAGGTGCGCTCATGCCCCGCACCGTCACCGTGGGCTTCGACGGTTCCCCGGAGAGCCGCGCCGCCGTCGAGTGGGCGGCCCGTGAGGCCCGGCTCCGCGCCCTGCCCCTGCTCCTGGTCAACGTGTGGGAACCGGTGCCCGAGCCGATGGGACGGTCACCGATGCTCGGTCCGTCCGCCCAGCTGGGCTGGGCGGAGCACGGGGTGACGTCGGCGGGCCCCGGGGCGCGGCAGATCTTGCGCGACGCCGCCGACGATGTCCGGCGGCGCCGTCCGGCCGTCGACGTGGGCCTGGAGCAGCTGACGGGCCGGGCGACGGAGGAACTGCTGAAGGCGGCCGTGGACGCCGAGCTGCTGGTCCTCGGCTCGCACGGGCGGAGCGGTGTCGCGGGCCTCCTCGTCGGCTCCGTCGGACTGCACGTCGCCGCGCACACGGAGCGTCCCGTCGTCCTCGTCAGGGCCGGCGAGTCGGCCGACGACGAGCACGTGCGGGATCCGTCAGGGGCCGGGCCCGCCGGGACGCCCTTCCGGCCCGTCGTCCTCGGCCTGGACGCCGCGCACCCGGACGGGACGCTGCTCCGGTTCGCCTTCGAGGCCGCCACTGTGCGGCACACCGCGCTGCGCGTCGTCCACGACCCGGGCCACGGACCCCCGGCCGGGCGCGGCCCTCACGAGGGCGCCCTCGGGCCGGCCGGCGCACTGCACGCCTTCCGGCAGGAGTTCCCGGACGTCGAGGTCGTCGAGGAGTCACCCCAGGGCAAGGCGGCGGACCACCTCGTCGCGGCGTCGCGCGAGGCGTCGCTGGTCGTCGTCGGCCGCCGGGTGCGTCACTCCCCGCTCGGCGCCCACCTCGGGCCGGTCACCCACGCGGTGCTGCACCACGCGGCGGCGCCGGTGGCGGTCGTCGCCCACAGCTGAGCGGCGCGCGGAACCTGAGCTGCCGTGGATCCGGAGCAGCCGTCCGGGCCGTGAGCCGCCGTGCGGAAGGTGGGCCGCCGTGTGGAAGTGGACGGTGAGCCGTCGCGCCGACGGTCAGCCCAGCCGGGGAATCTCGATGGCGGGGCAGCGGTCCATGACCATGTCGAGCCCGGCGGCGCGGGTGCGGTCGTAGGCGTCCTCGTCGACGACGCCCAGCTGGAACCAGACGGCCCGGGCGCCGATCCGTACGGCCTCGTCGGCCACCGGGCCGGCGAGGTCGCTGTTGACGAAGACGTCCACGACGTCCACCGGGAAGGGGATGTCCGCGAGCGAGGCGTACCCCTGCTCGCCGTGGACCGTCTCGGCCTTGGGGTGGACCGGGACGACCCGCTTGCCGTAGCGCTGGAGGACCTCGGCGACACCGTACGCGGCGCGGCCGCGGTTGGTGGACAGGCCCACGACGGCCCAGGTGTCGCCGAGTTCCGTCAGGATCTTGCGGATCGTGGCGGCGTCGCCGTCCATGTCCTGTCTCCTCATCGTCCGTAAGAGAGCGCCCGGTGCGGGCTGCCTGCGCCAACAGCGCGGCGGGCCCGGCCATTCCCGCGCCCACCCGAGCGGCGCCGCCGGGGAGACCGGCGACCGGCGACCGCGGAGCGGGCCGGGCCGTCGCGTCGGTCGGCCGCACACAATGTCGTGGTGCGCACTGCGTTCCGCCGCTCGCGCGCCTACGCTCACCTCGTGCTGCGTATCACCGACGCCCGGACCGGCGAGCCCGTCGACGTCCGCAGAGCGCTCACCAGGGTCCACGTCCACGCGCCGAGCGACGACACGTGGGGGCTGCGGGTGCTGCTGGTCGCCGACGTCCTCGCGCGGGCCCTGGACATGGGCGGTGTCCCCGCCCTGCTGGTCGCCGACCCGCCCGCCGCGCTGCGCGGACGCGCCGACGACCTGGGCATCCGGCCGACGGAGGCCGCCGGGGCGGGCGGCGGGCGACAGGTGCTGCGGGTGGCAGGCACCGGGGAGACGACCGGCGAAGGCATCGGTGTCGAGGTCGCCCCGGTCACCGGACCGGAGGCACCGGCCGCGGGCGGCACCGCCCTGCGGCTCGTCCTCCTCCGCGGGCCCCGCCGCACCCCCGTCGCCCTCGACGCCCCCGCCCTGGCTGAGGCGGACGAGACCCTCGGCGCGTGGCGCAAGGCGGTGGCCGGCTGGGCCACCCGCCCCTCGAAGCCCGTCCCGGAGGACGTACGGCAGGCCCTGCGCACCGCCTGGGAGGACGACCTGGACGTGCCCGCCGTGCTCACCGTCCTGCGGGCCGTGGAACGGGCCGACGACGTGCCGGACGGGGCACGGTTCGAGACGTTCGCCTACGCGGACCGGCTCCTCGGGCTGGAGCTGACCCGGGAGATCGGAGCACCGGCATGAACGGGCGGGGAGCGGGACCACTGCGCAGACTCGTCGTCCTGCGGCACGCCAAGTCGGCCTGGCCGGTGGGCGTGCCCGACCACGAACGCCCCCTGGCCGCGCGCGGACGCCGCGACGCCCCCGCCGCCGGGCGGGCCCTCGCCGAGGCGGACTGCCTGCCCGACCTCGCCCTGTGCTCCACCGCCGTCCGCGCCACCCAGACCTGGGAGGCGGTCGCCGCCCAGTGGGGGACGCCGCCGCCCGTACGCCTCGACCGGCGTGTGTACGCCGCCGACGCGGCGGAACTGCTGGACGTCGTGCACGAGGTCCCCGACGGGGT
Source organism: Streptomyces ossamyceticus (assembly GCF_001418475.1). Taxonomy (GTDB): domain Bacteria; phylum Actinomycetota; class Actinomycetes; order Streptomycetales; family Streptomycetaceae; genus Streptomyces; species Streptomyces ossamyceticus. Next base: position 16,060 of record NZ_LIQX01000114.1, on the reverse strand, counting down.
CAGGACCCTGCTGCTGGTGGGGCACAACCCGGGCCTGGAGGAACTGGTGCTGGACCTGGCCGGTGACGCGCTCGACGACGCCCTGGACACCGTCCGCACCAAGTTCCCGACCTCCGCCGTCGCCGTCCTCGCCTGGCACGGCGACACCTGGTCCGCCCTGACCCCGGGCACAGCCCTCCTGACAGACCTCATCGTGGCCCGCGGCGAGAAGAAGAACTGACGCCGGCCCCTGTCTCGCCGCGCACACCGCCGCGCACACCCGGCGTGGACGCGTTCCGGGCTGCGCATAGGCTGGCCCGATGCAGGACGAGTACCGCACCGTCGCCCGCGCCGGCGTGCACGAGACCGAGGTCAACCGCTCACGTTTTCTGTGCGCGGTCGCCCCGGCCGCCACCGAGCGGGAGGCCCAGGAGTTCATCGCGGCAGTCCGCAAGGAGCACGCCGACGCCACGCACAACTGCTACGCGTACGTCATCGGCGCCGACGCCGCCGTGCAGAAGGCGAGTGACGACGGGGAACCCGGCGGCACCGCCGGTGTCCCCATGCTGCAGATGCTGATGCGGCGTGACATGCGGTACGTCGTGACCGTCGTCACCCGGTACTACGGCGGAGTCAAACTGGGCGCCGGCGGCCTCATCAGGGCGTACGGCGGCGCCGTCGGCGAGGCGCTGGACGCGCTCGGCACCCTGACCCGCCGGCGCTTCCGCCTCGCGACGGTCACCGTCGACCACCAGCGCGCCGGCAAGGTGCAGAACGACCTGCGGGCCACCGGGCGTGAGGTCCGCGACGTCCGCTACGGGGAGGCCGTCACCATCGAGATCGGGCTCCCCGACGCCGACGTGCCCGCGTTCCGCGCCTGGCTCGCCGACACCACGGCGGGCACGGCCGGCTTCGAACTCGGCGGCGAGGCGTACGGCGACGCGTGACGGGCGTGCCGACCGGCCAATGGTGGTGCCTGCGGCGAGGATTGCCTGGATTTCCCCCTGATCGGCCGTTTTCGTGGCGAACAGTCGAGGTGTCTCCATGAAGCGGTGACTGTGCCTGACCGTGCAGGACCAGATGCCGACAGGTATTAGCGTGGTCGGTGCGTCGGCGCGGTACGGGCCGGTCGCCGCGGGGCCGGGTGGGTCCAGGGAGGGATGAGGGGAAACATGCGGGTCGGAGTGGCGTCTTGAGGATTCTGCACACCTCTGACTGGCATCTCGGTCGGTCGTTCCACCGGGTGAGCATGCTCGGGGCGCAGGCCGAGTTCATCGGCCACCTCGTCACGACCGTGCGGGAGCGCGAGGTGGACGCGGTGGTCGTCTCCGGCGACGTGTACGACCGGGCGGTGCCGCCGCTGGCCGCCGTCGAGCTCTACGACGACGCCCTGCACCGCCTCGCCGAGCTGGGCGTCCCCACCGTGATGATCTCCGGGAACCACGACTCGGCGCGTCGGCTCGGCGTCGGCTCCGGGCTCATGGGCCGCGCGGGCATCCACCTGCGCACCGACGCCGCCGCGGCCGGAGTTCCGGTGCTCCTGGCCGACGCGGATGGCGACGTCGCCTTCTACGGGCTGCCGTATCTCGAACCCGCCCTGGTCAAGGACGAGTTCGCGGTCGACAGGCCCGGCCACGAGGCCGTGCTCGCCGCCGCCATGGACCGCGTCCGCTCCGACCTGGCCACCCGCGCGCCGGACACACGGTCCGTCGTCCTCGCCCACGCCTTCGTCACCGGCGGCGCGCCCAGCGACAGCGAGCGGGACATCTCCGTCGGCGGGGTCTCGTCCGTGCCCGCCGGGGTCTTCGACGGCGTCGACTACGTCGCCCTGGGCCATCTGCACGGCAGCCAGACCCTCACCGAACGCGTCCGCTACTCGGGCTCCCCGCTGCCGTACTCCTTCTCGGAGGCCGGCCACCGCAAGAGCATGTGGCTGATCGACCTCGGTGCCGACGGCTCGCTCGACGCCGAGCGCGTCGACTGCCCCGTACCGCGCCGACTCGCCCGCCTCCGCGGCCGGTTGGACGAGCTCCTCGACGACCCCGGCCTCGCCCGGCACGAGGACGCGTGGGTCGAGGCCACCCTCACCGACCCGGTGCGGCCCGCCGAACCCATGGCCCGGCTCTGCGCGCGCTTCCCGCACACCCTCAGCCTCGTCTTCGACCCGGAACGCGCCCCCGACGACCCGGACGTCTCCTACGCCCGGCGCCTCGCGGGCCGTGACGACCAGCAGATCGCGGAGGACTTCGTGGCCCATGTGCGCGGCACCGGCCCCGACAGCCACGAACAGACCGTGCTCCGGGACGCCTTCGACGCCGTACGGGCCGACGAGACCCTCCGGGAGACCGCCCGATGAGACTGCACCGGCTCGACATCACCGCCTTCGGCCCCTTCGGCGGCACCCAGTCCGTCGACTTCGACGACCTGTCGGCCGCCGGCCTCTTCCTGCTGCACGGCCCGACCGGCGCCGGCAAGACGTCCGTCCTGGACGCCGTCTGCTACGCCCTGTACGGCTCGGTGCCCGGCGCCCGCCAGAACGGCCAGGGCATGACCCTGCGCAGCGACCACGCGGACCCCGCGACACGCACCGAGGTCCGCCTCGAACTGACCGTCGCCGGACGCCGGTTGGAACTCACCCGGCAGCCGCCCTGGGAGCGGCCCAAGAAACGTGGCACGGGAACGACCCTCGACAAGGCGCAGAGCTGGCTGCGGGAGTACGACGTCGCCGCGGGCGCCTGGAAGGACCTCAGCCGGTCCCACCAGGAGATCGGCGAGGAGATCACCCAGGTCGTCGGGATGAGCCGGGAGCAGTTCTGTCAGGTGGTGCTGTTGCCGCAGGGCGACTTCGCCCGGTTCCTGCGGGCCGACGCCGAGGCCCGTGGCCGGCTGCTCGGCCGGCTGTTCGACACCCAGCGGTTCGCCGCCGTCGAGAAGCGCCTCGCCGACCGGCGCCGGGCCACCGAGGCACAGGTCCGCGAGGGCGACACCGCCCTGCTCGCCGACGCCCACCGCATGCAGCAGGCCGCCGGCGGCGACCTCGCCCCGCCCCAGCTCGCACCGGGCGATCCGGGACTCGCCGAAGCCGTCCTCGGCTGGGCCGCCGTCGCCCGCAGCACCGCGCGGGAGCAGCTCACCATCGCCCACTGCGCGCGCGCCGCGGCCGAGTCCGCGCACGCGGCCGCCGAGCGCGACCTCGACGACGTACGCGAAGTGGCCCGGCTCCAGCGGCGGTTCGCCGAGGCGCGGGAGCGGGCCCGGAAGCTGGAGGAGCGGGCCGACACCCACCGGGCGGACCGCGAACGCATGGAACGCGGCCGCAAGGCCGAGGCCGTGGAACCGGCGCTCGACCTGCGGGACGAGGCCGAGACCGCGCACCGCAGGGCGAGCGCGGACGAGGCACGCACGCGTGCCGCCCTGCCCGCCGACCAAGCCGACGCCGGAGCCGCCGGGCTCGCGGCCGCCGCCCGGAAGGCGTCGGAGGAGCTGGGCGGGCTCGCCTCCGCCCGCCGCGCCGAGCGGAAGCTGGCCGACCTCCTCTCCGAGCGCGCCGAACTCGACAGCGAGGAGCGCGCCGACGAGGACGTCCTCCAGGACGCCGAGAGCTGGCTGGCCGACTGGGACACCACACGGGCCGGGCTGCAGGCCCGCGTCGAGGCCGCCCAGGAGGCCGCCACCCGGGCCGAGCAGCTCGCCGTCCAGCGCGAGCCCACCGAGCGCCGGCTGCGTGCCGCCCGCGAACGGGACCGGCTCGACCGGGACACCGACGAGGCCCGGGCGGATGTCCTCCGGCTCACGGAGCGGGCCGGGGAGGCGCGCACCCACTGGCTGGACCTCAAGGAACAGCGCCTGAACGGCATCGCCGCCGAACTGGCCGCCGAACTGGTCGACGGCCGGCCGTGCGCCGTCTGCGGCGGCACCGACCACCCCGCGCCCGCCCGCAAGGACGCCGGGCACGTCGACCGCGAGGCGGAGGAAGGGGCGCTCACCGCGTTCCAGCGGGCCGACGAGGAGCGCGCCGAGGCGGAACGGCGCCTCGGGGACCTGCGGCGGGCGCTCGCCGCCGCGAGCGCGGAGGCCGGTGACACCCCGACCGACCGACTCGCCGCGCTGGCCGAGGAGATGGAGCGGGACTACGCCCACGCCCGGCGTGGCGCCTCGGACCTGCATCCCGCGCAGGAGGCGCTGCTGCACGCCGAACGGGAGCGCGACCGGCGGGCCGCCGCACGGCAGGAGGCCGCGGTCCGGGCCGCCACCCGCAACACCCGGCGGGACGCCCTGGAGCGGGAACGGGCCTCCCTGGAGGAGGAGTTGACGCAGGCCAGGGGCGAGGCCCGGAGCGTGGCCGAGCGGGCCGGGCAACTGGAACTGCGCGCCGCCCGGCTCACCGAGGCCGCCGAGGCCGTGCGCGCCGCCGACGACACCGCGCAGCGGCTCAAGGACGCCGACGCACGCCTCGCCGACGCCGCCTTCCGCGCCGGGTTCGACACACCGCAGGCCGCCGCCGCGGCGCTCCTCGACGCCGCCGCCCACCGGGACCTGCAACGGCGCATCGACGCCTGGCAGTCGGAGGAGGCGGCGGTGCGGGCCGTGCTCGCCGAGCCCGAGACGGCCGCCGCGGCCCAACGGCCGTCCGCCGATGTCCCCGGCGCCGAGCGGGCCGCCGAGGCCGCCGCCCGGCGCCTGCAGCGGACCGTGTCCGCGTGGGACGAGGCCGAGCGGCGCAGCGCCGCGCTCGACCGGCTGTCGGCACGGGCCGCCGCCTCGGTACGGCGGCTGGCACCGCTGCGGGAGGAGTACGACCGCGTCGCCCGCATGGCGGGACTCGCCGCGGGCACCGCCGCGGACAACGAGCGCAAGATGCGCCTGGAGGCCTACGTCCTGGCCGCCCGTCTCGAACAGGTCGCCGCCGCCGCGACCGTACGGCTCCAGCGGATGTCCTCCGGCCGCTACACCCTCGTCCACTCGGACGACCGCTCCGGACGCGGGCGCAGCGGACTCGGACTGCACGTCGTCGACGCGTGGACCGGCAGGGAGCGGGACACGGCCACGCTCTCCGGCGGTGAGACGTTCTTCGCGTCCCTCGCGCTCGCGCTCGGCCTCGCCGACGTCGTCACCGACGAGGCCGGCGGCGTACGCCTCGACACCCTCTTCATCGACGAGGGGTTCGGCAGCCTCGACGACCAGACCCTCGACGAGGTCCTCGACGTCCTCGACGCGCTCCGCGAGCGGGACCGCAGCGTCGGCATCGTCAGCCATGTGGGGGACCTGAGACGGCGGATCCACGCACAGCTGGAGGTCGTGAAGGACCGGTCGGGGTCGGTCGTACGGCAGCGCACGACAGCCTGATCAGGGGCGTCAGCGACCGAGCGGGCGCCGGGGGAGTGGTGAGGAGTACACGACGCTGGTCGTGACGGAGCCCAGCGAACCGATCTTCCCCGACACCTCCTCCAGATGGCGCATCGAACGGGCGGCGACCTTGATCACGAAGCAGTCGTCGCCCGTGACGTGGTGCGCCTCCAGGATCTCGGGGGTGACGGCCACCAGGTCGTGGAACGGCTTGTAGTTGCCGTTGGGGTAGCGGAGGCGGACGAACGCCAGGATGGGCAGGCCCAGCCGCTCCGGTTCCACCACGGCCGCGTACCCCTGGATGACGCCCGCCTCCTCCAGCCGCCGCACCCGCTCGGTGACGGCGCTCGCCGACATCGACACGGCACGCGCCAGATCGGCGAAGCTCGCCCGCCCGTCACGCTGGAGGACGTCGAGGATGCGCCAGTCGGTGGCGTCCGGAACGTACGGGGAATTCACGGTCATGGGGCAGAGATAGCAGGGGATTCCCCGGCCGGGCAAGGCCTGGACCATGGAATGCCCCTTCAGGAAGAGGATCACCGGCCGTAGATTTCTGGTCACGGGGCCGGACGGCGGCCCCGTCGAGGAGTCGGCCCCGGCGCCGGACAGAGAGAGGCCCCGAGATGACCACCACGACCGCCCTGAACCCCGTCCTGAGGGTCGCCCCCGCTGCCCCGGCCGAGGCCGCCGCCTATTTCCGGGTCGGCCTCGTCTTCCACGCCGACGTCTCCGACGTGGCGGCCGCGCTCGCCGCCGACGGCGACCCCGGCTTCGTCGTCCTCGACTCCCGGTCCACCGCGTCCTGGGACCAGGGGCACATCCCCGGCGCGGTCCACCTGCCCACCGCCCTCATCCCCGAGCGGGCCGAGCAGCTCCTCGACAGATCCGTGCCCGTCGTCACCTACTGCTGGGGCCCCGGCTGCAACGGCGCCACGCGGGCCGCCCTCGCCCTCGCCGAACTCGGCTTCCAGGTGAAGGAGATGCTCGGCGGCTTCGAGTACTGGGCCCGCGAGGGCTTCGCGTACGAGACCTGGGAAGGTACCGAGCGGGGCGAGGCGGACCCGCTGACCGCGCCGGTGGACGCCGAGGACTGCGGCTGCTGACCGGGCGGCGGCGCCTTGCCGCACTTCACTTACTGACACTCTGTCAAGAAGCAAGTCCACCCAATGAGTTGAGGGGGCAGGGGGGCGTGTAGCTTTCTGGGCATGGCTCGTTGTGCGGATGCGGTGGTTCCAGATGTGGTGCGGTGGGTGGAGTCGGCTGCTGGACCGCTCATAGCCGTGCCGGAAGCGGTCCTGCCGTTCTGGGCGGGCGCCGACGGCGACGAGACGTCCTCCGACCACGACCGCGCCTGCGACCTCCCCGGCCACGCCGGGCTGCTGCCCGTCGGCGACACCCGCGCCCTGGTCCTGGGCGGTGAACCGGCCGCCACCGCGTACCTCCCCGGGCACGGCCTCTTCGTCCGCCGGTGCGCGGCCGGCGACGAGGCGCGGCTCCCCTCCGAGGCGCGGCTCCTCTCCGAGGTGTCCGCCGCGCTTGACGACGCGGTGTGGGAGCCCGCGCTGGAGTGGCGCGTGCCGGGACCGCTCGTCCTCTTCGACGCGGCCCGCCCCGGGCGCGCCGCCGCGGCGACCGACCATGTGCGGGTGGAGTTGACGCCCGGACGGTACGGGGTCAGTGCCGCGTCCGTCCCGAGGGGGCCGTGGACGGGGCTGCGTCTGGTGCGGGTCGGACCGGCGGCGGGCTGATCAGCGTCGCTCTGCGGGCTGATCAGAGGTCGGTCGGCGGCCGGGGTCGGAAGTCGGCGGCCGGGGTCGGAGGCCGGGGTGGGCGGCCGGGCCCGGTGGTGCGGTCGGTGGGCCCGGCGCGCTCGGGTCACAGCTGGGCGAGTTCGTCCACCAGGTCGTCCAGGCCCAGGGAGCCCTGGGAGAGGGCGGCCATGTGCCAGGCCTTGGCGTCGAACGCGTCGCCGCGGCGCTGCCGGGCCTTCTCGCGGCCGAGCAGCCAGGCCCGCTCGCCGAGCTTGTAGCCGATGGCCTGCCCGGGAATGGTCAGATAGCGCGTCAGCTCGCTCTCCACGAAGTCCGCCGGGCGGCTGCTGTGGGAGCCGAAGAACTCCTCGGCCAGCTCGGGGGTCCAGCGCTCGCCCGGGTGGAAGGGGGAGTCCGCCGGGATCTCCAGCTCCAGATGCATACCGATGTCGACGATGACGCGGGCCGCGCGCATCATCTGCGCGTCCAGATAACCGAGCCGCTCCTCCGCGTCCTTGAGGAAGCCCAGCTCGTCCATGAGCCGCTCCGCGTACAGCGCCCAGCCCTCGGCGTTGGCGCTGACCCCGCCGATGGTCGCCTGGTAGCGGGAGAGGTCGTCCTTGACGTACACCCACTGCGCGAGCTGGAGGTGGTGGCCGGGGACGCCCTCGTGGTACCAGGTGGACACCAGGTCGTACACCGGGAAGCGGGTCGCCCCCATCGTCGGCAGCCAGGTGCGGCCCGGACGGGAGAAGTCCTCGCTCGGCGCCGAGTAGTACGGGGCGGCGGCACCACCGGGCGGGGCGATGCACGACTCCACCTTCCGCACCGGCTCCGCCAGGTCGAAGTGGGTGCCGTCGAGGGCCTCGATCGCCCCGTCCATCAGCGACTGGAGCCAGGTGCGGACCTCGTCGACGCCCTCGATGTGCCGTCCGTGCTCGTCCAGGTGCGCCAGCGCCACCCACGGCGTGGCGGCGCCCGGAAGGATCTTCTCGGCCTCCTGCCTCATCTCGCCGAGCAGCCGGTGGAACTCCGACCAGCCGTACGCGTACGCCTCGTCGAGGTCCAGGTCCGCCCCCGTGAAGTAGCGGGCCAGCCGGGCGTACCGCTCACGGCCCACCGTGTCCGGGGCGCCCTCGATCGCCGGGGCGTACACGTCACGCATCCAGTCGCGCAGCTCCACCACGGCACGCGTCGCCCCGCGGGCCGCCTCGTCCAGCTCGGCGCGCAGGGACTCCGGGCCCTCCGACACGAAGTCCTCGAACCAGCCGCGCCCCGCGCCGTCCGTGTCCGCCCACTCGGTGAGCTGCCCGATGAAGGTCGCGGTCGGCCGCGGAGCCGCGTACAGCTTGCGGTCCAGGCCGAGGGCGAGCGACTCGCGGTATCCGGCGTACGCCGCCGGCACCGCGCGCAGCCGCTCCGTGATCGCCGCCCAGTCCTCGTCGGTCTCCGCCGGGGTGATGGTGAAGACCTCACGCACCTCGTGCGGCGGTGTCGCCATGTTGCCGACCGCGCGCAGGTGCTCGTCGGCCTCGTGCACGGCCAATTCGGCGGTGAGGCGCTCGCGCAGCAGGCGCGCGCACCGGCGTTCGATGTCGCTGTCCGCGCCCGGTCGACGCTCCGCCTCGTCGAGCCTGGCCAGCGTCGTCCGGATCAGCTCCGCACGGGCCTCCAGACCGGCGGGGGAGGTGTCCGGCAGCCTGCTCGAACTCTCCTTCACACCGAGGTAGGTACCGGTCAGCGGGTCGAGGGCGATCAGGTCGTCGACATACGCGTCGGCGACCTCGCGGGGCAGGGGACTCTTGATGTCAGACATGCGGACAATCTTGGTACGGCGACCGGTCGCCGTCAGCTGCTTGACCGGGTGTTGAGCCTTACGGCGGCCGGATTCCGCTCAGGGCGGACCACCCGTACCGCTCGGTGCGGCACCTGTGCCACTCGGGGCCGCAGGTCCCGTATCCCTCGGCGCCGCAGCACCCCGTACCACTCAGGCCGCAGGTCCCGTATCCCTCGGCGCCGCAGCACCCCGTACCACTCAGGCCGCAGCACCCCGTACCACTCAGGGGCGCAGCATCCGTTCCGCTCAGGCGGGCCGTTCGGCGTCCGGCGGGAGCAGGGGCCCGCACTCCCACTGCTGGAAGATCAACCTGGTCTCCACGCGCGCCACTTCGCGCTGCGACGTGAACTCGTCGAGGACCAGCCGCTGCAGGTCCGCCATGTCCGCGACGGCGACATGCACGAGATAGTCGTCCGGTCCGGTGAGGTGGTACACGGTCCGCGACTCGGGCAGCGCCCGGATCCGCTCCACGAACGGCCCCACCAGCTCCCGCCGGTGCGGCCTGACCTGAACCGACAGCAGCGCCTCCAGCCCCCGCCCGAGCTTGGCCGGATCGAGCCGCAGCTGATGCCCGAGGATGACTCCGGAGCGGCGCAGCCGGGTCACCCGGTCCAGACACGTCGACGGCGCGACCCCCACCTGGGCGGCGAGATCGCGGTAGGTCGCCCGTGCGTCGTTCTGCAACAGGCGCAGAAGGTGGAGGTCCACCGGATCCAGTACGACAGATTCGGCCATTGTTCGAACGTAGCACGGAGAGCAACCCGTACGGTCCGGCCGATGTTCACTCTGACGCCCATGAACTCAGCGAGCACGCACGCGTACGACCCCGCACGCACCACGCCGAGAGCGCTGGACACCGAGGCCGTGCACGCCGGCCGCGACGATCTCGCGCGCCAGGGCCTGCACGCCGCGCCCATCGACCTGTCCACGACCTACCCCTCGTACGACAGTCGCGGTGAGGCCGCCCGCATCGACACCTTCGCCGTCGACGGCGCCGAACCCGAGGGCACCCCGATCTACGGACGGCTCGGCAACCCGACCGTCGCCCGCTTCGAGACCGCCCTCGCCCGCCTGGAAGGCACCGAGAGCGCCGTCGCCTTCGCGAGCGGTATGGCCGCGCTGAGCGCCGTGCTCCTCGCCCGCGCCTCCATGGGCCTGCGCCATGTCGTCGCCGTACGGCCCCTGTACGGCTGCAGCGACCATCTCCTCACCGCGGGGCTGCTCGGCTCCGAGGTCACGTGGGTCGACCCGGCGGGCGTCGCGGACGCGCTGCGGCCCGACACCGGTCTGGTGATGGTCGAGTCCCCGGCCAACCCGACCCTCGCCGAACTCGATCTGCGGGCCCTCGCCCACTCCTGCGGCTCGGTCCCGCTCCTCGCGGACAACACCTTCGCGACGCCGGTCCTCCAGCGGCCCGTCGAGCAGGGCGCCCGGTTTGTCCTGCACAGCGCCACCAAGTACCTCGGTGGTCACGGGGACGTCATGGCCGGGGTCGTGGCCTGCGACGAGGAGTTCGCCGGGCGGCTGCGGCAGATACGTTTCGCGACCGGCGGTGTCCTCCACCCGCTCGCCGGCTACCTCCTGCTGCGCGGCCTCGCGACCCTCCCCGTGCGGGTCCGGGCGGCCTCCGCGACCGCCGTGGAACTGGTCCGCCGCCTCGACGCCGACCCGCGGGTGGCGCGGGTCCACTACCCCCGCGTCGGCGGCGCGATGATCGCCTTCGAGGTCCACGGCGACCCCCACGACGTCATCGCGGGCGTCCGGCTGATCACCCCCGCCGTCAGCCTCGGCAGCGTGGACAGCCTGATCCAGCACCCGGCCTCCATCAGCCACCGCATCGTGGACGAGACCGACCGCCGGGGCGCCGGGGTGAGCGACCGGCTCCTGCGGATGTCGGTGGGCCTGGAGGACGTGGACGACCTGTGGGCGGACCTGGACGGGGCACTGGGTGCCAGGGCCGAGACCGCCACCACGGGAGTCGGCGTCGACGCCGAACGACCCGTGGCGGGCCTGGGGGCGACGTCCGCCCACTGAGGCGGCCGCCGTGGGCCGGGACCAAACCACCCCGGCCCACCGGGCTCCGCGCTGGGAGCTCCGGGGGCCGTGGCCCTGGCCTGTGTCGCGCTCAGCGCTGATCGATCCTGACAATCGGACACGGTTCACCCTGCTCTTCCTCACCGAGGAACGGCGGCGCACTCGCGGCCTGCGCCAGGGCCTGTCGTTTGGATCATGCCGGCTTCGGGCTGCGGCGCCCTGACGCCGCAGATGTGCGTGCCAAGCCCCGCGGCCCAGGCGTGACCCAAACGACAGGCCCTAGCTGGCCACTACCGTTGGTTGCCAGGAAGCCACCGCTTTAAGGAGTTCGATCCGGGCGCCACATCCGGCGTGGCGGGGTGGCTCCGGCCGGTAGGGGAGATGCCGTCCGGGTTCGCCCGTTGCCGCTGTCGTCCACCGCCGTTGATGTCAACCATGGATGTCAGGCGGCGCTCAACCCTTATGGTCTGGCCGGGGAACGATGCGCACCCGTGATTCCCCGTGGTTCCCCACACGATCTGGCACGTCAGGCATGCCTTTCGTCGGCACCGCGGCTGCGCTCTAGCAGTCGTAGCGGTGCGCGTAGGGCAGATCGGGGCATTGGCGGCAGAGGAAGATATAGATACCTCCGAGGTCACCCATGACCATGTCTAGGTCTTCCTCCGGGGTGATGCTGAGCAGGTGCTCCATGCGGTGGCCGCGCTCGCAGACGGGCCAGTCAGGCGGCTGGTTCCAGGCCGGATACCCGCCGACCTTGTTCTGCAGCGCACACGCGAACCGCGTGTACTCCATGCCGAAGCGCTCCTCAAGCTCCTCAATGCGGGGCTGCAGGATCTGCCCAAGTTCCTGCGGCAGGTCCCAGTTCGGGTACTCCACCGCTGGGGTGGGGAACACAGTGCACGGACTGGGCATGAACTCCTCTTCGTATTCACCCTCCAGCGGAGTGGGGATGTTCCGGAGCACGCCGGTGGCCAGTACGTCCGCCTCGCTGTGCCAGTAGAGCTTCGGCAGTGCGGCGCAAGCTTGGTCCCGAGGATGGATCAACGGGCACCAGACCAGCTGGAGTACGTCCATGCCTTCCGGGAATGAGAACTCGGGCACGTCTCGTGCGAAGAGCTGGGCGACCGGCACCATGGAAACCATCCCAGCAGGGCTCTTCTCGTTGGGCCAAGCCCAGTGTCCCGGTTGTCCGCAAGAGGGCCAGGGGTCGTCAGCCGGCCAGAGCAAGGGGCCTCCGAGGGAACTTTCCCGGACGCCGGGTGACCCGCTCTTCGGCAATAGCAGCGTCGTCCGCCGACCGAGAACCGCGAGCTCGGGTATCAGGTCATCCAGGTCATACGGTGGGCCTGCAAACCTCTGCTCCACGGGCGGGGCCTCCTCGGATCAACAGCTCCAGCTCTTGGGCAAGCTACCTCTTCGTCCCGAAGCAACTGCGGCGAGTGCCTGACCTCCAGCCGATGTACCTCTCACCTGCTGCGATGGTCCGCAGACGTCCGCGGTTGTCCGCCACTGTTCGTCGGCGTTGTCACGCAGTTGGACACTCATGTGTTATCTGGCGCGGTCGTCGTTCCGCGTCGACCGGGCATCTGCGGCCCGGCTTCCGCCCTGAGCGCCCGGCCAACCGCGCGTCGGCCATGCTCCCGCTCCAAGCCGCTCTCCTCGATCGCCCTTTGGAGTTCGGCCTCACTCGCCTCGCGGGCTTGCTGCAGTCTCGCTCCTTCGGCCTCGACGCCAGGACTCCACCCAGCCACCGGCCCGTGCGCACGAACATGCTCGATCACCCTCAATCGAGCAAGGTAGACATCGAGCTGCAGACGGACCAAGGGCTCCGGAAGCTCGATATCAACCATGAGTGGAGGGTAGGCACCGGACCTCGACTTGAGAACCGCCGATCTTGAAAACCGTCGTGGCGCAAGTCACCGTGGGTTCACATCCCACACCCACCGCGTAGATGAACGGCCCGCGTAGATGAACGGCCCCTGAGCAGGTCACACGGTCAGGGGCCGGTGCCGTGGGCGGTGCCCACTCAGCACCGTGGTTCCCCGTGGTTTCCCGCTGGATCGGGCACGGACGGGGCATGTGCACCTTCTGATCCGTAGCTCTACAGAGATCGGTCGGGGAGGGTCATTCCGGTTGCTCGGGAGCGTCTGACGGGGGCTGAAGGTTGGGGGAGGTTGCTGGGGTTGCTGTATCCGATTGCTGTACGGCTGCTGCGGCATCGCGGGCGCGGGCGAGGTTGTTGCGGGCGGCGAGGATGTGGGGATGGTCCTCGCCGAGGATCCGCTCGTGCTCGGCCAGGACCCGCCCGAGCAGGGCGAGGGCGTCCTCGACTCGCCCGGCATCGTTGTAGGAGTCGGCGAGGTTGTTGCGGCTGGCCAGGGTTTTGGGGTGGGTGTCGCCCAGGATCTGCTCGCACTGCGCGAGGATGGTCTCCAGCAGGGGGATGGCGTGTGCCAGGTCTCCCGCCTCCCGGTAGACGTAGGCGAGGCTGTTGCGGCTGGCCAGGGTGTGGGGGTGGGTGTCGCCCAGGACCTGCTCGCACTGCGCGAGGGCGGTCTTCAGCAGGGGGATGGCCCGGCTCAGGTCTCCCGCCGCCCTGTAGGCGGAGGCGAGGTTGTGGCGGCTGACCAACGTCTGGGGGTGGGTGTCGCCCAGGACCTGTTTGCTCTGGGCGAGCGTGGTCTCGTACAAGGGGATGGCGCGTGCCAGGTCCCCGGCCGTCTGGTAGGCGCCGGCGAGGTTGTTGCGGCTGGCCAGGGTGTTGGGGTGGGTGTCGCCCAGGACCTGTTCGCTCTGGGCGAGCGTGGTCTCGTACAAGGGGATGGCGCGTGCCAGGTCCCCGGCCGCCTCGTAGGCGCCGGCGAGGCTGTTGCGGCTAACCAGGGTGTGGGGGTGGGCGTCGCCCAAGACCTGCTCGCGCTGGACAAGGGCGGTCTTCAGCAGGGGGATGGCCCGGCTCAGGTCTCCCGCCTCCTTGTAGGCCCAGGCGAGGTCGTGACGGCTGACCAGCGTCTGGGGATGGGTGTCGCCCAGGACCTGTTCGCTCTGGGCGAGGGCGGTCTCGTACAAGGGGATGGCGCGTGCCAAGTCCCCGGCCGCCTCGTAGGCGCCGGCGAGGTTGTTGCGGCTGGCCAGGGTGCTGGGGTGGGTGTCGCCCAGGACCTGTTCGCTCTGGGCGAGGGCGGTCTCGTACAAGGGGATGGCCCGGCCCAGGTCTCCCGCCGCCCTGTAGGCCCAGGCGAGGTTGTTGCGGCTGGCCAGGGTGTTGGGGTGGGTGTCGCCCAGGACCTGTTCGCTCTGGGCGAGGGCGGTCTCGTACAAGGGGATGGCCCGGCCCAGGTCTCCCGCCTCCTTGTAGGCCCAGGCGAGGTCGTGACGGCTGACCAGCGTCTGAGGGTGGGTGTCGCCTAGGACCTGTTCGCTCTGGGCGAGGGCGGCCTCGTACAAGGGGATGGCCCGGCCCAGGTCTCCCGCCTCCTTATAAGCGCCGGCGAGGTTGTTGCGGCTGGCCAGGGTGTGGGGGTGGGTATCGCCGAGGGCTTGCTCGCGCTGGACGAGTGCGGCTGTACGCAGTCGAATGGTGTGGGCTTCACGCCCTTGGTGGTGCAGGTACTGTGCAGCGGCGTCGTAGGTATCGGCTGTCTCGATGGATGTCGGGCTATGGGCCGGTTTGGACTCGGCGAGGCCGATGACATGGGGTAGGAGCCGTTCCCATTCCAGGGTGTCTGTGTTGCCGGCGGAGACCGCTCGCTGGATGAGGTGTTCGGCGTCCTGCCGGCCGGGCGGATATCCGTCGGATCCGGCGGGCTGGTGGCGCAGGACGGTCTGTACGAGGCGGTGGACGTTGATGGCTTGGCGGTCAGCGCTGTAGGCGATCATGTTGTATGCGTACAGCGCACCCAGGGCCTGGCCGAGAGCGAGTGGGTCGGGGCAGAACGGGGCGAGCAGAGTGCGGGGGATGGCGTCAGGCGCGAGCCAAGCCATGGCGTTCAGCAGGGTTACGGCCTGGGGGTTGCGGCGTTCGATGGCGGTCAGGGTGTGGTGCCAGATGCGGGCGATGGTGCGTTCGGGGTCGATGCCGCCCGCGGCCGCGTCCATGACGCGTCCCAGCATCTGCCGGTAGTCGGCCAGCAAGGTGCCGGTTTCGAACAGGTAGGCGCCCGCCTGTTCCAGAGCCAGCGGCAGGTAGCCGAGGTCGGCGGCAAGGTCTGCGGCGTCCCGGCGCTGTGCCGACGTGGGGGCGTGCTCCGCCCCGAAGGTGAGAGTGCACAGCAGGTCCACGGCCGCCTCGGCGTGCAGCAGGCCCAGGGGCATGGTGGGGGCGATGGTGTGCCAGCCGGTCGCGGTGCGGCTCGTGGCAAGATGGTGCCCGTCAGGGAGCGCGCCGAGGTAGTGGCGCAGGTCGGCAGGGTCTTCGACGTTGTCGAAGACGAGCAGCCAACCGGGGTGCCACTGCAGCCACAGCAGCGCCCACGCCGCCCGCTCCGGCACACCTGCGGTGATTGCCCATTGCGGGCACAGCCACATGGCCAGACTTGCCAGGCCGGTGACGATCTGTTCGGTGGTCTCGGCGGTGATCCACCACACCAGGGTGTAGTCGCGGCGGTAGGTGTGGGCGTAGTGCAGGGCGAGGGTAGTCTTGCCGATCCCGCCCAGTCCGTGGATCGCCCGCGTCCGCGTCTCCTGGGTAACTGCCGCTTCCCCTGCATCGGTTAGGAGCGCACGCAGTGTAGTGAGTTCCTGGGTCCGGCCAACAAAAACCCCTGACGCCGACCCCGGCAGGTTCCCGGCCCCTGGCGGTGCCTGCACCTCCTGCGCCCAGCGCACCGCTTCGGCCGGCAAGGTCACCACTTGGACATCACCGGTGATGGCCACACCAACATTGCCGCCCGCAGCGACTGATCGCGGCCCCGCGGCGTGTGCAGCAGCGGATTCCTCACTCACGGCTGAATCCTGCCGCTGTCACCAGCGAGGACGGTACTGGAGGCCCTCCTGACGTCAACTGCACACCCACAGCACTCATCCGATCCCCCGACCCGTGCGGCTCCGAAGAGACCAGCGTAGGAACTCCCACCTCTCCCCGAGGCCCTAACCTCGATCTTGCATGAGGGTC